>JAPLCM010000285.1 GCA_026392275.1 Actinomycetota bacterium | reverse complement strand
GTGAGGTCGCGGCCCGGCTCCAGACTCAGAGGCTGCCGCGACACCAGGTAGGCGCCCGACCCGGCGGGCCCACGCACGACGAGGTTGATGCAAGCGATCGCCGCGGGATCGGCGCCGCGATTGCTGATGGTGAAGGCCACGTGCACGACATCGCCGACACGATGGACGCCGCCGCCGACGGCGACTGCCCCGTTCAGCGCGAGCGGGGCGGGCTGGGGCGCAGGCGACGAGGCGGAGGATGGCACGGCGGGATCGGCGATGAGCCTGGTATCGACGGGGTCGCCGCCGAGCTGCGTCATGAAGGATGTGACGTTGGCGATCCAGTTGTTCGTGCCGTCCGGGCAGTAGCGCGGCGCGATGGCGTACACCGAGTAGAGGCCGGCGCCGTAGTATAGCGAGCCGGAAAGACCTTCGGCGACACGGCCGATAGCCTCGTCCCAGGAGCCGAAGTCGCTCTGCGGCCACGTGGCGCCGTAGAACCAGTTGAAGGCGTTGTACGTGCACTGGTCGCCGTTCTCGGAGTACAGGAACTCGCCGAAGCTCGACTCGGCCCCGGCGATGGCCACAAGAAAGGCCGGGTCGACGCCGTGCTCGCGGCCCTCGGCCGCGAAGGTGGCGCCGGTGCCGGTCATCGGCGAGCCGTGGACGCTGAGAAAGTCGTCGATCTGCGCCGCGTCGGGGGCCGCCGCAGCCGCCGGCGCGAATCCGCCGGCCACAGCGGCCAGCAGCACGCAGGTGACCGCGAGGGCGACGGCGAGGGCGGCTGTGGGGCTAAGAGAGAGACGCACGTGCGCGGTCCTTTCTGTGCGAGCGCAAAGGCGAAGTATAGACGACAGACGCCGGCGCGCCGACCCGGCCCCTTTCGCGGAGACGCCCTCGGACCGAGCGCGGTTCGCAGGCGACGCAGCGAACACGACGCCAGGCCCGCGGAAACCGCCGCCTGGGGAGAAGTAAGATAGGCGACACATGGACGCGACCATCCAGCCCCGCGATGCCTGCGACGACCGGTTCCCCGGCCGCCAGGTCGTGCGCCTCATCCGCCGCGCCATCGAGAGGCACCGGCTGGATCTAAGCGGCCTGCACGTGCTCACGGAGGCCGGCGTCGGCTATCGCCGCGTCACCCCCGTGATCGCCGCCCTGGCCGGCGCCGAGGAGGTGTACGCCGTGGGCCGCGACAGCGTACGGTCGGCGCGCAAGGACGCCGAGCGGCAGACAGCGTACCTGGCCGCGCTCGCCGGCGTCCAGGACCGCGTACGACTGCTGCCCACGCGCCTGCAGGCGCCGCTGGCGAGCATCGACGTGGTCACCGACCTGCCCGGCGTGCGGCCCATCGACGAGTCGATCGCGCGCAACCTCTGCGAGACCGCCGCGGTGACCCTGATGCGCGGCGTCGCCCACTGGCGCGCCAGGGACGTGGACGTCGCCACGTGCCGCCGCCTGAGCATCGCCGTGGCCGGGTTGGACGAGGATGCCGTCGACGCGTACCGCTACCTGTCGATGGAGGCCGTCTGGGGCCTGCTGCAGCTGGGCGTGGAAGTCGTGGGCGCCACCATCCTGGTGGCCGGCGACGGACCGGCTTGCGGCAAGGTCGCGCGCGGGCTGGCGCAAGCCGGCGCGCGCGTACTGATGGCGGCGCCCGAGGGCGCCGGCCGCATCAGCCTGTACGGCGGCGAGAAGGCGGGGGACAGCCTCGGTGACGCCGCCGTCCGCGGCCGCCTTGCCGAGGCCGACGGTCTCGTGCTCTGCCCCGCGCAGCCCGACCGGCGCACCATCGGCGCCGGCGCCTGGATCGACGCCGCCGAGCTGGCCGCGACGGCGCCGCATCTCGCCGTGGTGAGCCTGGCCGGCGAGCTCGACCGACGCGGCCTGAGCCGCGCCGGCCTGCGCAGCTGGCCCGGCGACGGCGACGGCGCGCCCGGCGACCTGCTGCCGCAACCGCTCATCGATTTGCACGCCGCCGGCCTCAAGGTCGGCGAGGCCCTGACCCGCGCCCGGCGCCGTGGCTCGTCCCCGCTGGCCGCCGAGCGCCTGGCCGCCGCCGAGGCGCACGCCGAGCAGCTCCCCAAAGATCTCGGGGCGCCGCGGCGGTAGAGACCGGCGCCGGCCCGCTCCGCCGACGGCGATATACTGACCGCTTACCGCTCGGCGATCCGCCGAGCGGGCCAGGACGGCGACCGAAAGCGAGGCAGTGGTGGACTGGGACGCCTACGAGCACCACGCCCCGAGCGGGTCGTGGATCGCCAGGGACTTCGCGCACGGGCACAGCTTCGACCACGGCCTGCAATGCATCATCGAGCCCGATGTAGTCGTCGGCGCCGACGTGCGGCTCGGACACCGCGTGCACCTGGCCTCGGGCACCCGGGTGCTCGACGACGTGGAGATCGCCGACGACTGCGTGACCACCGGCGTCTGCCTCATCGGCAACCACGTGCGCGTGCGCACCGGATCCTGCATCTCCAAGAGCGTGATCGTCGACGACTGGTGCTTCATCGCCGCCGGCATCATGAGCTCGCACACGAAGAACATCGATCACGGCCGCCCCCGTGCCCCCAAGCGCCAGCTCATCACCCGCTACGGCTACGGGTCGGTGATCGGCAGCCGGACCAACACGAGCGCCGGCGTCACCATCGCCCCCGGCGCCATCGTAGGCTACGGCTCGCACGTGGTGCTCGACCTCGAGGTCCCCAACGCCGTGTACTACAACAAGCCCAATCCCTGGGCCGAGCTGCAGTTCGAGCTGACGCCCGACAACCCGGCCTACATCGAGATCCCAGCTGCCTATGTGCCGCACGAGCTCGACGCCGGTCTGCTGACCAAGTACCTGCCGTACTACCGGCCGTGAGCCCGTCGGCGGCAGAGGTCGTCAGGTACCTGGCGGAGATCGGTCAGTTGCAGGAGTGCGTGACCACGCGTGCCGACGGCGGCGCGGACGCCGCTCTCGAGCGCGTGGCGCCCGACGCTACGGCGGGCCCCGGCGACATGGCGTGGAGCCGGCGCGCCGAGGCGGCCGCCGGCTTCCGCGGCGCGCTCCTCGTGGGGCCGGCCCCCGCGCCGGCGGCCGCCGACCTCGCGCCCGGCGTCATCGTGGCCGCCTGCACCAACCCTCGTCTTGCGATGGCGTCGGTCATCGGGCGGTTCTTCGCCCATCTCACCGCCGACGTGGCGCCCATCTACGCCGATCCGGCATTGGAATCGTCGGTGAAGGCCAACCAGGCATGGGTGATGAACGCCCGCATCGGCCGCGACGTGAGCATCGGCCCGCACGCGACCATCGGCTGCAGCGGCATGGGCTACGAGCGCGACTCCGACGGGCGCCTGGTCAAGTTCCCGCAGCTGGGCGGCGTGCTCATCGAGGACGACGTCGACGTGGCCGCGCACGCCACCATCCAGCGCGGCGCCCTCGGCGACACCGTCGTCCGGCGCGGCGCGCGCATAGGACCGCACGTGAACGTGGGCCATAACGTCGAGATCGGCGAAGACGTGCTCATCGCCGGCCACGCCCAGGTGGGCGGCGGCGCGCGCATCGGCAAGGGAGCAACCATCTGGCAAAGCGCCGTGGTCGCCAACGGCGTGATCGTCGGCGAAGGAGCCGTGATCGGCATGAGCGCCGCGGTGCGCAAGACCGTGAGCCCCGGCGAGGTATGGGCGGGTAACCCGGCGCGCAAGCTGAGGTAGCGAGCGGCGATGCTAGAATGGGTCCCCGACCATGGCAAGCCGAGGCCCGCCGGCACGGCTCCGCGGGCCGCAGCGACCACTCATCGGAGGCCTCACGACCCCATTCCTCAGACGGCGCAAGCACGCAGACGGGCCTGCCCCGGGCAAACGCGGGGAGTACGGTCTGCTTCTGAAGGACTCGGTGATCTACGGGGCCGGCCGCGTGCTACAGAAGTTCTTCGTCGCCCTGCTCCTGCCGCTGTTCACGTCGTTCATGAGCCGGGCGGACTACGGCATCATCGGCATGGTCGTGACGGTCGTCACCTTCCTCGACGTGTTCGTGACCCTCGGGTTCGACGTCGCCTTCTCGCGCTTCTTCTTCGACACCAAGGATCCGCAGCACCGCTCCAAGGTCATCACCCACACCTTCTACGTGGACTTCGTCTACCCGGGCTTCGTGCTCGGCGCCCTCATCCTCTTCATGCCACAGATCTCCAGCGCGATCATGGGCGGCGGTGGCTACACGATCTACTTCGACATCGGCCTCGTCACGCTGTTCTTCACCAACCTCAGCGACCTGCCGTACCAGCTCATGCGCATGGAGCACCGGCCGTGGACCTTCACCGCCTTCATGGTCGCCAGGGTGATCATCCAGGTACCGCTGGCCGTGATCTTCCTCGCCGTCTTCAACCTGGGCCCCGCCGGCTACCTGCTGGCCAACCTCATCACCGCGGTCGTGCTCAACGTGGCCGCCCTGCCGTACTACGTCCCGCGCCTGCGCTTCCTCTGGGACAAGGAGCTCATGTACTCGATGCTCGCCTTCGCCGTCCCGGCCATGTTCACGGCCATCTCGTTCTTCTTCCTCAAGCTCAGTGACCGCTTCTTCCTCCTCCACTACCAGGGCAAGGCGGAGGTCGGCCTCTACACCGTGGCCAACTCGCTGGCGCAGCCTCTGTTGCTGGTCGGCATGGCGTTCCGCATGGCGTGGCCGCAGTGGCACTACGCGCGCCTCCACGAACCCCAGAGGCATAAGCAGATGGTGGCCCGCAGCTCGACCTACTTCATGGCGTTCAACGGCGCCCTGCTGGCGGCCACCGCCGTGTGCCTGCCGCTGGTCATCCACGTGCTGCTCAACCGCAGGTTCTGGAGCGTCGGCCCCACCACCTTCGTGCTCACGCTCTCCGTGGCCCTCTACAACCTGTACTTCATCTTCTGGGTCGGAGCCAACGTGGCCAAGAAGAACCGCATGATCCCCGTCATCACGCTGGTCGCCTCGGCCGTCAATGTGGGTCTCAACTTCCTGCTCGTACCTGCATACGGCATGTGGGCCGCCGCCTGGACGACGACGCTCGGCTTCGCGATCCTGGCGACCCTCGTGTTCTTCGTGTCGCAACACTGGTACCCGATCCCCTTCGAATGGCGCCGGCTGCTCAAGCTGCTGCTGGCCACGGGGCTCGCCCTGGTGGGCGTCGCGGGCGTGAACCGGGTGACGGGCCTGGACGTCACGATGGCCACCGGCGCGCTGTTCGCCGCCACCGCCGCTGCGGCGGCCGTGGCTCTCCTCCTGTTCTCGCTCACGCTGTGGGCCAGCGGCTTCTTCACCGCCGGTGAGCGGGCGCAGCTCGCCGCCGCCGGGCGGCGGCTCATCGGCCGCCATGGCGCCGAGGCCGCGCCACTCTTTGGGGCGGCGTCCGCCCTGCACCCGGCCGATCACCTGAGCGCAGACGACGTGGCCGCCGAGCAGGAGGAGCTCGAGCTGGAGAAGGCCGCCGACCTCGAGCTCACCGAGGGAAGCCAGACGGTGATCTGACGATGAAGAAGCTGCTCGTGGTGGCCAACCCCTTCCCGCCCATGACCAGCGCCGGCACCACCCGCGTGCTGCGCCTGATCAGGCATCTGCCGGCGCACGGCTGGGAGGCCACGGTCCTGACGGCCGAGGCACAGGGCCCAGGCTCGGCGCCGGACTTCGTGCGCGTGCTGCGCACGCGCGTCGTCGTGCCGGCGCAGCTGCTGTGTGGCGGGCGACGGAGCCGCAGGATCAACAGCTGGCTCTTCGTGCCCGACCCCTACGTGCTCTGGGCGGGCACGGCTCTCGCCACCGGGCGCCGTCTCCTGGCCGCCGAGCCCTTCGACGCCATCTTCTCGAGCCATCCGCGGGCGAGCGTGCACCTCGCCGCCGCCGGTCTGGCGCGCGCGAGCGGCGTGCCGTGGATGGCGGACTACCGCGATCGCCACTTCGCCAACGACGTGCTCCCTTACGCGACTCCTTTGCACGCCGCGGCCACGCGCCGGCTCGAAGCCCGCGTCCTGCGTCATGCGGCAGCCGTGAGCGCGATCAACACGCCCATCCTCGACGCGATCGTGGAGCACTATCCCTGGCTCGACGGCCACACCCACGTGCTGCCCAACGGCTACGACAGCACGGAGGCCGCCGCGGCGACCGATCTCGGGCCGGGCTTCTGGTTCGTCTACACCGGCCGCTTGTACAACCGCGAGCAGCCCCTGGAGACCTTCCTCACCGCCCTGGCGGCGCTGCCGAACGACGTCAAGGCGCTGTTCGTCGGCGACGCGCCGCGCGTGGCGCCGCTCGCCGCGAAGCTCGGGATCGGCGACCGCGTGCGCGTGGAGCGGCTGGTGCCGCACGCCGTGGCACTGGGGTATCAGCGGGCCGCCGACGCGCTCCTGCTGATCACCGGGCGGCGCCCCGAGTCGATGTCGAGCAAGGTCTTCGAGTACCTCCACTCGGGCCGGCCGCTGTTCGCCGTCACGGCTCCGCACTCCGCGGCGAGCAAGCTGCTGGCCGAGGTCGGTGGCGCCGTCACCGTCGCGCACGACGCCGACCTGCAGGCACCACTCGCGCGCTTCGTCGCCGACGTCCGCTCCGGCGGCGGCCCGGTGGCCGACGCCGACGCGCTGGCCCGCTACGACATGGCCGGCGTCGCGGCCGAGCTGGCGGCCGTGCTCGAACGGCTTCCGTCCCGAGAGAGGCCGCGATGACGACCTCCCGCGGCGCGGCGCCGGCACGCGCCGGGCGCCGCCGGCTCGCCGAGCTCGCTGTGCTCGGCGCCGGGGCGGCGCTCACCATCGTCTTCGCCTACGGGCTGATACGAGCGCCGCTGCCGGCGGCGGCGGCGCTCGCGCTGCTCGCACTCATCGCCGGCATCGTCCTCTTCCGCCACGAGATCGCCGCCGTCCGCCTCCGGCCGCTGGTCTCCGGTCTTGTGTTGCTGGTGCCGCTGGCGGCGCTCGTCGGCTCCGCCGCGGCCCTCCCCGCCTTCCCGCAGCTGTTCGCCTTCCGCCTGCTCCTCATCGTGATCGGCACGCTCGGGCTGCTGTTGCTCCTGCGACGCCCGGCCACGGTCTCACTGGCGCCCTGGCGCCCGGCCCTGCCGCTCGCGCTCTGGGTGGCCTGGCTTACCTTCACCATCGTCTGGGCGCCGGACAAGGCCGCCGGCCTGCGCTATCTGCTCGTGCTGGCGACGATGCTCGCCATCGTCGCGGCGGCGGCGTCCGCCGGCCTCGGCCGCCGCCGCTTGCGGGCGTTCGGCATCACCATGCTCGTGGCCTACGGGTTGATCCTCGGCGTCACCGTGCTCGAAGCCATCACGGGAGTCCACATGCCCAACTCGCGACTCGTGACGGTGGTGACCTCGCAGACCTACGCCGTGACCAGCGTCTTCCAGAACCAGAACGACCTCGCCACCTATCTGGCCATCTGCTGGCCCTTCATGCTCGGCGCGTTCTTCTTCACGCGCCGAGTTCGGTGGCTGGGCCTCGCCCTGGTCTTTGCCGCCCTCGGCGCCGTGGCGTTCGTGCGCACGGGTTCGCGTTCCAGCCTGCTCGCCGGAGCGCTCGCCACCGTCGTCGTCCTGTTCATGCACGCACGCCCGGGGACATGGATGCAGACGCGCCGTGCGCGGGCGCTGGGCGCGCTGGTGGCACTGATCCTGCTGGCCGGCACAGCGTATCTGCTCTTCAACGACTCGGAGTCGTCCATGCTCCGCCAGTTCCGTCTCTCCGACCTCACGAGCAACCTGGCCGCGAACGAAGGGTCCGGCCAGATCCGCACCAGTCTTCTGGACCGTGGCCTCAGCATCACGGGAGGCTCGCTGCTTCTGGGAGCGGGGCCCGGGCAGGTCGAAGGCCTCATCACGACAGGCGCCGATGCCCTGGGTATAGGCAACCTGCACAACTGGTGGCTCGAGATCTACGCCGAAGGAGGCCTGCCCGGCGTCGTCCTGCAGCTCGTCTTCCTCGTGGGGCTCGCCGCAGGCCTTCTGCGTCGCGCGAAGACAGACGGCGACCCATTCGTGCGCTATCTGGCAAGCGGAGCCTTCGCGGCCCTGGTCGGTTTCACCGTCGGGGCGCTGGGGCCGAGCAGCTCGCTGAGCTTCGCCCCCATGTGGACTCTCTTCGGCCTTGGCCTGGCCGTCCTCGCTCTGCCCGCCGGCGACAAGACCACTGCCGGCTCACCCCCCGAGGCGGGCGCCGCGCCAACGACGGGCGCCTCCACGGGTGCGGAAGCCGGCTCATGAACGTCATCGTCGTCTCGCACCTGTACCCGTACCCCGGGGTGAACCAGCACCTGTTCGTGCACGATCAGTGCGTTGCCCTGGGCCGCCTGGGCGTGCGCCTGCGGGTGATCTCGCCGACGCCCTACACGCCTCGCGTGCTGTGGTTCGACCCTCGCCTGCGACGCCGCGGCAGTAAGCCGCAGCGCGCCGTGCGGGACGGCATCACGACCGACTACCCGCGCTTCCCGCAGCCGCCCCGGCTTCTCCTGTTCGACCGCCTCGGCGACATGGCCTACCGGCGCCTGCGGCGCCTCCCCTGGATCGCGGAAGGCGGATTCGACCTGATCCACGCCCATCAGGCGCTCCCGGACGGCGCTATCGCCGCCCACCTGAGCCGCGACCTCGGAGTGCCCTACGTGGTGACGTTGCACGGCGTCGACGTGCACCACGGGCTTCGCCGCGGCGGCGCCGTCGCCGCACGCACCACCGAGGTCCTGCGGGGCGCTGCCGCGGTGGTCGTGGTCTCGGACATCCTGGCGCGCAAGCTTGCCGCCTACCTGTCGCTCGACAACGTGCACGTGGTCCAGAACGGCGGCCCGGGCGGTCTGACGCCGGCGCAGCCGGCGGCATACCTGCCGGGCCGCCGCCTCGTGCTGTGCGCCGGCCGCCTCGTGCCCGGCAAGGGCTTCGAGCAGGTGCTCCAGGCGCTCGCCCGCCTGCAGGGCGACCACGACGACGTGCACTGCGTGATCGCCGGGGAGGGCGCGCTGCGCCGGCGGCTCATCACGCTCGCGACGGCGCTGAGCCTCGGCGAGCGCGTGCACTTCGTCGGCCGCCTCGAACAAGGCGCGCTCCTGGCGATGATGGCGCGCGCCGACGTCTTCGCGTTGCCCAGCGCGCCCGAAAGCTTCGGGCTCGTGCACCTGGAGGCGATGACCCAAGGCACGCCCGTCATCGCCTGTCTCGACCAGGGACCCGCCGATTTCATTGAAGACGGCGTCAGCGGCTACCTGGTGCCCTCCGGGGACGTGGACGCCCTTACCGGCGTGCTTTCGACCGCGCTCGCCGACCGGGCCGCAGCCACCGCGGTCGGCGAGGCCGGGCGCTCCGTCGCGGCGGCGTTCACCTGGGAGCGCAACGCGCGCCGCATGCTCGACATCTACGCGGAGGTCGTCGCCGGCTCCGCGCGAAAGGACTGACAGATGGACCTCGACCGTTTTCTCGCCCGCGCGGCGGTCACGCCGCCGGCGGTCGTGCTGCAGACCGCGTTCGCCAACGGGCTCGGCATCATCCGCGACCTGGCGGCGCACGGCGTCCCGGTACTGGCGCTCGACTTCAGCCCGCGAGCCGTCGGCCGGCGCTCGCGCTACGCCGCCGGCCTGGTGTGCCCCGACCCCAAACAGGACGAGGAGGCGTTCCTCCTCTTTCTGGAGGATCTCGGCCGCCGGCTGCCGCAGAAGGCCGTCATCTTCCCCACCCACGACGAGTCCATTTGGCCGCTCTCACGGTGCGCCGAGCGGCTGTCTCCCTGGTACCTCGTCCCCTTCTCGCGCTGGGACACGATGGTGCGCCTCTACGACAAGCGCGAGCAGATGGAGTCGGCCTGGCGCTGCGGCGTGGACACGCCGCGCACGGTGTTCGTGGACTCTGCCGCCGACCTCGAACGCGCTGCGGAAGAGATCGGCTTCCCGGCCATACTCAAGCCGGTCGAGTCCCTGGCCTTCAAGCAGCGCTTTCACCGGCACGTGCTCGAGATCGCCGATCGCCGCCGACTGGACGAGGTCTACGCGACCGTCGACGACTGCGGCACGCTCATGTACCAGGAGATCATCCCCGGCGGCGACGACGAGCTGTTCACCGTCGGGTCATACCTTGACGCGAGCTCGCGACCGCTGGCCGTGTTCACCGGCCACAAGCTGCGCCAGCATCCGCCGCACTTCGGCGTCTGCCGTATGGCGGTGAGCAAGTGGGACAACGAACGTGCCGAGGCCGGGCTGCGGCTCCTTCACGAACTCGGGTTCTGGGGCGTCAGCCAGGTGGAGTTCAAGCGCGACCCCCGCGACGGCCGCTACTGCCTCATGGAGGTCAACGCGCGACACTGGCTGTGGCACTCACTGTCCAC
>JAPLCM010000026.1 GCA_026392275.1 Actinomycetota bacterium | reverse complement strand
CTGGGACCCGGCCGCCGGGCGCCTCGACCCGGCCGACCTCGCCGGCGTGGACGCAGTCGTGAACCTCGCCGGCGTGAGCATCTCGTCGCTGTGGACCGCCGGCCGGCGGGAGGCCATCTTGAACAGCCGCGTGCAGGCGACCGGCACGCTCGTCGCGGCCCTTCAGAAGATGGACTTGCCGCCGAAGGTGCTCGTCTCGGCGTCGGCGGTGGGCGCCTACGGATCCCGCGGCGGCGAGGCGCTCACCGAGCTCGCCGAGCGCGGAGACGGCTACCTCGCCGACGTCTGCCGCGCCTGGGAGGCGGCGGCCGCGCCCGCGGCCTCCGCCGGTGTGCGCGTCGTAACGCCGCGCTTCGGCATCGTGCTGAGCGGCGCCGGCGGGGCGCTCGCCAAGATGCTCCCCGCCTTCAAAGCGGGGTTGGGCACGCGCCTCGGCGACGGCAACCAGTGGTGGAGCTGGGTCGACCTCGACGACCTTCTCGCCGCCCTCGAGTGGGCGCTCCACGACGGCGAGCTCAGCGGCGTGGTCAATGTCACCGCTCCTGAGCCCGTCACGAACCTGGAGTTCACCAAGACGCTTGGCCGCGTGGTGCGACGCCCGGCGGCGCTGGTGGCGCCCCGCCTCGCCGTCGCCAAAGGCCTCGGCGGCATGGGTGAGGAGATGTTCTTGGCCAGCCAGCGCGCGGTGCCCGCGCAGCTCAATCAGCGGGGCTTCCGCTTCGATTTTCCCGAGCTCGAGCCGGCGCTGCGTTACGAGCTGGGACGCACATGACGTGAGCGCGGACGCGCCGGGGAGCTGCTACTCCGCCCCGGCGCCGGGTAGCTCGGAAGCGTCGTCATGCTGCTCCCGTCGGGGCTCACGTAGCCGTGCCTATGCTGCACGAATGAAGCCGGCGCCCCGCCCGCTCGCGATTGTCAGTACGCGATCGCCAGCGCGTGGCCGATGTTGCTGTGCCGCTCAAGCTCGTCGATCATGAACGCGGCCACGTCGGCGCGGGCGATCTTCGTGCCACCCGGAAGGGAATGGCCGGGTTCGGCACGATACCCGCCACGGGCGGGGCCGTCGACGAGCCGAGCCGCTCTCACCAGGGTCCAGTCGAGCTCGCTTTGGCGCACACTCGTCTCCATTCGCCGCAGGTCGGCGAAGGCGTACTTAAGAAACAGCGGCTTGACGACGCGCTCGAAGTACCACGGCGCGTTGGGGTCCTTGCCGGGCTGCGCACTGCCGGCCGAGAGCGCGACGAGCCGGCGCGTCCCGTAGCGTTGCATGGATCGGATCACATTGAGCGTCCCCAAAGAGTTGATCGCCGGATCAGCTTTCTTGATGGCGACGCCGAGCGCCACCAGCACGGCCTCCTGACCGTCGACGACGTCGCTGACGACGCCACCGTCCAGCACGTCGCCCCGTACCACTCGGACACGGCCGAGCAGGGCGCCCAGCTTATCGGGTGCGCGGACCAGCGCTGTCACGGAGTGACCGCGCTCGAGCGCGCCCTCCACGAGCAGGCGCCCGGTACGGCCGGTGGCTCCAAAGACGGCGACTTTCATGCCCCGGATAGTACCCGCTCACTTGTTCGCGTACCCGCCGCGCGCCACGGGTGGTGTGGCCACCTGACGCCGAGGGAGGCATCCGCGAACGGCAAGCCCCAGCCGGTCGGCATGAATCCGGGGCTCGAGCGCTTCTGGGGGCACGCGCGCCCGTGGCGTAGTGCGTCGCCATGCCTGGCGGCGCTTCCGATCGGCGTCTTGGCTGTCGCGCGCGCCTGCCGGGTACCATAGGGATGTGGGCATCGACTTCGCAGGAAAGACCGTTCTCGTCACAGGGGCGAGCAGCGGCATAGGGCGCGAGATCGCGCTGCGCTTCGCTGTCGCGCGGAGCTGCCTGGCGCTCACCTACTTCGAGCACAAGGCGGAGGCCGAAGAGGTCGCCGAGCTCTGCCGTGGCCTCGGCGCCCCGGAGGTGCTCATCGCCTCGCTGCAGCTCGCCGACGACGACAGTCTGCGCACGCTCGTCGAGACTGTCGTCGACCGCTTCGGCGCCATCGACATCCTGGTGAACAACGCGGGCGTCATCGTGTGGCGCCCGTTTCTCGCGCAGGACTTCGGCGACATCGAGAGCCAGCTCCGGGTGAACCTCGAGGGCGTCATGAAGCTCATGTGGGCATTCCTGCCGATGGTGAGCGACGCCGTGATCACCATCGGCAGCACGGCGACCCTGCACCAGTCGCGTACGCCGCCGACGTATTGTGCGACCAAGTGGGGCCTGCGCGGCTTCGTGAAGGCGCTGGCTGTGGAGCGGCCGGGGAAGCGCTTCGTCAGCGTGCACCCCACCGTGACAGCGACGCGCATGAACGACCAGCAGGGTATGCCGCCGGAGCGCGTGGCCGACGTCGTCTTCCGCGTCGCCGCCGGCGATATCGAGGTAGAGCCCGGCGGCGACGTGGACATGCGCGACTACGCCGATGCGTGAGAAGGGCCGGGCGCCACCTATCGGTCGCGCCCGGCCCTGATGCGGCCGGCTGGGGGGTCAGCGCCGGCTCACTCGTACTGGATGGCCTCCAGGATCCGCGTGTTGGCGGCGCGCTTTGCCGGCAGCACCGCGGCGACCACGCCGACCACGACGGCCAGGACCAGGAACACGCCCAGCTGCGTCCACGGCAGGCTGAAGACCAGCCCGTCGCCGCCCAGCTCGGTGATGATCACGTAGCCCATGGCCACCCCGACCAGTGTGCCGAGCACCCCGCCGATCACGGCGGTGATGACGCTCTCGTAGCGCACCATCTGCCGGAGCTGCCGCCGGGTGGCGCCGATCGCGCGCAGCATGCCGATCTCGCGGGTGCGCTCGTGCACGCTGAGCACCAGGGTGTTGATGATGCCGAAGATCGAGATGAGGATGCTCATGGCCAGCAGGCCGTAGAACATCATCAGGATCTGGTCGACCATCTTGTTGATGGTGTCAAGGTACTCGCCTTTGGTCATGACCTTCTGCGTCGGGTAGGCGGAGAGAGCTTTCTGCACGGCGTCCTGCGTCGCGCCGACGTTCGCGCCGTCCTGCAGGCGCACCATCGTGATGACGGAGGCGGTCGGCAGGTCGAGGGCCTTGAAGGCGTCCAGGCTGGTGACCATGCCGGTGAACGCCATCTGGTCGCGGTAGAAGCCGAGAACGGTGAGCGTAGCCTTCTTGCTGCCCTGCGTGGCGACGGTGATCGTGTCGCCGGCCTTGACCTTGCCGGCGAGCGGGGAGCCGTCCTCGAGCACGACGTGATGGGCGTCCAGCTTGGCGAGGAGGGCGTCGCTGCCGCCGCGCTTCCAGTCGAGTGCCCAAACGCGGGCGAAGACGGCGGGGTCGACGGCGTAGGCGCTCATGACCCCGCCCTTCTTCACCTTGATGTTGGCGTAGCCGGTGCCGGCGGCGGTGTCGACGCCTTGCACCATGTCCAGAGAGCGGATGGCCTTCTGCGGCACACCCATGAATGCGGTGCGGTCCTGCGCGACCAACTCGGCGCGCGTGGACTTCTCGATCGCGCCGCCGAAAGAGCCCTTCATCGCCTGGGCGAACACGGCAATGAACACGACCAGGGCGAGGCCGATCATGAGCGCGGCGGCCGTGGCGGCCGTGCGGCTCGGATTGCGGCCGGCGTTGTCGCGGGCCAGACGGCCGCTGGTGGGAGCGAGCTTCTCCAGCGGCCAGCCGATGACGCGCGCCGCCGGCCGCACGATGTACTTGGCCAGCATCGCGATGGCCACGAAGAGCAGGAGCGCACCGAGGCCCATGGAGAGCAGGCGGTTGCTGGTCGCGCCGCCGCTGAAGATGCCGTAGGCGAGCGAGGCGCCGCCGAGTGCGGCGACGGCCAGGGCGATCGCTGTGGTGAAGCGGGTGAACCGGGTCGGCGGCAGGGCCGCGCCCTCCTGCAGGGCGGCCATCGGCGGCACGCGCGTCGCGCGCAGGGCCGGAGCCAGAGCGGACACCAGCGTCACGCCGACGCCGACGAGTGTGGCGATGAGGATCGTCCGTGGCTCCAGGGCGATGCCGGCGGTCGGGATGTCGGCCCCCATCGCCTTGAAGAGCAGGTTGATGCCCTTGGCCACGCCGAGGCCGGCGACGATGCCGACGGCCGAGGCGAGGACGCCCAGCGTGAGCGCCTCGGCGACCACGGAGCGGAGCACCTGACGCCGGCTGGCGCCGAGGGCGCGCAGCATCGCGAACTCGCGGCGCCGCTGGGCCACCGTGATGCTGAAGGCGTTGAAGATGATGAAGGCGCCGACGAAGACAGAGACGCCGGCGAACGCCAGGAGCATCGGCGTCAGGAAGGTGTTGATGGAGGCGGCCGTCTCGTTGGTCGCGTCGGTGGCCGCCTGCTCGCCGGTCTTGACGCTCACCGACGCCGGCAGAACGGTCTTGACGCGCGCGGCGAGCTCTTTGGGGGTCACGCCGGGATCGGCGGAGATGGAGACGCCGCTCAGCTTGCCGGGCTCGCCGCCCCAGCGCTGCACGTCCTGCAGGCGGCCGGCGATGACGATGGTGCCGCCCATAGAGCCCGAGTCGCCCCACGTGAACACGCCGGTGACATTGACGTGCTGCAGGCCGGCCGCGGCGGCGACGTCGAAGCTGTCGCCCGGCTTCAAGCCTTGCTGGTCGGCGAAGCTCTTGATGATGCTGACCTCGTTGCGGGCCTGCGCCTCGCGCCCGGCGACGAGCCGGGCCTGGTTGAAGGGCGGGCCCGGGTTGGTGGTCAGCAGGGTCGGGGAGCCGCCGGTCTGGATGGTCTTGCCGTCCACGATCGCGGCGCCCAGCGTCTGATAGGAGCCGGCGGCTCTGGCGACGCCCGGCACCCCCTGGATCTGCGCGAGCATCGTGGTGTTCAGCGTCTGTGGAACGGTGCCGGCGCTGTCCATCGCGGTGAATGCCGTCTTGGGCGACACCTGCACGGCGGTGCCCTTGAACGACGTCTTGAAGATGTCGGCGAAGCCGTTGTGGATCTGGTCGGTCAGAACGTACGTGCCGGTGATCATCGCCACGCCCAGCAGGATCGCCAGGACGGTGAGGACCGTGCGGAGTGGCCGGCTGGCCAGGCTGCGGAAGGCGAGGCGGGTCATCGGGGCACCTCGAGGTTCTTGATGGTGTCGTAGATGGCGTCGCGGGTCATGCGGTCCTCGTCCAGTTCGATGCGGCCGTCCTTGAGGAATACGATGCGATCGGCGATGCTCGCCGCGTTGGCGTCGTGGGTGACCATGATCACGGTCTGGCCGAACTCGTCGACGCTGCGGCGGAGCAGGTCGAGGACCTCGCCGCCGGTGCGCGAGTCGAGGTTGCCGGTGGGCTCGTCGGCGAAGAGCACGGCCGGCCGGGTGATCAGCGCCCGGGCGACGGCGACGCGCTGCTGCTGACCGCCGGAGAGCTCGGCCGGGCGGTGCGTCAGGCGGTCCTGCAGGCCGACGGCCTCGATGACCGTGCGCCGCCAGGCCTCGTCTGCCTTGCGGCGGGCGAGCGAGAGCGGCAGCACGATGTTCTCGTCGGCGGTCAGGGTGGCCAGCAGGTTGAAGCTCTGGAAGATGAAGCCGATCTTGTCGCGGCGGAGCTGCGTGAGCTTCTTCTCCTTGAGCCGGGTGATCTCGACGCCGTCGATGCTGACCCGGCCGCCGGTGGGCTGATCGAGGCCGGCGAGGATGTGCATGAGGGTGCTCTTTCCGGAGCCGGACGGGCCCATGATGGCCGTGAGCCGTCCCTCGGTGATGTCGATGTCGACGTCGCGCAACGCGTGCACCGTGGCGTCCCCCTTGCCGTAGGTGCGTGTGAGCCCGCGGGCGGTGACGACCGCGCGCGTCTGGGTGGCGAACGCGCGCTCAAGCTCTTCGATGCTGGGAGCGAGTCTCTCGCGCTCTTCTGTGACGATCGGTGGCATGGTTCCTCCTCCTGGAATGACTGGAAGAAGGCTACGGCGGCGGCGTGAGCGGCGAATCGCCCGGGGGTGGTCAATGCAGACGGACGGCAGAGGGAGATTGGCTGGGGTGCGGCTACCCCGGGTGGGGGAGCCGTGGGCGGCGGAGGGTACGGACTCGCGGGCGGCGTAAGGGCCTGCGGCCTCGCCGCGCGCGAAGCACCTACCCCCGCCGAGGTAGAGCTAGAAGCGCACGCCGCCCAGGAAGTCGTCGGCGGCGCGGCGGAAACCGAGCGCATCGGTCCACATGGCGGGGTGCCCGCCGCCGCTCGAAAGCCAGCGGCGGCACTCGGGGATCTGCGCGGCCATGGCCGCCTGCAGCTCGTCGAGGTCGGGGAGCAGCGGGTCGGCCGGACTCCCCGTGAGCAGCACCGGGCAACCGAGCTGACCGAGCTGACCGGCGAACGGCTCCCATGTGCCGGCCGTGGCCAGGCGCAGATGCAGGGCGCTGTCGGCGGTCACGACGTCCTCCCAATCGTCGCCGTGGGCGGCTTGCCAGAAGCCGCGCAGACCCCTGTTGCTGAGGCGCTGACCAAGCGAAAGCACTCCGCGGCCGAGGATGATGTCGGTGAGCTCCGCGTGTGGCTGCTCTCGCTGGCGAGCCATGCCGCGCGTGGCGGGCTCGCGCTCGTGGACGACCCGTTCGAGATCCTCAGCTGTCAAGCGCTCCACGCAGCTGTCGGCGACCACGGCGGCGACCCGCGCAGGGTCACGCAGCGCCGTGAGCAGCGCGATAACGCCGCCGCCGCCCGCGCCCATTACGGCATAGCGCCCGCCGCCGAGGGTGGCGGCGAGAGCCGCCGCCTGATCGGCGCCGTCCTCCCACCAACCGTCGGGCCAGATGGACAGACGGTCGGACCCCCCTGTGCCGAGGAAGTCCAGGGCGGCGACGTGAAAGCGCCGCCCGAAGTACTCGAGCTCGGCTGTGTAGTTGGCCGACGAGGCCGTGCTGCACGGAAGCAGGACGAGGAGCGGTCGGCCGGGCTCACCGGCCTCCCGATAGAAGAGCCGGTAGCCATTCCAGGCGAAGTACGTCACGTCGCCCCCTGCGCGCGTTCGCGGATCCCGCGCAGCATGCGCTCTTCCATGACGAAGTGAACGGGCTCGAGCAGCACCGGTTTGGCGAGCTTGGCCGCCGCGGTGTCTGCCCAAGCGCCGCGACAGCGGATGAGGAGCCGCGTGGCGCCTGCGTCAAGCGGCTCCAGGTAGAAGCCCCAACTCCAGGCGAGTTCGCCGCGCAAGAAGCTGCCCGGCGCCTGCGGCGGTTCGCCGGGCGCGCCGCTGCGGATGACGAAGGCACGCTCTGGCTCGAGCACGCTGATGGTCATCTTCATGTGCTCGTCTGGGTCGAGGGTCACGTAGTCCTCGCCGGCGTGGAGATCCTGCCAGTCGGGGCGGATGGCGTCGGCGCTGTGGATGTCCAGGCCCATGAGGTTCTCAAGGACATCGTAGGTGTAAAAGCCGCCGCGGTTCTGGCCAAGCTGGACGAGCCACGGCCACACGGCGGCGGCAGGCGCCTTGATCGTGATCGCGCGCGTCGTCACGTACAAGGGGTTGGCGACGAGGTCGTCGCCAGGCAGCGGCCGGACGACCTCGTCACAGGTCGCGCCCCAGGCGAGGGTGCGAGGGCGCAGTGCGGCCCACACACCAACGCCCGCCGCAGCAGCGCCCGCGCCGATGAGCATCATCTTGCGGAGCTCGTGCGACATGGTCAGTCTCCCGTGTCTGACGCGGCCGTCTCGCCGCGGTCGATGTCTTCAATGGCTGCCGCAAGCGCCGCGGCCACGACCGTCGCGCCCGCGTTGGTGAAGTGGACGCCGTCGATGGTGAACGGCCTGTCACCGACGGCTCGTGCGGCTGCGAATGCTGGGCGCAGGTCCAGCGTGCGGGCGCCGTCGTGCTCGCCGGCCAGCCTGACGACATCGTCGCCCAGCTCGTCGGCGTGCTCTTGCCACACCGAGCCGTCTGCCTCCAGGACTATCGGCCGCACGCACACGATCTGTGAGGCCCGCGCGGCCGTCCAAGTGACGAGGTCCTGGTAGTCGCCACTGATGCGCGCCAGTCGCTCGGCCCAGCCCCAGTCGCTGCCGACCCCATCGCCGGCCGCGTCCCACGCACCCATCACTGCGTCGTTGACCCCGACCCAGATGATTGCCAGGTCCACCGGGTCAAGGCCGCGGTACGCCACGCGGCGCAGCACATCGACGACGGTGTCGCCGGCGCGTCCCAAGTTGAGCAGCACGTGCTGGGGCAGCCGCGCCTGCAGGAGCGGGAAGTAGGCGGCGCCGGGCCAGCCCTCCGTGAGACTGTCGCCGAGGAATGCGATCTGCATGAACGCAGTCTACTTCCGCGGGTGGTGCGGTGTACGCTACTGCCCGACCCTGGAGCACGCCGCAAGGCAGCCGACGATGAACGAACGGTACCGTCATACTCAGACCGCATGGACGTTGATCGTCCTGGTCGTCGCCATCGTGCTGGCGGAACTCATTCACGTGGTGTTCACCGCATCTCAGGGGACATTGTCTCTCGCGCTCTCTGGCGCCGTCGTGGCGATCGCCGCGGTGATGCTCACGCTGTTCTCGACGCTCACCGTGGTGGTGGACGACCGGGCCCTGCGACTCTGGTTCGGCTTTGGCACATTGCGCCGCGACATCATGTTCGCCGACGTCACCGCTGCCGGCAAGGTCCGCAACCACTGGTATGACGGCTGGGGCGTGCGCGTCATCCCTCGCGGGCGCCTCTACAACGTGGGCGGGCTCGACGCTGTGGAGCTGGAAATGGACAACGGCCGCGTGGTGCGCGTCGGGACGGATCAGCCCGACGTGCTGCTCGCGGCTGTCAAGGCAGCACTTGAGGCGCAGCCGGGACCATGCGGGGTAGAGTAGTGCCGACCAGAAGGAGGGGGCCATGAGTGGCGACACGCAGCTCCTCAGCGCGCGCTCGGTGCACTGGATCGATATCGGCGTCATCGTGTGGGTCATCGTGTGGGTGGCGCTCGGGGTGCTCATCTGGCACGACATCCGCGCCCAGACGCAGCTCAGCGGCGACGTGATCAAGGTGGGCACCGCCGTCAAGGACACGGGGCAGGCTCTCAGCGCTGTGGGCGGCCTTCCGCTGGTTGGCGGCAGCATCGGCGACTTCGCCGCCACGATCGAGAAGCTGGGCTCTGAGGTCGAGGCCAGCGGCCAAGCTAGCCAAGCCGGCATCGAGCGCATCGCCGTCATCGCCGGCCTGGGTGTGGGCATCCTGCCCGCCGCCATGATCCTCTTCTTATACCTGCCGGTGCGCGTGCGCTGGCGCCGCTATGTCGGAGCGGTAGCGGACGCGCTGCCGGGCTCGGGCGGCGACCCCGTGTTCGAACAGTACCTGGCGCGGCGGGCCGCGGACGTGCTGCCCTGGGACCGCCTGCGCGCGCTCAGCGACGATCCCTGGCGGGCCATCGCGAGCGGCGACTACCGCGCCTTGGCAGACGCCGAGCTGGCGCGGCTGGGGTTGCGCCGCCCGTAGGACGCCGTCTGCAGAGGCCGGCCTCGGTCGGGGACGGCTCGCGCCTCACCTCACGGTCAGCGTGTTGCTCCCCAAGGGCGTCTGGGCCGCGTTGCCGGCCAGGTCGCGGGCGTCGACGGTGAACGTGTAGCCGCCGCGCGCGAGCTTGCAGGTGAAACGCGCGCGGCCCTTCTGGCCGGTCGGCCGCAGGCCCAAAGCGAGCGTCTTCTTGACCGTGCCGCCCGGCGTCGCAATGCGGATCGTCACCGTGGCACTGGCGCTCTGGTCGTCGGTGACCATGTAGTACAGCGTGGCCGTCTTGCCATTGCGCACGCTGCCGGCCCAAGGCGCCAGCGTCACCGGGCCGAGCGTATCGCCGCCGGTGTTCCCCTTCCATCGGTTGTACGCGACGTTGAGCAGCGGCACAAGCTCGGCCGTGGCC
>JAPLCM010000167.1 GCA_026392275.1 Actinomycetota bacterium | reverse complement strand
ATCGTCGAGAGAGCGCTCGCTGAGGGCCTCGGCATGATCGCCGTCTGCGACCACAACAGCGCCCGCAACGCCGCCGCCGTGCAGGAGGCTGCCGGCGCGCGCCTGACGGTGCTCGCCGGCATGGAGATCACCAGCGTCGAGGAGTGCCACGTCGTCGCCGTCTTCCCCGACGCCGCGGCGGCGCTGGCCGCCGGCGCCGAGGTCGGCGCGACGCTCGGTCAGATCGACGACGGCTACGAAGCGTTCTTCGGCGAGCAGCACGTACTGGCCGCCGACGGCCGCGAACGCGCCCGCGAGACCCTCGCCCTGGCCACGGCCACGCAGCTCGACGTCGACGCCATCGTGGCACTTGTCCACAGCCACGGCGGCCTGGCCATCGCCGCGCACGTCGACCGCCGCAGCTTCGGCGTGATCGGCCAGCTGGGCTTCTTCCCGGCCGAAGCCGGCTTCGATGCGGTCGAGCTCTCACGGCACGTCACGCCGGGCTCTCCGGAAGAGGCCGCGTTCGCCGTTCACGGTCTGCCGCTGGTGCACTCGTCCGACGCCCACTACCGGAGCGACATCGGCGCGGTGCATACCGCGGTGCACTGCGAGCGCCCGAGCTTCGATGAACTGGCGCTCGCCCTCGCCGGCGAAGGTGGCAGGAGCGTCGGCGATGCATGACCTCTCGCTGTACCTTCTCGACATCATCGAGAACTCCGTGCGCGCCGGCGCCACGCAGATCCGCGTGGGCGTCGCCGCGGATCGCGCCGCCGACAGCCTGGCGATCACTGTTGAGGACGACGGGCCCGGTCTGCCCGTGACGCCCCGCGAAGCGCTCGACCCTTTCTACACGACCAAGAAGGGCAAGAAGACCGGCCTGGGGCTGAGCCTGTTTCGCCAGGCGGCCGAGGCGTCGGGAGGCGGGCTGAGCGTCGGCCGCTCCGCCGACCTCGGAGGGGTCGCCGTGCGCGCCTGGATGGGCCTCGGCAACGTCGACCGCCCGCCCCTCGGCGATGTGGCGACCAGCATCCTCACCATGGTCGCCACCAACCAGGAGGTCGACTTCGCCGTGGACCTCACGGACGGCGACGAGCGCACGTCGCTGCGCGGCAGCGAGCTGCCGCAGCGGCTTCCCGCCCTCGTCGCCTATCAGGAAGCTCTCACATGACCGCCATCTGCAGTACACCGGATCGCGGTCGAAACAAGCGGAGGAGCAGCGGATGAGCGAAGAAGTCAAGTCGTGCGCGTGCGGTTGTGCCGAAGAACCGACAGAAGAGGAGCTCCTCGAGCGCCTCGACGCGGTGATCGGCGAGTACCGCGGCAAGCCCGGCGCCCTGATCCCGGTGCTGCAGCTTGCCCAGGGCATCTTCGGCTACCTGCCGGAGGTCGCCCTCAAGCACATCGCCCGGGAACTGCGCAAGCCCTACAGTGAAGTCGCCGGCGTCGTCGGCTTCTACTCGTTCTTCACCACCGTGCCGCGCGGCAAGCACCTCGTGCGCATCTGCATGGGCACCGCCTGCTACGTGCGCGGTAGCGTCCAGGTCCTCGACGCGTTCAAGAAAGAGCTCGGCATCGACATCGGCGGAACCACCGAGGACCGCGAGTTCTCGCTGGAGATCGCGCGCTGCTTCGGCGCCTGCGGCCTCGCGCCCGTGATCACCGTGGACGACGACGTGCACCATCGCGTCAAGCCCAAGCGCGTCAACGAGATCGTCGCGCAGTACGCCGCCGAGCCCGTCCTCGCCGAAAGGAGCGCTTGACCATGGCCGACAAGATCACGAGCCCAGACCAGCTTCTCGCGAGAGCGCAGAAGGCCCAGGCCGACCTCGACCTGCGGCAGGGCCGCAAGGACACGCAGGTCACCGTCCATATGGGTACTTGTGGCATCGCCGCCGGCGCCCGTGACGTGGTCGCCACGTTCATGACCGAGATGAGCGCCGCCGGCGTCACCTCGGCGAGTCTGCACCAGACCGGTTGCGCCGGCCTCTGCGAAGAAGAGCCCATGGCCACGATCACCATGGCGGACGGGACGTTGTACCGCTACGGCCTGCTCGACAAGGACAAGGTGCACACGATCGTCCTTAACCACCTCGTGGGCGGTACCCCCGTCGACGCCTACCTGATCAAGACCTGAGAGCGAGTGACACGACTATGGCTGAAGTGAGAACCCATTTTCTGATCTGCACCGGCGGCGGATGCATCGCCTCCGGTGCGCTCGATGTGAGCGAGGCCGTACGCGCCGAGCTTGTGACGCGTGAGCTCGCCGGCGAGGTCGAGGTCATCGAGACCGGCTGCCTGGGACCGTGCGTCCAGGGCCCGGTGGCCCTCGTG
>JAPLCM010000271.1 GCA_026392275.1 Actinomycetota bacterium | reverse complement strand
GCCGTGTTCCTGATCCTGTTCTATCCGCTCACCACCGACCGCATCGTCGGCACCGACGTGTTCCACGCCATGATCCTGCTGTGCATCACCGGCCTGGCGCAGATCGGCGTGGGCAACGTCGATCTGTGGATGGTCGCCGCTCTGCTCCTGGGCTCCATCCCCGGCGTCCTCGTCGGGTCGCAGCTCACCAAGCTCGCGCCTAACCGCGTGTTGCGCCTCTGCCTCGCCGTGGTGCTGTTCCTCAGCGGGCTGGCGCTGCTCGGCAAGGCGTAGCTCGCGGGGCGACGGCGCGGCCGTCAGGCTGCAACGCCGCCGAAAGACGTCTGGTACGATTCCAGCAACGCCGGAGTGACCGGCGGACGACCACGGGAGGAAGCCCCATGTTCGAGTTCCTGACGCTCCCCGAGCGCACCACCAAGCCGCGCGAGAGCGGCCTCACGCATGTGCTCGACAAGGGCTACAGCCTCGACCAGGTGCGTCAGTTCCTCGAGGTCGCCAGGCACGACGTCGACATCGTGAAGCTGGGCTGGGGCACCGCCGTGGTGACCCCCAACGTCAAGGAGAAGATCGAGCTCTATCACAGCTACGACATCCCCGTGTGCTTCGGCGGCACGCTCTTCGAAGCATGCCTGCGGCAGAACAAGCTCGAGGAGTACCTGCGCACCGTGCGCGCCTGCGGCATGGAGTGCATCGAAGTATCAGACGGCACCGTCGCCATGCACGAGGACGACAAGATCGCCCTGATCAAGCGCCTCACCAAGGAGTTCAGGGTGCTCAGCGAGGTCGGCAGCAAAGACGCCGAGGTCGTGATCGCCCCCTACAAGTGGGTCGACGCGATCAAGCGCGAGCTCGAGGCCGGCGCCTGGAAGGTCATCACCGAGGGGCGCGAATCGGGCACCGTGGGCATCTACCAGGCGGGAGCCGACGTCAAAGAGGGTCTCATCGACGAGATCGTCAACGCGGTGAGCGCCGAGAACCTTCTGTTCGAGGCGCCCATCAAGAGCCAGCAGACGTGGTTCATCAAGAAGTTCGGCGCCAACGTGAACCTCGGCAACATCCCGCCCGAAGAAGTCATCTCGGTCGAGACGCTGCGCGTCGGCGTGCGCGGCGATACCTTGCTGCACTTCCACTGAGGCCCGCGCCGCCCGGCCGGACCGCCACGCGAAGCCCGATCCGCTCATGACGCTGCTGCTGATCCGCCACGTCGAGACCGACTGGAACCGCGAGCCCGCGCGCTGCCAGGGCTGGGCCGAGATCGGGATCAACGAGACCGGCCGCGTCCAGGCGCGCGCCGCCGCGCGCACGCTCGCAGGCAGCGGCATCGAGCTCATCGTGACCAGTCACCTGCGGCGCGCCCGCGAGACCGCCGAGCTCATGCGCGAGGAACTCGGCGGCGAGTTGCCCCTGGTCGTCGACCCGCGGCTCGCGGAGACCCACCGCGGCGAGTGGGAGTCGCGGTTGTTCGTCGAGATCATGCTCGACGACGCCCAGTCGTGGCGCCGCTACCGCGAGCACCCGCAGACGTTCCGCTTCCCCGGCGGCGAGAGCCTGGCGGATCAACAGCGCCGCGTGCTCGCCGCCCTGCGCGACGCGGCGCGGGACGGGCGCCAGGCGCTGCTCGTGACGCACGCCGGCAGCTTGCGCGCGGCGCGCTGCTTCCTGGACGGCCGCGGACTCGCCGCCTTCCACGAAATGGGAGCCGGCAACGGAGGCGCGAACGAGGTACCTAGCGAGGGCCTCGCCGCGCGCATCACCGCGTTTCTGGAGGGAAGCCGATGAGTCGCGGCCGCTGTGACCGACGAGGGTGGAGGGCAAACCGGCCGCACGGGCCGCGGCCCGGAGGGCGCTGAGCCGAGCCGCGGACCTACTTGCTCAGGGTCCAGCGGAAGAGATGCCGCGGGCGGGCGGGGACGACGCGGAAGGCGAAGGCCTCCTTCACTCCCACCCGCGTGGACGTGCCGCTCTGCTCCACCTCGACAGAGCCGCTCCAGAGACCGGCCTTGTCCAGCGGCCACGACGCCGCCACAGTGAGGTCGCGGCCCGGCTCCAGACTCAGAGGCTGCCGCGACACCAGGTAGGCGCCCGACCCGGCGGGCCCACGCACGACGAGGTTGATGCAAGCGATCGCCGCGGGATCGGCGCCGCGATTGCTGATGGTGAAGGCCACG
>JAPLCM010000240.1 GCA_026392275.1 Actinomycetota bacterium | reverse complement strand
TCTCCTCGAGCACGGTGAGCGCCCGGTCGCTGGGAAAGCGGAGGCCGACTTCTTCCATGATCTCGAGGGTGGCCTCGTGGATGCGTTCGAGCTCGGCGGGGCTGAGTACGTCCCACTTCAGGCGCGGGACGATGGGGTTGATCCTGGCAGTCATGAGCAGGGACCTCGCATGTGTCCGGTGACGGTTCGAGGGCGGGAACGGTCGGCGGGCGGGCGCGAGAGACGGCAGCGCAAAGGGGCCCGTCCGCGGGGAAGCGGACGAGCCTACAGACCGCAGGAGCGGTTGATCGTGCTGATGCTGATTGAGGCCGCGAGCACGGGCACAGTCTAGCACCGCCCCCGCGCGCGGCATAATGCCGCCCATTCTGCGGCGGTGCGGCGGTTTGGTGGCCTCACTCGCGGCGTGCTGTCGGCCTCGTTCCTGAACGCTCTGGTGCCCGGTCGGCGCGCCTCCACCTCTGCGAGTACACGCTCGAGACCGGCCTTGGCGTGGTCGCTCAGCTCGAAGGCGCGCGGCTCGGAGCGCAGCTCCGCGACCCGCGCCTTCAGGCGGTCGAGCAGGGTCTTCGACCCGTCGGCCTCCCAGGCGTCGTGACGGGTCGTGTCGAAGAAATCGCTCTGCCAGATCTGGCGGAAGTGCTTGCGCGTGTAGGGCCTGGCCAGGTGATTGCCGCCCGGCCCCACCGCCTTGATCTCGTCCAGCGCCAGCGCCTCGTCGTCGGTCGCGAGCGGCGCCATGAATGCCTTTGCCCAGCCGAGCAGGTGGTCGCCGAAGACGATGGACTCGTAGCTGCTCTGCAGGCCGCACTCGAGGTAGCCGACGTCGTGCAGCAGCGTCCCGCGCGAGAGCTTGGCGAGGATCGCCGTCAGCGCCGCCTCGGCGCTCCACTGCTCGTCGAGCAGCTTGCTGTCGGTGTGCGCCGCGTAGGCGAAGCTCGGCAGGTCGTACCATCGCGCGAGGTCGGTCTGAGCCTGGTGGCCGCGGAACACGTCCGCGGACGAGTACACCTCGTTCATCGTCCGCATGTTCATCGCGCCGACGCCGACGCCCCACACGAACGGCGCGCCGGGCTCGACCGCCTGGCTGAGCACAAGGCCGGCGAGGACCTCGGCGTTGGCCACGACGATCACGGCCGCGACGCTCGCCGGCGCCGTGGTCCCCGCGTTCGGCGCCGGCGCCCAGATCAGCGGGATGCCGAGCTCGGCGCAGGCGATCACCTTGCTGGCGCCGTCCTCGTCGAAGAGCAGCGGCGGCACCGGCATCGCGTAGATGCCAAAGCTGTCGGCCTCGCCGGCCAGCGCCGCCATCTCCTTCATCTTGCCGAGGATGTAGCCGTCGCGCGGCGCGACCAGCAGCGGCTTGCGCGTGCCGCGCATCATGGCGTCGACCTGGACGAGGTCGTCGATGGCCTGCGGCGCGTCTTCGGGCAGGCCCATGCTCATCACGAAGTCGATGTTGGGCAGCTTCTCGCAGAGGGCGGCCATACCCTCGACGTCGGCGCGGCGCACGCGGCGGCGCTCGCGCGTCTCGGGGTCGCAGACGTAGAGCACGTCGGAGCCGGTGCCGCAGTACGAGTGCGCGGCGTCGAGCACGAGCGGCTCGGTGTCGCCGCCGCGTGGCTTGATGGTCCAGTCGCGCGGCGCGCTGGCGAGCGCATCGTCAACCAGTTTGGCCGGGATGCGCACCCGCGTGCCGTCGACCTGCGCGCCGGCCCTCCCAAAGAGCTCGGTGGCCGGCGCGTACTTCACCTCTATGCCGGTCCCGGCGAGCACCTCGAGCGTTGCTTCGTGCACGCGTCGGCAGGCGTCGTCGTCCCAGATCGTCAGGCAAGCTGTGTTCATGTCGCCCCCTCCTTCGCTCTCATGATGGCCGGCAGCCGCGTGAGCGCCGGCAGGACTGGTCAGTGGACGAGCAGCCGTCAGGGAGCCGGCCCGTAGGCACAGGGAGCGAGCGGCCGCATGGAGCGGGCCCGGGCGCGCGCCGTGCGCCACGGCCCCGAGGGTCACGGCGCCGACTCTACCATCCGCCATCCTGCTCGAACCAGCACACGAGAGGCGGGCCGACTGGACACAGGGCCGACGTCGCGTAGATGCTTCGGGCACCATGAACGTCCAGCACGTCTACGACGAGGGCCTGTGCATGCAGTGCGGCACCTGCGAGGGCATCTGCCCGGTGGGGGCGGTCACGCTGACGTGGGACCTGCGCGCAGGCTACCGCGTGTCCGTAGACGAGCAGACCTGCACCGACTGCGGCCGCTGCCACGAGGCGTGCCCGGGCCCCGGCCTCGACTTCTCGCCGGGCGCCTGGTGGCGCGAGCGCAATGCGGGCGCCTGCAGCGAGGACTTCCTCGGCCCTTGGCGCCGGCTCTGGTTCGGCTGGGCGTCGGACGCACGCGTGCGTCACGCGGGAGCGTCGGGCGGCGTGGCCACGGCGCTCATGCAGGCGGCGCTCGAGTCCGGAGCCGTGGACGCCGTTGTGGCGGCGCGAATGAGCGCGGCCAATCCACTGGCAGCCGAGGGCGCGATCTGCCGCTCGCCCGAGGAGGTCGCCGCCAAGTACGACGTGGTGGCGATCAACACCGTCCTCCGGCGCATTCTGGACGAACCCGGCCGCTACGCCCTGGTCGGCCTGCCTTGCCACATCCAGGGGTTGCGCCTGGCGCAGCGCCGCTCCCGGCGGCTGCGCGAGCGTGTGACCCTGGCCCTCGGCGTCTTTTGCGGGTTCACGAACGAGCCCCGGGCGACCGCCGTTCTGGCGCTGCAGGCGGGGCTCGACCCCGCAGAGCTCCGCGAGGTCTCCTACAGGGGGCCCGGCTGGCCGGGAGGAATGCGCCTGGTGACCCGGCAGGGGACGATCCGCCGGCGCGCCTACCCGGACTACTTCGATCGCTCCGTGGCGGCCCTGACGCCGCCACGCTGCCGCATCTGCCCGGACGCACTCGCGGAGCTCGCGGACGTGTCGGTGGGGGATGCCTGGCTCGACCGCTTCAACGGCACGGACGGCGTCAGCGACATCATCGCGCGGACGCCCGCCGGGGAACGCCTGGTCGAGACTGCCGCCGGGTACCTCGTCCTGCAGGCAGCGAGTCCGGCGGACATGGTCGCCTCCCAGAGCGACACGCGCCGCGCGAAGCGGGGTGTGTGTCGTGGACGTCTCTGGTTGCGGTCGAAGACCCGGCAGCCGCTGCCCGCCTACCCCGGCCTCGAGCTTGCTGCGTCGCCCGGCGACCGCCTGCGCGGCGTCGCCGATGCCGCGCAGGAGCGCCTCTTCCGGTCGCTTGTCGACAGGCGCTATCCGAACTGAGTCTCCGCGTCTCGAAGGCGCCCAAAGCCGGACGCCAGTCCGACTTGGATCCAGAAGCCCGGCGGCTCGCTGAGCTCGTGGTGCGCGTCCTGGAACTCGAGTGCGACGTCGAGCGTCCGCACCCAGTCGTCGTAGATGCCCTTGCACTGGACGAAGCCGAAGATGGGCTTCGTGAACACCGGCGCTTCGGGGCCGACGGCGCGCAGGATCGCGCTGCGGGCCGCCGCCTCGTCCTCCGCGCCCGGCGGCCGGCATGTCGGTCGCGGCGTCGGCGCCGCCAGTGGTGCCGCCAGTGGTGTCGCCGTCAGGCACCATACCATGCGGTCCTCCAGAGCGAAGCCCGCCACCGTGCAGTCACCAACTTGGACGAACTTCGCGGTCCGGCCGAGCGACCCGCTGCGGATTGCTCGGCGAAGTTGGGCGCGTGAGCCGCCGCCGCTTTACTC
>JAPLCM010000091.1 GCA_026392275.1 Actinomycetota bacterium | reverse complement strand
GGGCGCGCTGATCGGCGAGGGCAGATCGACCCTCGGCAGGGCCGGCGGCGCCGGCGGCGAGGGCCGCCTGCGCGAGCTCCCGCTCGCCGAGATCGCCGTCAACCGGCGCCAGCCGCGACGCTCGTTCGCCGTCGCCGAGCTCGAGGAGCTGGCGGCGTCCATCCGGGCTCTCGGCGTCGTGCAGCCGGTGGTGGTACGACCGCTGCAGCCGGCCGCGCCGGCAGCGGCCGACGGCGACGCGGGGCCCGCTCCGGCGGGCCAGGGACCCGCCCCGCGGATCTCGCCGGGACACCGGTACGAGCTCATCGCCGGCGAGCGCCGGCTGCGAGCGGCCGGGCTGGCCGGCCTCGAGTACATCCCGGCGCTGGTGCGCCCCGCCGACGAGGTCTCGTCCCTCGAGATCGCTCTCGCCGAGAACGTTGCTCGCGAGGATCTGAACTGTATCGAGGAGGCGCAGGCCTACGCCTCGCTCGTCGACGAGTTCGGGCTCACGCACGAGCGAGTCGCTGATCTGGTGGGCCGCAGTCGCGTTGCGGTCACGAATCTCCTGCGCCTGCTCGAGCTTCCCGACGGCGTGCTGCTGATGATCGAGCGCGGTGAGCTCAGTGAAGGGCATGGGCGCGCGCTCCTGGCGCTGCCCGACCATGGGCAGCGCCACAAGGTGGCGCGCCTCATCGCCTCACAGGGCCTCTCCGTGCGGCAGGCCGAGGCGCTCGTGAAGAAGCTCAGCGGGGAGGCGTCGGGAGAGGGCGCGCCTGCGGCGCGCCCGCCCTCCGCCGACTACAGCGACCTCGTCGACGAGCTCTACGGCCTCATGGAGACACCGGTGCGCATTCGCAGCGGCAAGCGCGGCGGCACCATCCAGATCGCTTTCAGAAACGAGGGCGAACTGGAGCGCCTGGTCGGCTTGCTGCGGTCGCTCGGAGATCGAACGACGTAGCCGGGTTGACAGGCGAGGCGCCAGTGCACGGGGGAGCCGGTTCGGCGGCCGGCGATCGGGTGAACAGCAGCCCGGCCGGAGCGGCTCTCTCGTACGCGCCCGTCGCTCGGGCGACCGAGCCGGTCACTCGCCGGTGAGTGGCGTCAGGGAGTCGGGGGTGAGCGTGATCCCCGGCGTCGGCTGGGACGCTGGCGGCGCCGTGGGCAGAGGCGTCGGTGAGGCGTACGGGTTTGTGGTCGGGTAATCCGTAGTGGTGGGAGCGGGCGTCGTGGGCGCGCCGGGTGTGGACGAGGCGTCCGGCACAGGTGTCGCGGCGGCCGGGGGCAGCGCGCCCGCGGGCACGTAGATCACCGTGCCGTCGGCGAGCTTGTAGAAGGACCCGACGAGCGTGCCGAGCCCCTGGATCTGGGAGCCGCTAGCCATGTCGACCTTCACGATCTGCCCCCCCTCTTTGACGATGACCTGCATCTGCGGGGTGCCGGGATCGGTGACGATGGTCATGTTCTGGCTGGTCAGAAGGCCACTCAGGCCGGCGGCCGAGAGGGCTGCGACCAGGAAGCCGACAGCCAGGACCAGCGCGACGACGAACAAGTTGACGAGGCCATCGAGCGGGTCGCCGTTGCGGTCGGCGGTGCCGATGCGGCGGCGGCGCATGTATCGCAGACCGTCGTCGCGGGGCCCGTAGACCGTCCCGCGGGTCTTGATAGTGGCATGGTCGTCGGACGCCGGCATGGCGTTCCTAGCGATGTGAGGGTGGTGCGCCGGCGCCGGGCGCGACCGCGCCTCCGGCCGGCGGCTTGGGATCCACGGGCCCGAGGTCGGCGAAGGGGTCCTCGTCGCGCTGCCAGTGCGTGGCGGGATCGTCGAACGTGAGCGGCAGCGATTCGCCGGCCGCCGGGGTGGGCGACGCGGCCGGAGGCTCGGCCGCAGCGGCCAGCGGATCGACGGTGGTCGCGTCCGTCTGAGGCGCCCCGGGCGCCATCACTGCGGCCGGCGCGACGACGACGGGCGCCCTGCCGCCACCGTCGCCGGAGGCGAACGGGACGAGCGGCTGTCTGGGGGTCTCGAGGAACACGGGCATCATCATCGTCTTGTCCGCGTCCTCGACGGCCTCGTACTCGACGACCGGATCGGCGTCCCAGATGCCGTTCTTGTTGCGCCGCCGCCCCGACTGCAAACGCTCAGTGCCACCTTCGAGCAGCTCGAGCAGGTACTCCATGTCGGAGATGTCCTGCGAGTACATGCGGTCGCGGACGATGCTGATGACGAAGGCGATGCCCCCGATGAGCAGGCCGAGGACGGTGACCGAGAACGCCGTGGTGAGGCTCTCAGCGAGCTGGGTGGTGTCGCCGTTCGCCAGGCCGATGAGCGCCGGCGACAGCGGGATGAGCGTGCCCATGAGGCCGAGGATCGGGCCCACGCGTACGAGGATGCGCGTACGCTCGAGGCGCTTCACCGTGTAGAACTCGTACTCCTGCAGCAGCTTGAGCGGCTTGGCCGCGAGGCGCTCTGTCTGATAGTTGCGGATGAGGTCAAAGAGGAAGCGCGCGACGACGATGGAGTAGTTGTTCTCCTGGAGATAGCGGTAGGCGGTGCGCGGCTTGCCGTCCTGGAACGCCCTCCGGGCGCGCAACGTGCGCGCCTCGAGGGCGTCGAGATCCCGGTACCGGAACCGCAGGTAGAGCTCGTAGAGCAGGAAGCCGGACTCGATGAGCACCCAGACGAGGCAGACGAGCGCTGCGACGAGGACGGGCCAGAGGAGCACGCGAGAGACATCGTAGATCACCTGCTGGAGCCCGTTCACGCTCTGCTTACCTCCCGGCTGGTTTCACGAGGTCTTTGGACTTCACGAACGCGCCTTTGAGGCGCTCCCACCCACTGCCACCGCCGCCCAGCACCTTGCCCTCGCCGGCAGCGCTGAGCGCCTGCTCGCGGCGCCGGAGGGCGACGTACGAGATCGCGGCGCCGATGGGCAGCATCGCGAGCAGGGTACCACCGAGGAAGCCCGCAGCACTACCCGAGCCGTCGTCGCCGGCGGCTCCGGGGCTGCCGGACGGGCTTGGTGACGCGACCGGCACGCCGGTCACCGGGTAGGCGCCACTCTGATACGGCGTCGGGGTGCTCGTCGTGTCGATGGAAGGGTACGTGGTAGGCGTCAGGGTGGTGTACGGCGTCGGCGTGGCCTTCGACGTCGGTGTGGGGTAGATCGTGGCCGGTGGTGTGTAGGGGGGGTTCGGGACCGGCACGTAGGTGGGCGGCGAGGTGGGCGTCGGCGCCGGGATGGCCATGGTGAAGCGGCGCTCGACCTTCTTGACGTTGCCGGCGTGATCGACGATCTCGAGCCTGTACTTGTGGAGGCCGTTGGCGACGTTCTCGAGCTGCAGGCGCAGGGCGTAGCGCCCGATGTCGGCCTGCTTCGTCTTGTTGCGGTCGTCGACGTAGACGCGACAGGCCTTGGGGTTCACGCCCGTGCCCTTGGCGCCATCGGTGTACGTGGCGCGGATGAGCACCGCGCGGGTGTTCGTGAACTTCTCGCCGTTCTTCGGCAAGACCGTCCCGACCTGCGGACGGAACACGAAGGCCTTGAGCGCGGGAGGCCGAACCCTGGGGAACGTCGTGAACGGCTTGTCGCGCAACGCCACGAGAGCCCAGCTGGTGGTGGGCAGCGGCCCGGTGGCGTCGCCGCGCTTCTTGTTGTAAGCGCCGTTCTGCAACTGGAGCGCGCCGAGCGCGGACTTCGGCGTGTTCGCGCCGACCGTCCAGTCGACGCCGTCGGGCTTCTCGCCCATGGCCAAGATGGCCTGGATGGCGGCCGACGTGGCCCAGGCGTCGGTGCCGGTCGTACCCGTCGAAGGCTTATACGGGAATCCCCCGCCGACGTTCTGGTTGGCCTTGAGGTACTGACGGGCGGCCGGGATGATGGCCGGGTCCAGCGAATCGTTCGCGGCAAGCACCAGTGCCTGGATCGCCACCGCCGTATCCTCGCAGTTGGAGGGATCTCCGGACTGCGCCGGGAAGCCGCCGTCGGCAAGTTGTTGGGTGGCGAGCCACTGCTCGGCGAGCGCGAACCGGTCTTTCCCATCCTCTCCGAGAGCCTGCATGGCGAGGATCGCCCACGCGGTGGTGTGGACCGCCTGAAACTTGCGGCTCGAGGTGGCCGGCGAGAAGCTGCCCTTAGTGAGCGAGCCCTCCACCAGGTCCTGGTAGCTGTAGAGCTTGGCCAGGAGGTCGATGCGCGGGGTGCCGGCGACGAACACGCGCTCGGCGCGGTCGGCGGCGACGTAGGACATGATCGCGCGGGCGTAGTAGACGGGCGCATTATCGACGTCGGGGCCGGTGGCGGCCGCCTCGTGGCTATGCGCCTGCAAGTACCCGAAGGGATTGTTGCCGTCGACCGTCCACATGGTGGAGCCGATGCGCTCGCCACTGGCAACGGCACCGAGGATGACCCACGCCGTGGCCGCCATCGTGCCGAACCCGCCGTCGGCCTTCTGGCGGGAGTGGAAGAAGTCGAGACCCTTCGTGACGGTCTTCGGACGAGGATCCGAGGCGGCCTTGTGCTTCGTGGCCACGGCGCTCGCGACGAAGCTGGCTGCCACGATGACGGCGAGCGCGAGCGCCAGCCAGATCTTCCTGCCCATCCTCATCCTCCAACTTGCCCGCGCCGGTGCGGGAGGCGATGCTCCATCGTACCAAGCCACCGTTGTCGCGGCCAGCTTGGGGACTGACGCGCGGACCCTTCTCTTCCCTGTGAAGGGGACGCGGGTCGCGCGACCGTCGTTCGGGCGCGGGCGACTGGTGCATTCGTCTACGCGGCTGCGTGAAAGGGCCTGAGGTGCCGATAGATGCGGTATGGTGGACGTGATGGCGGTCGACGAGACAAACGACGGGCCTTGCGGCGTCGAGTTCTTCGGCGTCAAGCTCAAGGTCAACAACCCTCGCCTGGCGGCGTTGCTGAACAGCAACGTGAACGACGACGTGCAGGTGATAGGCAGGCGTGCCCGTGAAGCGTTCGCAGGCGACAGTCGTGCGGCCTACGAGGACGTCCACCGCCGGGAGCTGAGCGCCGACGGCAGCACCGTTCGCGTGATCTCAGATGACGAGAGTCCAGACGGGTGAATCCGGCGTGAAGCTTTGGCGCCGGGCGATGGGCCGGGGCGCGCAGGCGCCCCGGCCCATCGCCGTACGCCGCGACGTTGTATCCTAGTGAGCCGATATGCTTGCACTGACCTCACTCGTCATCCCGGTCTTCAACGAGGCCGACAGCATCGAGCCGCTCGTCGCGGAGATCGACGCGGCGCTCGGCGCGGCCGGCCTCGCCTTCGAGATCGTCTTCGTCGACGACGGCTCCACCGACGGCTCGTTCGCCGCGATGGAGCGGCTCGCCGCCGCCCGTGACGACGTGCGCGTCGTCAGGCTGCGGCGCAACTTCGGCAAGGCGGCGGCTCTGGCGCACGGTTTTCAGGCTGTGCGTGGCGACTACGTGGTCACGCTCGACGGCGATCGCCAGGACGACCCCGCGGAGATCCCCGGTCTCATCGCGCGCCTGAATGAGGGGTACGACCTGGTATCGGGCTGGAAGCAGAGCCGCCAGGACCCCCTCAACAAGACCGTCCCCTCGCGCTTCTTCAACTGGACGGTGCGGCGCACGTCCGGCATCCCTCTGCACGACTTCAACTGCGGCCTCAAAGCGTATCGCCGCGAGGTGGTCGACACGATCCATGTCTACGGCGAGCAGCACCGCTACATCCCCGTCGTGGCCGCGCAGGCCGGTTTTCGCATCACCGAGGAGCCGGTCAGTCACCGGCCGCGCACGGCCGGCAAGTCCAAGTACGGGTGGCAGCGCTACCTCCGCGGCTATCTCGACCTTCTCACGGTGCTCTTCCTTGGTCGCTACCAGCACCGGCCGCAGCATCTCTTCGGGGGCATCGGCACCCTGCTGATCCTCATCGGCGTGCTCGTCGAGCTGTATCTCAGCGTCGACAAGCTCGTCTTCGGCAACCCCATAGGGCAGCGCCCGCTGCTCTTGCTGGGCGCCCTGCTCATCATTGTCGGCGTGCAGCTGCTCTCGCTGGGCCTGATCGGCGAGCTCATCGCCAACTCGCGGGCGCGCAGCGGACCCGACGACGCCCAGGTGGCTCTCGTGGTGGAGGCCGGCGGGACAGGCGCTTCACAAGACGCCGCCGTCGCGGCGACTCCCGTGGTTCCGGGCGCCGCCGACCTGTCGTGACCCGCGCCGTCGCTTACTTCGGCACGTACGACCCCGCCTACCCGCGCAACGCCGTGCTCATCGCCGGGTTGCGCGAGCTGGACGTCCCGGTGCTCGAGTTCCAAGCGCCGCTTCCGGCTCTGACGGCGGCGCAGATGGCGACTCCCGGCGGGGCTCTGCGGCTGGCGGCCGGGATCCTCGAGGCTCATGGGCGAATCCTCGTTCAGCACCGCCGGAATCTCGAGATCGACGCGGTCGTGGTCGGTTACCCAGGGCACTTCCTGGTGCCGTTCGGCTGCGCGGTGGCCGCCTTTCGGCGTGCGCGCCTCGTGTTCGACCCGCTGGTCTCGCTGTGGGACACGTTTGCCGGCGACCGTGGCCTGGTCGCTGCCGGTGGCTGGAAGGCAGGCGCGGCACGCGCCGTCGACCGCGCCGCTTTCGCCCTCCCCGACCTCGTGCTCGCCGACACGTGGGCGCACGCGGCCTACTACCAGGCCGAATTCGGGCTTTCTCGTCGCAAGCTCGCAGTGGTGCCGGTGGGGGCGCTGGCGGAGAAGAGCGCCACCGGCGGCGCGCGCCCGCTCGAGCGCGGCGAGCCGCTCACCGTCTTTCAGTACGGCAAGTGGAGCCCGCTGCACGGCGCCGAGACCGTCCTCGCGGCGGCCGAGTTGCTGCGCGCCGAGCCGTTCCGCTTCGCGCTCGCCGGCGAGGGGCAGCTCTCGGGCGCCCTTCGTGCCCAGATCGCCCGTCGCGGGCTCGCCAACGTGGAGTGGCTCGGCGCGCTTTCTCCGGCCGCGCTCCGCGCGCAGGCTCTGGCCGCCGATGTCTGTCTCGGCGTCTTCGGCGGCTCGGACAAGGCCGCCCGCGTGGTCCCGAACAAGGTGTACGACGCGCTGGCCTGCGGCCGCCCGGTGGTGACGGCCGGCACGCCGGGCGCCCGCGAACTGCTGCACGACGGCGAGGACGCGCTGCTGGTGCCGGCCGCCGATGGCGCCGCCCTCGGGGCAGCCCTGCGGCGCCTGCTCGCGGCCGACGAGCGCGGGCGGCTCGGCCTCGCCGCGCTCGCCCTGTACCGGAGGGCGCTGACGCCGCCGCTCGTCGCCGGCAGACTGCTGGCGGCGTTGGAGGCGATGTGAGCGGCGCTTCTGCGCCGCCGCCCGTTGGCCGGCCGCCCGGCGCGGCACCGGCGGACGCGCTGCGCAAGGCATCGCCGCCCGACGCGCCGCTGGAACCGCCGGTACACCGGCCGCGCCCCTGGCTCCGCCCGCTGCTGCGCGTCGCCCAGGTGCTCTTGGTGGCGGCCACCGTGTACTTCCTGGCCGCCTATCTGGCGCGCTCCTGGGCGAGCGTCAAGGACTACGACTGGACGCTGCGCCCCGGGTGGCTCGCGCTCTCGGCGGCGGCGTTTCTGCTGTTCTACTTCATGCAGACGGTCTTCTGGTGGCTGCTGCTCCGCGGGTTCGCTCTGCGCAGCCCGTTCCCGGCCGCCGCCGCCACCTGGGCCAAATCGATCCTCGCGCGTTACATCCCCGGAAACGTCTTCATGTACTTGAGCCGCGCCTGGCTGAGCCATGCACAGGGGTTGCCGGTGGACCGGGTGACCGCCGCCATGGTGTACGAACAGGTCCTCGGAGTGTGCTCGGCGCTGATCGCGATGGCGGTCCTGTTTCCCTTCTGGGAGTACCGCCCCGGCGTCACTGCGCTGAGCCTCATCGCCATCCCCGTGCTGATGGCGCTGCTGCACCCCCGCGTGTTCGCCCCGCTGTCGGCGTGGGCGCTTAGAGTACTGCGACGGCCTCCGCTGGACGTCACCCTGGGCTTCGGCGCCGTGCTGGTACTGCTGGGCTACTTCGTGGTCGGCTGGTTCGTGGCCGGCGCGGGCGCGTGGCTTCTGGCGCGCGCCGTGACCGGTCTGGCCGTCGATGCGCTGCCGCTCGTCATCGTCGCCAACGCGCTGGCCTACGTGGTGGGCATGGCGGCGTTCGTCTTTCCCAGCGGCATCGGCGTGCGCGAGGCCGTGTTCACGGCGTCGCTGGCGAAGCAGCTCCCCGGCGGCGTCGCGCTGGCTTGGGCTCTGCTCCTGCGCGTGTGGGTGACGGTCATTGAGCTGGCCTTCGTGGGCCTGGTCGTGATCGGTGAGGCGCTCCTGCGTCGCAGAAAGGGCACGGCGTGAGCGGGCGCCGCGAGAAGGCGGCGCGGAGACGGGCCACGGCCGGAACGGCCGCGGCCGGGCAGCGCGCTGCCCGGCCCTACGCCCTCGCACCCGTCATCGAGCTCGAGGACGCCGAGCGCTCCCGCCTCTTTCGCCGCAACGCCGTCTACGTCATCGTCGGTGCGGTACTGTTCGCGGCGATCTACGCCCTGCTCTCGTGGCTCAAGTACCGCGCCTACATGGACGCTCGCTTCGACCTCGGCAACATGGTCCAGGCGGTCTACAATACCGCCCACGGGCGGTTTCTCGAGGGCACCACCGGCGAGCTCAAGCCACGGCAGATGTCGCGGCTTGGCGCTCACGTTGACCCCATCCTGGCGCTCTTCGCCCTCCCCTGGCTGGTGTGGCCGAGCCCGGTGATGCTCCTCGTGCTGCAGGCTGGCATCGTCGCCACGGGCGCCTGGCCGGCGTATCGCCTGGGGACGCGGGGCACGCGTGACCCGCGCGCCGGCGCGCTGCTCGCCGGCGCCTACCTGCTCTATCCGGCCCTTGGCTTCCTGGTGCTCAACGAGTTCCATCCGGTCGCTCTGGCCACGCCGCTCCTCTTGTGGTCGTTCCTGTACATCGAGGAGAGCCGCTGGCTTTGGGCGCTGCCGTTTCTCGTGCTGGCGGCAGCCTGCAAGGAGACCGTGCCGCTGGTGATCGGCACTATGGGCGTGTACTTCGCGCTCCGCAAGCGCTCGTTGCGGCCGCTGATCCTGACGGTCGCCGCCGCCGCCTACTTCACCGTAGCGGTGTGGGTGATCATCCCGCACTACAACGGCGACCAGAGCGCCTTCATTGCCCGCTATGGCGACTACGGGCAGGGGGCCGGCGAGGTGATCAGGACGGCGCTGACCCACCCGGGCCAGACGGTGGCCGATCTCGTCGCACCCGGCAACCTCGACTACTGGCTCAAGCTCGCGTGGCCGTTTGGCTTCACGTCGCTGCTCAGCCCCCTCACCGTGCTCATCGCGGCGCCCGAACTGCTGCTCAACGCGCTTTCGGCGACCATCTATCAGCGCCGCATCGAGTTCCATTACACGGCGCTGGAGATCCCCTTCCTCTTCGCTGCCGCAGTACTCGGCATGATGCGCCTCTGGCGCTGGCTGGGCGGCGGCTTCCGGCGCGCCGAGAAAGCCATGCCCGGTCAGCGTGTGCGCCGCGAGACCCTGGCTCTGCTCGTCCTGCTCGCGGCGCTTGCCGGCAACTACGCCATGGGGCCGCTCCCGTTCTCGCTGCCTGGCGCTGCCTACGACGGCAGGGACTACGCGCGGACCGCTCACGCCGTCGCGCTCGACGAAGCCGTGAACATGATCCCGGAGGGCGCCAAGGTGTCGGCCAACAACAATGCCGGCGCCCAGCTGGCGGCGCGAAGGATCGCCTACGTGTTTCCCTACTTTGCCGACGCCGACTGGGTGCTGGTGGACGAGAAACACCCCTTCTTCTACGACAGGGAAGACGCCCACATGCACCGACTCGTGCTCGGTCAGCTGGTGCTCGACAACCGTTTCATCTCGGTCTACGCCAAAGACGGGGTGTACGTGTTCAAGAGAGTTGCGGCAAACCCCGGCGCGGCGCCGGGCGGCGACGCGCCCGAGGCGGCGCCCACGCCCGCAGTCTCCCCGGCGCCGTAGCCTGCCCGCGGATCCCCGAGTGGTGGCGGCCCTCAGGCCACCCAGCTGAAGGCCGCGAACTTGGCGGTGAGGGCAACCAGAAACACGAGCCCGACGATCACCACCGCCCTGTGCGCACGCGGCTTGTCGCGCGTATAGAGAGCCAAGGCCACGTACAGCGGGAACACAGTGAGCGTGAACCGCGGGTACGACATCAGCGGCACGTATTTCGAGGGGAAGAAGAGCGGATAGGCGAGCGCCGCCAGGGCGTACCATGAGTAGGAGCGCGGCAGCCGCCGGGCGCCGTACCAGAGCAGCAGAGCGGCGCCCACCAGGAAGACCATGTTGATGATGTTGGTGCCGGCCGTGCTGTACTCGGAGCCCGGCCGCGGGACCTCCCAGAAGACGCGGTAGAACTCGGCCGAGACCAGCTTGCGCAGCCCCCAGACCAGCGTGATGACGGCCCGCGCGACGGTGTAATTGGGGAAGGCGAAGCCACGCTCCCACTGCGCCTGCGCCGACGAGAACAGCAGGGGCTTGCCGAAGGCGAGGCTCAGATACGTCATCCACACCAGGATGCCCTCTGCCACCATGAGCAGATTGGCGACATGAGAGTCGGTGCGGCGCAGCTTCCACCCCCGGCGCTCGTAGTAGTAGTAGGCCATGGGGACGAGCAGCAGGACTCCTGTGCTGCGGGTCAGGGTGGCCAGCAGCCCGATGATGCCCGCCAGCCGCCAATGGCCCTCGCGGGCGAAGACGAAGCAGGCGAGCGTGAGGACGAGGAAGAGCGACTCGGTATAGACGGCCTGAAGGAAGAAAGACAGCGGGCCGATGGCGAGGTAGACGACCGCCCGGGACGCCACCTCGTCGTCGAAGTCCGAGCGCACGAGCCGGTAGAGCAGCCAAACGCAGCCCGCATAGCAGACCAGCGAGATGACGATGCCGGTGATCACGAGGTTGCCCCTGAAGGCCAGGCCGACGTAGCGCAGAAGCATGGGGAACAGCGGAAAGAAGGCCGTGCTGCCGTCGCCGTCTGCGTAGCCGCCGGTGGCGATCTTGATATACCAGACACCGTCCCAGTGCGCCCAGGGGTTCAGCAGATGGCCGAGCGCTCCGCGGAAGACCTCGGCTCGCACAGGGAAGCGCCAGCCGATGGGCAGGCTCTGGATGCCGATGAAGGTCGCGGCGACAAAGGCGGTGGCGAAGATGAGCAGGCGGCTGCCGGCGGCAGCGGCGACGGCCCTCGCCAGCGGGCGCCTGGCCGCCGGGCCGGCAGACGCCTGCTCGATGTCAGTTGTCAGCGTCGCTCGCCTCCCGCGTGGCGCCCAGTACGCCGTCGTCGCGGAGCCGGCGCACGATGGCGGCGCGCAAGTCGCTGGCAAGCTCGCGCCGTACGAGCGGATCGTGCGCCCAGGCGTGCAGGCGAAGGGCGACTGTGGTCGCGCCCAGCTCCTCGACGGTGATGCTGTTGCTCTTGCCTTCGGGCGCTGACGCGCGTTTGTCGGCGATCTCCAGCACCGCCGCGCACACCGCATCGACGTCGCCGGCCACGGGGACGACGAAGTCGACGGCGACCATGCTGCCCGTCGAGCCCATGGAGAAATTCTGCACGACCTGGCTGGCGAAGACCTCATTGGGGATGACGACTCTGCAATCGTCGGGGGTACGGATGTACGTGTACGTGAAACGGATCTCTTCGACGGTGCCGTAGACGTCGCCGACGCTGATGTAGTCGCCGAGGCGCACGGGCTGCGAGAAGGTGATCATCACGCCGCTGACGAGGTTGGCGAGCGGCGCCCGCGCGGCGATGCCGATGACGCCCGAGATGATGGCCGCGGAGGCGAGGATGGCGCCGCTGAGGGTCTGGAAGAACGGGAACTGGAAGAGGGCCATAGCCACGCCGATGATGAGGATCACCGCCTGGACGAGGCGGCGTATCATCACGTAGCGTGTGTGGTCGGCCCTTCCAGGCGTCTTGCCGAGGAGCTTGGCGATGGCAGCGTCGCGGCGCGCGAGGAAGAAGTCGACGACGCGCGCAGCAATGAAGGCTATGAGCACATAGACGACAGCCTTGAACCACGAGGTCTCGTAGAACGCGACAGCGATCAGGCCCACGGCTGCCTCATCCTCACGGGGTGCCCGAGGGCGAGGGTTCGGGTGCCGGCGACGTCGCGGGCAGCGGAGCGAGCTCGGAGGGCAGCAGGTCGTCGCGCACGTCGTAGAGGACGCGGCCGGTGTCGTAGTCGAGCAGCGCCACGATCGTGTCGGTGCGGTCGGAGATCGTGCTGATGGCGCCTTGGACCTGCCAGATGAAGCGATAGGCCGGGACGACGGTGCTCGTGACCACCCGTCCATCGATGCTGTGCGTGAAGCGGTAGGGCCTTGCCTTGGGAACGAACAGCAGCTGGACCTCGCGCGGGTCGACGACGGTGCCCTTGAACACCCAATCGGCTTTTCGCAGCGCCATGCCCGAGGTCTTGAGCTCGGCGTCGCCGGGCACGGCCAGGGCCGCGTAGGCGAAGCCCCAGCCGCGCCAGGGGTGCCGAACGAAATCTCCCCGCTGGCCTGGGGCCGCGTAGCGGAACGCCACGAACGCGGGCAGCAGGAAGATCACGAGAGCGGCGAGCACCACAGCCGCAACGAGGAACTTCCTACTGCGAAAGCGGATCAATCCGGAACCTCCTGATGTCTGCCTGCGACCGGCCCAAGGGTGTCAAGCGTCGCCGTCTGTGTCGACGACCGCGCCATCGTCGAGCACGTCCGTGCGCGCGAAGATGGTGCGGGCGGTGGTCTCGAGAGCGGCGTAGTAGCTCTCATCGTGCAGCGGGTTGAGGTGCATGGGCACGAGCCTGCCAACGCCGGCGGCGGCAGCTAGGCCTGCGGCGGCGGCGACCTCGCTGTGTGCGGCGTAGCCGGCGTGCAGCTCCGGCGGCGTCTCGTCGGTGCGCCGGTCGGCGGCGTTGTACCAGGCCTCGTGCAGCAGCAGTCCAGCCCCCGCGGCGAACTCAGCCGTCTGGGGATCGATCCTGGTGTCGGTGGCCAGTACGAAGGCGTCGTCGACGCGGTAGGCGACGCTCACATCCGAATGCTTCTGGGCGCGCACGCGCACGGTGTGGCCGGCGATCTTGTTGACCCCGGCCACGACGGGCTCGAGGCTCAAGGCGCCGAGATCCTCCCAGTCGCGCGGGTTGTAGGGTCGGCGCAGCAGGCCGGCCACCGCGCCCTCGGGATCGACGCCGTTGAGCTCGGCTGCGGGGGCGTGGATCACCAGCTCGCGGCCGGGCAGGACGCCGGGCAGGTACGCGAGGCCGCACACGTGGTCGAGGTGGTAGTGCGTCAGGAAGAGGTGCACATCGCGGGCTCCGTCGAGGAGTGCGGCTTGGGCGGGTTCGCGCAGGCGGCGGAGCCCGGTGCCCGCGTCGAAGATGAAGAGGGTGTCTCCGGCGCGGCAAGCGACGCAGGTCGTCTCGCGTCGGTCACTCGGCATCCAGCCCATCGTCCCCAAGAGAGTCACGAGCATAGGTCACCCACCTTTCGACGAAGTGCTCGCACAACGTGTGTGTAGTGTGCAGCATAGCGGTACACTCCAAGCAGGAGACACCTTCTCACAGGATCTCACGTCGGAGGGGGCTTGTCGTGGACGAGCTTTTCTTGGCTGTGTACGACGACCTCGAGCTGGGCGAGGTGGGCCGCAGTCTGTGGGAGCCGGCTCTGCCTCATCTGGCCCGACTCGTGAGCGGCGGCGACGAGAGACCTGTGCTGGCCGCCGTCGAGGACGTTGCCCGTAGCGCCGGGCTCAGCCAAAGCGTGCCGGTGGCCGCGCTGCTTGACGCGTTCGCCTGCGGAAGCAAGGCGCTTCGTGACGGTCTGCACGCTCGGGGCACAGCCGCAGCTCTTGAAGCCCGCCGTGTCCTGCTCGCCCTCGAGAGCACTGCCCTGACACGCATCGCCAGCGGCTACTCCGCCGGCCTTGAACAGACCATCGTCCGCTTGCGGCGCGACGCCGAAGACGCATCGCCGTTCGACCTCTGCACGGGTGCCATGAAGCCCGGCGAGATCGTCGAGCAGTTGTCGCTGGAGGTGAATCGCTGCCAGCGCATGGAGCTTTCTCTGGGGCTGCTCGAGCTTGCTCTCGAGGAGACAGGTCGCGACAGGTCCAAGCCGTACGCGCGCGAGGGCCATCGGGGAGCGCTGCACGACGCGGGCGAGTGCCTGCGCGAGAACCTGCGCCGCTACGACAGCATCGGCCTCACACCCGACGGCGGCTTTCTGCTGGTGCTGCCCGATATCAGCCGGCGCGGGCTGGCCGGAGCCGCCGAGCGTCTGCGGCGCGAGCTGTCTGCCTCCGCCGGAGTCTCCGCGCCGCCGCGTTTCCTGTTCGCCCTGGCTCACTACGACTACGTGGACGTGAACGCCGGCGAGATGCTCGAGGCCCTCGACCACAGCGTGCAGCAGGCTCGCGTGGTGCACGAGCCCCTCGCCTGGTCCTGAGCGCTCAGGGTTCGAGCGCTTCGCCCAGCGCCGCAGCGGCGCGTCGCACGATCTCCCGCTCGTTGGGGTAGGTCATGAGTCGCAGCGCCTCGCGCAAGCTTACCCAGCGTGCCTCACTGACCTCGTGGTCGTGGTCGGCGGTGTCGCCGCCCGTGGCGTGCATGAGGTAGTAGTGCACGGTCTTGTGGATGCGGCTGTTCTGCTCGCGTGAGTAGAACGAGTAGTCGATGGCCCCCAGGGCGTCGTCTACGACGCCGTTGATGCCGGTCTCCTCCGCGACCTCACGGACGGCGGTCTGGGCGAGGGTCTCTCCGGTCTCCACGCCGCCCTTGGGAAGACCCCAGACGCGGCGGCCCGCCGGCCGGATGAGGCAGACCTGGGCGCCGGCGTCCGTGCGCACGACGACGCCGCCTGCGGATGTCCTCTCACGTGGTCCGGTCATGGTCCTCGAGTGCTCGGGGGGCATGAAACGATGTCTTCCTAGTATATCGTTCAGAAGGGCCGCGGCCGCACGTTCGTCCTGCCGGCCGCGGCCGTTCAGAAGGAGGTCGTCGGGCGTGTTCGCCGCTCTCGGTCGGTTCGTCCACAAGCGTCGCAGCGTCATTGTGCTTGCATGGGCGGTGGCCTTCGTCGCAGGCCTCGTGGCCACCTCGCATCTGCCAGGTGAGCTCAAGGGCGGCGGCTTCACCAACCCTGCGACGCCGTCTCAGCGGGCTCAGAAGGCGATGCAGGAGCGCCTCGGCTTCGGCCCGGCGCAGCTCACGATCGTCTTCGCCAGCCCCGACCTCGACGCCCGTGGCCCTGCTTTCCAGGCGCAGATCGAGGCGGCCCTGGCGGGCATCGATCGCGAGGCGTTCCCCCAACTTCTCACCGTGCGGACTGCCGCTTCCACCGGCGACGCGGGCTTCATCTCCGCAGACAGGCACGCCACCTTCGCCGTGCTCTCGTTCGACGCGAGCACCGAGCAGGTACAGCGCATGATCCCGGCGGTGCGCGCCAGGCTGGCGCCGACGAACCTCACCACCTATCTCACCGGCGACCCCGCGGTGTACGCCGACCTCGAGAAGATCTCCGCCGAGGATCTGCGGACCGCCGAGACGTATGCGCTGCCAATCGCCGTCATCGTCCTGGTGCTCGTCTTCGGGACCCTGGTGGCCGCCGCCCTGCCGGTGATCGGCGGTGGCATGGCCGTGACTGTATCGCTGGGCCTGTTCTGGGTGCTGGCGCAGATCCTGGACCTCTCGGTGTTCGCGATGAACGTGGCCACCCTCATCGGGCTCGCCGTCGGCATCGACTACTCGCTGTTCATGGTTGGCCGCTTTCGCGAGGAGCTGGGCGCCGGCCGCACCGTTGCGCAGGCCGTGGAGACCACCGTGGAGTACGCCGGCCGCTCCATCTTCTTCTCCGGGGTGACCGTGATGGTCGGCCTCCTCGGGCTGGTGGCCATCCCGTTCATGTCGATGCAGTCCGTGGGGCTGGGCGGCGCTCTGGTGGTGATCGTCTCGGTCCTTGCCGCTCTCACGCTTCTGCCGGCGCTGCTGGGCATGCTCGGCCCTCGCGTGGATCGCCTGCGCATCATCGGGCGCGCGGGCAAGCAAGGGGCGTTCTGGGGCCGCTGGTCGGACGCCGTCATGCGTCACCCCGTCCCGGTCCTCATCGGGACGCTGATCGTGGTGCTGCTCTTCGCTTGGCCCGTCCTGCACATCGAGAGGGAGATCGCCGGGGCGACCGCACTGCCGCAGCGCTCCGAGTCTCGGCAGGGCTACGACATCCTGCGGTCGCGCTTCGACCTGGCGGCGCTGTCGCCGATCTACGTTCTCGCCACGTGGGCTGGGGGCACGGGGGCGCTCGAGCCGGCGAACCTGCGGCGTCTGTTCGAGTACGGCGTGCGGCTTCGGGCGATGTCCGGCGTCGCCCGGGTGACGAGCATCGTGAACCTGCCCGGCGTCGAGACGCCGGCGGCGGCGGGCCGGCTCTGGCGGGCCGTGCAGCGGCCGGTCAGAACCGGGCAGCCATCCGCCGGCGCCGGCTTGCCCGGCCTGCTGCAGGGTCTGCTCGGCGCCCAGCAGCGCGAGGCCGCGCTGCGCCTGCGCGCGCTCACCACGGCTCCCGGCACGGCGCTCTTCCTCGTCGTCCCCAAGGACGATCCGTCTTCCGTGGGCGCGCAGGATCTTGCGCGGCGCATCTACCACGCGCCGCCGACGGAGGGCATGACCGTACTCGTCGGCGGCACCTCGATGAGCGTGTACGACTTCGTCCACGCTCTCTACCAGCGCTTTCCCTGGGTCATCCTCTTCGTGGTCTGCGTCACCGCGCTCGTGCTTCTCCTGCTGCTGCGCAGCGTGGTCCTGCCGGTCAAGGCTGTGGCCATGAACGTCCTGTCGCTGCTCGCCGGCTACGGGGCCGTGGTGTGGATCTTCCAGGACGGCCATCTCGAGGGACTCTTCGGCTTCCACAGCAGCGGTGCCATCGAGGCCGAGCTGCCGGTGATCCTTTTCTGCACGGTGTTCGGCGTCTCAATGGACTACGAGGTGTTTCTGCTCTCGCGCATGCGCGAGGCGTGGGATGAGACCGGCGACAACCTCCAGGCTGTGCGCTTCGGGCTGGCGCGTACGGGGCGCATCGTGACGAGCGCCGCGCTCATCATCGTCGTGGTCGGCGGGTCGTTCGCTTTCACGTCGCTCCTCGTCACCAAAGCCATCGGCGTAGGTCTCGCTGTTGCGGTGGCCGTCGACGCCAGCGTGGTCCGCATCCTCATGGTGCCGGCGTTCATGCGCCTGCTAGGGCGCTGGAACTGGTGGCTCCCGGGCTGGCTCGACCGGCGGCTGCCGCGGATCGAGTAGGGCCGGCGCGGTGACCAGGTTGCGCGAAGGCCTTGCAGCGCTCGGCGAGCCGGAGTTCCGCAAGCTCTTTCTCGGTCAGGCGATCTCCGTGGTGGGCGTGATGTTCACGGTGGTCGCGCTGCCGTTCGCGGTGCTCGAGATCGGCGGTTCTGCCACCGACATCGGCATCGTGGAGGCGGCCTACATCATCCCGCTGACCGTCTTCCTCCTGTTCGGCGGGGTGTGGGCCGACCGCCTGCCGCGGCAGAAGATGATGCTGGCCGCCGACTTCGGCCGCACGGTACTCCAGCTGACCGCGGCGGGGCTGCTCGTCACCGGCGTCGCGCATGTGTGGCATCTGGCGCTTGTGCAGGTGGGCATGGGGTTCTGCGAGGCGTTCTTCCGCCCGTCGTACACCGGTCTCGTGCCTGAGGTGGTGAGCAGGCCCCGCCTGCAGCAGGCCAACGCGTTGCAGGGTCTGGTGATGAGCGGCGCGATCACGCTGGGCGCCACGATCGCCGGCCTTCTGGTCGCCGCCCTGGGAGCCGGCTGGGCGATCGGCATCGACGGGCTGACCTACCTGGTGAGCGCCTGGTTTCTCTGGCGCCTGCGGCCCGCGGCCTTCCGCGGCCTCTCCGCGCCGGCCTCGGCCGCGCCCGGCAGGGCGCTCGCCGGCGAAGCTGCGGCAGCAGGGGATGCCGTCATTGCCGGCGGCCAGAGCTTCTTCGGCGATCTGGCCTCCGGCTGGCGGGAGTTCACCAGCCACACCTGGCTGTGGGCCATGGTGGCCGGTGTGTCCGTGTTCCTGTTCGCCGTCGAAGGCCCCATCCAGGTATTGGGGCCGATCGTGGCGCGCGACGTGTACGATGGCGCGCGCACCTGGGGGCTCACTTCAGCGGCGATGGGTGTTGGGCAGATCGTCGGCGGCCTGTTGAGCTTGAACTGGCGCCCGCGCCGCCCGCTCTTCGTGATCTCCGCGGGCATAGGGCTGGCGGCCTTCCCCGTGGCGTTTCTCGCCCTCGAGGTCCCGGTGGGGATGCTGTATGCGTCCCTGGGCGCCATGGGCGTAGTGTGGGGCCTCTACGACCCGTTCTGGACGACCTGTATGCAGCGGGAGGTCGCGCCGGAGATGATCTCGCGGGTCGCGTCGTACGACTACCTCGGCTCGCTGGCGTTCTACCCGGCGGGGCTGGCGCTGGCCGGGCCGCTGGCCGACGCCTTTGGTGTGCCGGCGGTGCTGTGGGGCGGCGCGGGGGCGGCCTTGGCGGTCGCCATCGCCCTGGTGTGCGTGCGCGATGTGCGCGCGCCACACTCGATGGGGCCGACGGGAGAGGCATAGTCACTGAGCGTCGCGGCCCTTGATGCTGTGTCCAACGGTACCGTGGGGAGTACATGCAACGGTCCCGTTGCATGAAGACGGACGGGGCCTGCACTGCCCCGAGGGGGCGGCGCGCTGCGGGCGCGCGGGTGTGGGGCCGATCGGCTTGGACGAAAGGGCTTCAGAGCGCCTCGCCGGTCGCCTCCCACTCGGCGTAGAGGCCGGCGTAGCGGCCGCCGGCCGCCACGAGCTCGGCGTGAGCGCCGCGCTCGACCACGCGGCCGTCGTCGATCACGAGGATCTCGTCGGCGTAGCGCACCGTGCTCAGGCGATGGGCGACGATCACGCTGGTGCGACCGCTGAACAGCACTTCCATGGCGCGCTCGATACGGCGCTCGCTCTCGGCGTCGACGCTGCTCGTGGCTTCGTCGAGGATGAGGATGCGCGGGTCGGCGAGCAACGCCCGCGCGAAACTGATGAGCTGGCGCTGGCCGGTGCTGAGCGCCGAGCCGCCCTCCTGGACCTCGGTGTCGTAGCCCTCGGGCAGCGACTCGACGAAGTCGTGCACGCCGACGATGCGGGCGACGCGCTTGACCTCGTCGGGGTCTGCGGAGGGGCGGGCGAAGCGGATGTTGTCCATCACTGAGCCGCTGAACAAGAAGGCTTCCTGCGGCACCACGGCGAGCTGCTCGCGCAGCGAGCTCGAGGTCACTTGCCGCAAGTCGTGCCCGTCGATCAGCACCGCCCCCGCGGTGGGGTCATAGAAGCGCGCCAGCAGCTTGATGACCGTCGACTTGCCGGCGCCGGTGGCGCCGACGAGCGCGACGGTCTTGCCCGCCGGGATCTTCAGGTCCACGTCGTGCAGCACCGGCTTCTCGGGGTCGTAGCCGAAGGTCACGCCGCGTAGCTCCACCTCGCCGTGCACGTCCGGGAGGTCGACGGCGTCGGGGGCGTCGAGCATGTCGGGCTCGGTGTCGAGCACCGCGTAGATCTTCTGCACCGCGGCCATCGACGCCTGGAACGTGTTGTAGAGCTGGCTGAGCTGCTGAAGGGGGTCGAAGAAGCTGCCCAGGTAGCCGATGAAGGCGACCAGCACGCCGATCTCGAGGGTGTTGCCCCCGATGAGGGTGCCGCCGTACCAGAGCACGATCACCACGGCCGCCGCCGACATGAACTCCACGAAGGGGAAGTAGAGGCCGCTCTGCACGACCGTGCGCATGTTCACGTCGCGGTAGGCGGCGTTGGCGACGTCGAGCTTCTCGTAATCGCTCTGCTCGCGGCGGAAGGCCTTGAGCACGCGGATGCCCGAGATGGACTCCTGCAGGTGGGCGCTGACGTCGCCGATCTTGTTGCGCACCTGGGCATAGGCGCGCGCCGATTTGGAGCGGAAGATGAGCGTGGCGCCGATGAGAAGCGGCATGATGGTGAGGGTCGCCAGTGCCAGGCGCCAGTCGAGGATGAAGAGGAACACGATGGCGCCGATGAAGGTCAGCGAGTTGGTGACCAGCGAGGAGACGCCCTCGGTGACGAGCTGGTCGAGGGCGTCGATGTCGTTGGTCAGGCGGCTGACGATCCAGCCGGTCTTCTGGCGGCTGAAGAAGTCGAGCGACAGCTTCTGCA
>JAPLCM010000206.1 GCA_026392275.1 Actinomycetota bacterium | reverse complement strand
CCGATCACGTCGAACTCGGCGAAGTCGGCCGCGCTGTCAAAGGCGTCCCGCGGCCCCAGCATCATCGCGTCGTAGCTCGTCCATACGGCCGGGCTCACGGCGACCACGGCGGCGAAGAGCTCCGGCGCGGTCTCCGCCGCGAGCAGGGCGCCGTAGCCGCCCATCGACCAGCCGATGATGGCGCGCCCCTTTCCAGCTCCGCCGAGCCGATGCCGACGCGCGCACAGCGGGATCAGCTCGCGCAGCAGCATGCTGAGCCGATCCTCGCCCGACGCGCGTTTGTGCCAGTACGAGACGCCGCCGTCGACCCCCACGACAGCGTAAGGTGACGATTCGCCGCGCTCGACGAGCCTGGCGGCGTGGTCGGCGAAGCCCATCGGCGGTCCGCCACCGCGCCCCGGCAGGGCGAAGCAGACGAGCAGCGAGTCGCCGCGACGCGTCCCGGGCGGCCAGGCGATGCTGTAGCCAACGGGCCCGTCGGCGTAGCGGGAGTGAAGTGCGTAGTCGCGGACCGCGACGCCCGAGCCGCCGGGAACCACGTCGACTCCTCCGAGCCTGTCTCCAGCCGCGCCGAGCCAGGCGCGCCAAGGAAGCACGCGGCCGGCGGTGGCGGCAGCGAGGAGGGCGCCGGCCCCAAGGCCGGCGCCGATGACGAAGCCGCGGCGCGTAACGCCGGCCTCCCGCGGCCAGACGTCGACGGCCCCGCGCATCACCTGCCCGGTCTCGTCCATGACGCACATCGTACCCCTTGCGCTGAAGGCGCGCGGGTCCCCGGCGCCGAAGCGCGCGGTGCCCCGAATGGCGTACCATGAGCGCGAACCGTCGGCTACGACCCTGGGAAGGCGCGGCGATGAGCCAGGACGAAGGACCACCGAGCACTGCCGCGACGCACGCGTTCGCGGCGCTCGCCGCAGCGGTCGGCGCCCCCGAGTTCGTCCTTCCGTGGCTCGACCGTTTCTACAACGGTGACGATGTCGCAGTGCTGCTGGCGGCCGGCGGACCGGCCGGGCTTGCACGCGTCGAGCCGGAGCGCCTCGAGCGTGCGCTGCGCCGCGCCGTGCTCGACCGCGACGAGGCCGGCGCCTACGCGCCGGCCACCTTCGCCGACCGCCTCGACATCTGCGCCATGTTCGAGGGCTGGAGGGACATCCCGGACGACGTCCGCCGGCGCCTCGCCGACTGGGCGACGGACGACTACGCCGCCTCGGTCCGCGACGACCTCGAGGCGCTGAAGTCAGGCGCTCCGGGCGGCTACCGAGAGATCGACTTCACGTATCTGCTGGTGCCCGAGGCGGAGGCCGTCATCGCCGGCGAGGAGCACGTGTACCTGTGGCCCTGCGACTGCCGGGCGATCGTCGGGAGCTGCGACAGACCCGTCGATGTCTGCCTGCGCTTCGATAACGAGCGCGGACTCGGCGCGGAGATCTCGCGGGAGCGGGCGGTGGAGATCCTGCACGAGACTGATGCCGCCGGCCTCACGCACACCGATTACCTCGGGCGCAGCGCCGGCGACAAGCACGCCATCTGCAACTGCTGCGCCGACTGTTGCTTCCCGCACCGGGCAGCGGCGCTGCTTGATGCCGAGAGCGTCTGGCCGCGCCGACGTCACCTTGCCATCGTCGACTTCGAGGGGTGCACGCAGTGCGGCGCCTGCGCCGAACGCTGCCCGTTCCACGCCATCACGATGAGCGCCGACGATGAGCCGCTGGTCGAGGCCGCTGAGTGCCGCGGCTGCGGGTTGTGCTCGACCGGCTGCCCCGCCGAAGCCATCGCCATGCAGCCGCTCGCCGCTTCGGCCTGAGTCGGGCGACGCACAGAGGCGCGCGATTCAGCCGACCCGCGCCGACCCGCGGATCGCCGCCAGAGCGGCCGCGACATCCAGCCGCACCGCCCACTTGTCGAGATACCCCTCGTCCAGCGACCCGGCCTGCAGCTCATAGACCCGCAGAACATCGCCCATCTGCTTCTCGCTCCCTCCCGCCAGCGCCGACCAGCGGAGCTTCATAAGGATGGTGTCCTCCGGCGTTGAGACGCTGAGCTGCAGTCCGAGCGCCTCGACCCGCAGGCGGCGCGCAAAGCGTTCGCGATCGAACGGCTCGTCGGTCAGGAGCCAGAAGTCCGCTTTGTCTCCCGAAACGGAGTCGATGAGATTGAACATGGTGCGGCGGCGCGTGGCGTCGCCCACGGCGTGCTCGTCGAGGTAGACCTCCGGGCCGGACAGCGCTCGCGTCACTCGCGCGACATCGCCCGCCGTGATGTCGATGACGAGGTCGATATCGTGGGTCGCTCGCGGCTCGCCTTGGAGACTCGACACCAGCGACCCCGTGAGCATGTACGGGATGCCGGCGCCGTCCAGGGCTTCGACGATGCGCTTCAGGAGGGCCTGTTGTGACATCTCTCCAGCCGCTCCAGATAGATGTGCTGTAGCTCCGCCTCGCCAGCCTCGGGAAAACGCTGCCGCAGACCGGCGCGGAAGAGCTCGCGCGACAGCTCGGTGAGCTCGAAGGCCTTGAGGAGGCGCTGCTCCGGCGTCAGCCGGCGGAGCGCCTCAAGGTAGAGCTGGTGGTTCGGCCGAGGCTTGGGGTCCATGCCGCAACAATAGCACCGCGTGCGGAATCCAGACGCTGCGCGCGGCCTCCGGCCGCTGCGCGGCCGGCCGGGCGCAGCCTCTCAGCCGGCCGGCACCACCGCGTCGAGCCGCGCGACGAGCTCGGCGGGCAGCGCCGGGACCTCGTGCGTCGCCAGTAGTTCGCGCGCCTTCCGCCGGGCCTTCTCGGTAACGTCGAGCCCGCCGCCCTCGAGCCAGCGGTCGTGGCTCATGCGGTTGAGCAGCTGGGCGCGCCACTGGCTGCTGCGCAGGTGGCGCCTCGTGTGCCGCTGGCCAAGGTAGTCGCCGCCGGGGCCGACCGCCTTGAGCACGTCCACGGCCAGCGTCTCGTCTGAGACCTCGAGCTCGGCGAGCAGCCGCCGGTTCCGGGCGATGAACTCCGCCACCAGCACGACTGCGGCGAGCGACCCGGAGAGGCCGAAGTCCATGTAGCCGACGTCGTGGTTGAGATTGGCGCCCAGCTGCATGGAGAGCTTGGTGATCTCATCGGCCTCCATGCCGGCCTGGGCGTCGACCACTTGGGCGTCGGTGTGGCCGCTGAAGCCCCAGTTGGGGATGTCCAGCCACTTGGCCATCTCGACCTCGCACGCGTAGGCGCGCACGAACTCCGGTGAGTTGTACGACGACTGCGACGTCGCCATATCGAGGGTGTTGGGGCCCTGGCCGATGACGAACGGCGCGCCGGGAACCCGGAGCTGATGCATGACGAGGCCGAAGAGCGCCTCGGCCACGCCGAGCGTGACCTGGCCGGCCGTGGTGATCGGCGCGGTGCCCCCGGCGACCGGCGACGGGCAGTACGTCGACGGGATGCCGCGGTCGGCGCAATAGAGCAGCTTGTCCACCGTCTCGAACGGGTGCTTGAGCGGCGTGACCGGCTGGTTGTACATGACAAAGTACGGCTTCTCGCGCAGGGCGTCGGCGCCGCCGCGCACCTCGCAGGCGAGGCGGTACATGGGTTCGACGGTCTCGACGCCGCCGGCCGTCATCACCAGCGGCTTGGTGGTCGCCGCGATCATGGCGCGGAACTGGCGCGGGTACGCCTCCTGGGCGTCCATGCCGTCGGGGTAGGCGCCCGACATGACGAAGTCGATGTCGGGCAGTGCGTCGCAGAGGCGCGCCGCCTCGCTGACGTCCTCAAGCCGGGCGAGGCGGCGTTCGCCGGTCTCCAGGTCGTGCAGGTGCATGACGTCCGAGCCGTTGCCGTAGTAGGAGCGGAGGCCGCCGAGGTCCATCGCCGGCTCGCCGGCGCGGTCGTAGACGACGAAGCTCGCCGGCACCGACTCCCGCGCCTTCTCGACCAGCGCGGCGGGGACGTGCACCAGGCCGTCGGCGTCCTTGGTGCAGCCGCCGTCGAGCATGACGGCCTCGCCCTCCTCGTGGAGGACGACCATGCCGATGTCTGCGAGAATGCCCAGCGCGGTGTCGTAGATGCGCTGCTTCTGCTCCTCGGTCAGGAAACTCACCCGGCCGACGCCGATCTGCCTGCTCACGTCTGTCATCGTGTCTCCTGACTCGCGGGGCGCGTGGGCGCGCCGATAAGCTCAGCGGTATGCGCTGAACAGTATCGCGTCTCGCGAGTCAGTGCACGCCTAATTCTTCTTCCGCCTCATGGATTATCGATTTAAGTTTCGCCGCGACCTCGTCGGGCAGCGGCGTGGGCACGTGCGTCTCGAGGATCCTGCGAGCCTCCACGAGGGCGCGGTCGTAGAGGCTCGTCGAGCCGGATGCGGCCCACTCCTCGCGGACTCTTCGGTCGATGAGCGTCGAACGCGACTGCCCGCGCATGCCCTTGTAGGTGTCGTCGTGCGAGAGGAAGTCGCTGAACGGACCCACCTCGGCGATGACGTCCACCGAGAGCGTGTCGTCGGTGACCGCGATCCCCGGCACGCAGAACTTGACCATGCGCGCAAACTCGGCGTCCATGACGAGCTGCGCGTAGTCGATGGTGACGCCCGATTCCAACATCCCCAGCCCGTAGATCAGGTTGGCCCCTGCCAACGCCGGCAGAAGGCTGGTGAGTGTCTTCTCGTGACCGGATTGGGCGTCCGCCACTTTGGAATCGCCCTACGCACCAGCCACCCAACTGGGCAGCAGGTAGAAGCGCGCCAGGCAGGCGACGCCGGCGCCGATCATGGCGCACTCGGGGCTGCCCACCGAGGCGCTGGCAAAGCGCAGGTCCATGGCGGTCGTCGAAGAGCCGTAGATCACGGGCGCGCCCTTCACGGTGAGCTGCGCCAGCGTGATGCCGGCAAGCACCTCCGCGTTGTGCGAGACGAGCGTGCCGGCCAGGTTGACCGGCGAGGAGCCTCCGGCCATCGCCATCGAGAGTACGTTGACCGGCACGCCGGCGCGCACGCCTTCGATGATGATGCGGCAGGCGTCTGCGACCAGCTTGAGCGGGCTCACGGGGCAGGTGAGGAACGACACGATGGGCCGCTTGCGCAGCTGGTCATGCCCGCCGACGATGGCCGCCGCCATGTCGATCATCTTGCGGGCGCAGAAGCCCGACAGCGGACCGATGGTGGCGTGCTTCGTCGTGTTGCTGAAGATCGCCTCGGCGTTGTGCAGAGCGGCCGTGTCGGGGGGCACGTCGTGCGCCCCAAGGGGCCGCTCCACCACGTCGATCTCGGGGAGCGCATCGATGATCTTCGTGCAATCAGCAACGTCCTGCTTGAGCGACTCGTGCAGCTCGCCGGTGTAGGGGTCGACGACCTGGATGCCCTCTCCGAAGTTGGTGAAGCCGACGCGGCCATCTTCGAGCACCACGTCGTGGGCCGGGTCGCGACCGCACATGACCACCTTCGGCGGAGCGGAGCGGATGGCGTCTTCGACGATGTGCGCCGGCAGGCAAGCCACCCGGCGCTCACGATCGATGTCCGCCCCGGCGTCGGCGAAGATCTGCAGGGCCTCGTCGTCTTCGACGAACACCCCTGTCTCCGAGAGCACCTCGAGCGTCGCCAGGTGGATCTCACGGAGCTCGTCGTCGGTGAACACCTCGAGCCTGAAACCGCCGCTCTTGCGCGCGCCCGCGCGCGGATTACGTCTCATGATGCGCCTCCCGCGCCCAGCAGCGCGTCGATCTTCTTGACCCCGTCGCTGGCGTCCTCGGCGTAGGCGTCGGCGCCGATCTGGTCGGCCCAGCGCTGCGTGCAGGGGGCGCCGCCGACGACGGTCTTGTAGGGCAGGCCCTCGGCCTTGACCT
>JAPLCM010000068.1 GCA_026392275.1 Actinomycetota bacterium | reverse complement strand
TCGAGGCGCCGCGCCTGCGCGAGCTGGCGCGCGGCGCCGCCACGGTGGCCGTCGCCATCCCCGATGCTTCTCGCCCCTGCCCGAGCCCGGCGATCCTCGAGCACCTCCTCGAGGAGCTGCGCGGCTCCGGCGTCCCCGACGACGGCATCACCGTGGTCGTCGGGTGCGGGCTGCACCGCACCACCTCCGCCGCCGAGCGGGAGGGCCTCGCCGGCACGGCGCCGGCACGGCGCGTGAGGACCGAGGATGCGCAAGGCCTGGAGACGCCGTGCGCGGACCTCGGGCTCACCTCCAGCGGCGCACCGGTACACATCGCGCGCCGCGTGGCGGAGGCCGACCTGGCCGTCACCGTCGGGGTGGTCGAGCCGCACCTCTACGCCGGCTTCTCCGGCGGGGTCAAAGGCGTGGCCATCGGTTGCGCCGGCCACCAGACGATCGCCTGGACGCACCGCCCGGCGTTCGTCAGCGCGCCGGGCGTCGCCGTCGGTGGGCTCGCCGGCAACCTCTTCCACGACACGCTCGTCGAGATCGCCGCGCGCACGCCGCTCGCCTGGGGGGTCAACGTGGTGATGAACGAGCGCGGCGAGGCCGCCGCCGTGGCCGCCGGCGATCCGACGGCCGCGCAGGCCGCGCTGGCGCGAGCGCACGCAGGCGCGTGGCTGCGCTCCGTCGACGGCCCGTTCGACGTGGTCGTCGCCGGCGTGCACGCGCCCAAGAGTCACAACCTGTACCAGGCCAGCCGCGCGGCCACTTACATCGGCCTCGCCGGCCGCCCGGCCCTGGCCGATGGCGGACTGCTGGTGCTGTGCGCCGACCTGCCCGGGGGCGCCGGCGACGGGCCCGGGGAGCGCAACTTCGCGGCGGTGCTGGCCGCGGCCGCCTCGCCGGCCGAGCTCGTCGCGCGAGGGCTGCGCGAGCCGCTCGGCCCCGGCGGTCAGCGCGCCTTCGTCGTCGCGCGCGTGCTCGAGCGCTTCCGTATTGGCGTGGTGGGCGCCGCGGCGCCCGGCTTGCTGGAGCCGCTCGGGGTGGCCGCGTTCGACTGCGTCGACGCGGCCGTCGCCGCCGCTGAGGTGCGCCTCGGCCGCCGCGCCCGCGTGCTCGCCGTGGCCGACGCCATGGCCACCGTCGTCAGCAGCCGCTGACGACGGCCACCCGAGCCCGGCCGCTCACGGCAGCTTGATCGTGACCACCGCGCAGTCGTCGGCCAGCACGCCGCCGGCGTAGTCCTTGACCGTCTCGAGGATGGTGTCGGCCAGCTCCTGAGCGGGCATGCCGAGATGCTGTAGAACCGTATCGTTGAGGCGCGCCTCGCCGAACAGCGTGCCGTCGCTGCGCGCGTCCGTGATGCCGTCGGTGTACAGCACCACGCAGGTGTCGTCGGGCAGGATGGCGCGATTCGTGGGGTACACGGCTCCGCGAAAGATGCCCACGGGCACGTTGCCCTCGCCGGGCATGGGGAACGGACCGTGGCCGGCCAGCACGATGGGCCGCGGGTGGCCGGCCACCGCGTACTCGAACATGTGCCGCGCCACGTCGATGTAGGCCACGACCAGCGTCACGAAGGGCTGGTCGGGGGTCTGCTCGATGACCGCCGAGTTGAGCCGGGAGAGCGCTTCTCCCGGCGACCCTTCGGCGGCGTAGGCGCGCAGCATGTACCTCACGACGGCCGACTGCGCCGCGGCGCCCAGGCTCTTGCCGCACACGTCGCCGACGATGACCATCAGGCGCCCCGGCCCCAGGGTCACGAGATCGTAGAAGTCGCCGCCCACCCGTGCCGTATCTGTCGCCGCGCGGTACCGCACCCCGACGTCGATGCCCGGGATCGCCGGGGGCTCCATGAGCAGCGCCTGCTGAAAGGTCTCGGCGATGGCGTGCTCACGCTGGTAGGCCGTGGCGTTGTGGAGACTGGCGCTGAGCTGCGCTCCCAGCGTCGCCACGAGCAGGCGGTCCTCCTCGTCGAAGTCCCCTGCCCGCTTGTCGGCGACCACGAGGGTCGAGGCTTGCTGGGGCGCCTCGCTCTCGAGGGGCGCGAACAAGAGGCCGTCGGCTTGCGCCACGGCTATGGTGACGAGCTCGCCGCCGGCCATGTGCTCGTCGGTGGGGGCCGCGAGGGCCTGCCGGCAGCGCTCCAGGAGCTCGCTCTCGACGGCGGAGAGGCGGGCCGGCGAAGCCTCGCCCGCCACCGCCAGCGAGCGGGCGGCAAGATACTCGCCGGACCCGCTGAGGACGGCTGCCGCACGCACGCGCAGCAGGTCGACGGCCGCGTGGGCGACCTCGTCCAGCACGTCCTGGAGATCGGCGCGGTCGAGGCGCCGGTTGAGATCGACGGCAAACGACTGCAGGCGCTGCAGCCGCCGCGCCAGCCGGTCGCTGCGCTCGGCGGTGACGCGCTGCCGGTCGTACAGCTTCGCCTTGTCGACGGCGAGGGCGGCGAACCGGCAGATGGTCCGCGCCAGCTCGATCTCTTCGTCCCCGAGGTCGCGTGGTTCCTGGTCGAACAGCTCGACCAGGGCGATCACGCGGTCGCGGATACGCAACGGGATGCTGAGCAGGGTCTGGTGACCGAGTCTCCCGAGAAGCTCGCGTTCGGCGTCGTTGAGACGCGGGTCGCCCAGCGACGTCACGAGCACGGGCTGGCGGCTGGCGACTGCCAGAGCGCTGGTGGCGTTGAGCTCGAGCGGCAGTTCGCGCCCCACCCCCTCCTCGGCTTCGAACTTCATATCGTCGAAGCTGACGAGGATGCGCAGTACGCCGGCGTCTCCATCCACCTCGTACACGTCGCAGGCGTGCATGCCGAGAGCGTCGAGGAGCCGCGTGACCACCGCCTCGAGCACCTCGGTCATGTCCAGGCTCTGGGCGAAGTCGAGGCTCGAATCGCGCACCAGCTCGAGGTCGCGGCGCTTGGCCCCCAGCTCGAGCATGAGGCGCACGTTGTCGACGGCGACGCCCAGGTAGCGGGCGACGTACTCCGCCAGGCTCACCTGCTCTTGATCGAAATCGCCGCTCGCCTGGGCACGGTTGTACACGAGCACGCCGACCTCACGATCGAGGGCGCGCATGGGCACGACCAGCACGCGTTCAAGGCGCACGCGCGCGGTGAGCGGGCCCGGTGAGGGATCGCCGGCGCTCAGATCGCGCGCCACGGTCGTCTCGGTGCGCATGGCTTCTTCAGAGAGCGCCATGTCGCCGTACTCCGCCGCGATCTCGCGGGCGTCGACGCCGAGACCGAACCCGGCGCGTCCCTGCCAGTAGCCATCCTCGAGGATCAGAAGAACGCCGGCGGTGGCGTCGAGCTGCTCGCCGAGACGCTCGACGGCGTACTGAAGCAGTTCGTCGAGGTCGTCGCGCGTGCCGCCGCTGGTGAGGATGTCCGCACCGGCCTCGGAGAGCTGGGCGCGCAGGGTCGCGTAGTCACTGATCGTCGACAGGCGGCGGATGAGGTAGGCGAGGATGATGAGCCCCACGCCGGCAAGGCCGCCGTACAGCAGGTTGAACAGGTTGCTCGCCGTCAGGGTATCCTGCCAGACCATGACCAGGACGGTGAGCAGTCCACACAAGACGCCGGCCGCGGCCACCAGCCGCTCACGCTCCGCGAGGGCCAGCAGCGTGAGCGGCACGAGGTAGAACCCGGCCATGGTCACGGGGTGCATGCGGGCATCGAAGAAGAAGATGAGGGCGATGAGGGCGACGGCCACCACCCCGACCGCGACGGAATGCCGCCGCAGCCAGGCGGTGCGCCGCACCAGACGCGGGTGCCGTCGTTCGGCCGAGCCGTAGGAGCCAGTAGTCGACGAGGCCATCATGCGACCTCCTGTCGGTGGATGCGGGCCGAGCCTGCGCGAACTATCTATATTACTACCTGGGTGGGAGGCTGGGCCAGTCGTGCGCTTAGAAGCGGCGCAGCACCTTGTCTGAGCGCAGCTCCCGCAGGGCGTCGCGCGCCACCCAGCGGGCGCTGCGCGCGGCCGGGTCGCGGCGGTCGGCGGCGGCGAGCGCGTCGGGCGCGGCCAGAATGGCCGCGGCCGTGTCCAGCGCCGCCGCGTGCAGCGCCGCGTTGCGTTTGCCGATGTTGCGCAGCGCCCAGTTGACGGCCTTCTTCACGAAGTTGCGGCCGTCCCCGGCCTCGCGGCGCACCAGCTCGAGGATCGCGAGAAAGCGCTCGTCCGGCGCCGTCTTGTCCTGCACGGCCAGCGCGGCCGCGGTCGCGAACGCCGCCCGCTTGACCCACTCGCTCTCGGCGGCGCTCCACTCGCGCACCTTTTCGTAGGCAAAGGTCGTCTTGTCGAAGAGGTTGGACGTGACCTGGTCGCAGACGTCCCACGAGTCGAAGGCGGCGGCCCACTCGTCCATCTGGGCCTCAGTCACGGCCGCCGGGTCGTCGACCATGCTGGCCAGAGTACGCGCCTCGTGATTGCCGGTGTCCCAGAGCGCGAGCGCCAGTTCGTGGTCTGTTCCAAGGCCTTTCGCCATGCGCCGGAGCTCGTACACCGAGACCCCGAAGGCGTCCGTGACGTTGATGCCGTAGCGCGCCATGCCGGCGCGGCTCTCCTCGCTGGCCTGTGCGGCCAGCTCGTCCATGACACGTGCAAGACGCTCGAGAGTATCCATCGGCAACAAGCCTACACCGGCCGGCCGAAGGACGCCGGCATCAGCGCATCTCGGCGAAGTCGCGATGGCGGTCAAGACGGGCGACCGCCCGGCGGTACGTCTCTTCGACCTCCGGGCCCGTAGCGGCTTCAGACGGCAGCAGGTCGAGCTGCACCGAGAGGGTCACGCGCGTGCGTGCGACGCTCACCGGCTCGAAGGTCACGTCGCCGCTGCCCAGCACGCCGCAGGCGTTGTCCTTGACCAGCCACTCGTCCGGCACGAAGTTGCGGTCGGAGAGCCGGCG
>JAPLCM010000149.1 GCA_026392275.1 Actinomycetota bacterium | reverse complement strand
CCACGAGACGGCGTCCTGCGAGATCGTCGGCGTGCACGCCGCACCCCCTGCGTCGCGGTCGCGCCCGGCCGGACCGGCGAAGCGTCGCTGGCCGGGCCTTGCCGCCCTATCTTACCCGCCTGCAGGTCGGAGAAGAGCCGCAGTTCGTCGCGCAGCAGCCGCGGCGTAAGGAATTCGCGGCGCACGTGTTCCTTGCCCAGCAAGAGCCATGCGCCGGTGCTTCTCGGGGTCCGCCAGCACCTGCAGACACCGTTCGGCGCACTCGGCCGCGGACTTGACGAGGTACCCGGTGACGCCGTCCTCGATCTGCAGCGGGATCCCCCCCCACGTCGCCGCCGATCGTGGGCCGGCCCTTCCACAGCCCCTCGGTGACGGTGAGACCGAAGCCTTCGCGGGTGGACTTCTGCACGATCACGTCGGCATGGCTCTGGAAGACGTTGATCTCGACGGACCCGACGTTGTCGAGTGTGGACGGCCACGTCGTAGCGGTTGATGGACGGCAGCAGGTAGTCGTAGAGCCCCTCGCCGGGCGTCGACGTGTCGATGTGGCAGCGCCAGATCCACCACGTGGAGCGGTCCTGACTCACGGTGACGCAATCGCGCATGGCCAGTGGTTGCGGATCGTGGATCACGACGAAGTCGTAGGCCCGCGTAAGGTCGGCGGCGTTGGCGCGGCAGACGCTCTCGTAGAGCTCCCGGGCCGCCGCCGGGAAGTCGACGGCCTGGCCCTGCAGGCCGTTGTGGAGTCTCTTGGTGACGTCATGGAACTCGGGCGGCGCCGTGATCACCCGCCACTCTGCCGGAAGGCCCGCGTCGGAGGTGAGCGGCACCGGGGTGTAGAGGATCTCGGCGACGCCGCCGCCGAAGGCGGTGGCGTTGACGTGCAGGACGCGCCTGCCGCGGAGGCCGGCGGCCAGCTCGTCGATCTCGGCCATCAGCTCCCCGGGGACGATCGAGCGGTGGTCCCCCAGGGTCTTGTGGCAGACGTTGACCTCGTGCATGGGACCTCCGTGACAGCGGGGCGTCGCGGCCCGCCGGGTGTCGCAGGGACGGTACGGCCGCGGCGGCGCAGCCGGCCCGCGGTGCCGCAAGTACATGAGAACGGAGGCGTCGGCTACACTCGCGCCGTGAATGCCTCGTCCGCACCGGCGCCGGAGCCGCTTCGCATCGCCTCCGACGGGCTCGAGCTGGCCGGCCTGCTCTTTCGGCCGGCCGCGCGCCCACGCGGCGCCTTGCTGATCTGCCACGGCGCCGGCAGCCGCAAGGAGAACCACGGCATCATGGGCGAGCAGGCTGCTGCCGCAGGGCTGGCCGCGCTGACCTTCGACTTCCGCGGCCACGGCGAGAGCGACGGCGTGCTGGGCCCGGAGGGCTGGCGCGACGCCGTCGCGGCCGGCGAGGCGCTGCTGGCCGCGAGCGGCGCCCCGTGGCTGGCGGCGCGCGGGGCCAGCATGGGGGGGTGCTTCCTGCTGCTGGCGGCGCGCGCCCACCCGCAGCTGTTCCGCTCGCTGGTTCTGCTCTGCCCGGCGGACGGCCCCTCCCTGCTCGCCGGCCTCGACGACCTCGAGCGGCTCGAGCGCGCCGAAGACCCCGACCGCGAGTACTACGGCCGCTTCGACGCCGTCGCCCTGCGCCCGTATCTACGTCGGCTCGACCTGGCCGCCGTGGCACGCGGCCTGCCGCGCGTGCTCCTCGCGCACGCCCGCGACGACGAGGCCGTGCCGTTCTCGCACAGCGAGCGCCTGGCGGCCGTGCTGGCCGCCCCGACGCGCTTCATCGCTCTGGACGAGGGCGGCCACCACGGCCCCGGGCGCTCGCCCGAGGTCGCGCGGGCGACGCTCGAGTGGGCCCTCACGAACGGCGAATGAGCGGCCCGCCGACCGCACCCGGCGGCGTACGCTTCACACGCCCACTCAGGCGCGGACGCCCAGCCGACGCTATCGACGCCGCATATCGACGACGGAAGACGCCGACGAAGGCACGAAAGTAGGCGTCCGGCGGGTGCCCGAACACGTCTGCCCTGATCTCGACCGTCTCGAAGTACGGCTCGATCGCCAGGGCCATGTCCATAAGGGTCAGGTGTGGCAGCCCGAGCTCGCGGGCGACCGGCGACGGATCCACAAGGTCCGGGACCAGCACCGGGATCATCCCGGCGGCGGCTGCTGCCCTGATGCACGCCTCCGGGTCTTCGAAGACGACGCAGTTTGCCGCGACGACGCCGAGGTCCTCGCCGGCGCGCAGGAAGAGGTCGAATGCCGGCTTGCCGCGCGCGACCTCGTATCCGCCCACCACGACGTCGAACCGCTCAAGCAGGCCGACGTTGCACAGACGACGCTTGACCTCGGCCTGGGCGGTCGAACATCGGTGTTTCAGGCCCCAGAGCCTCAACGAAGATCTGGCACGCTGCCTCAACAGCGCGACCCACAACCTCCACCCCGCACACGACCGTTCCATTCTCCGTCTGGTCGTTGTCAATCGGGTCCACCAAGCCGGCCGCTGCTTGGGACTCGAACCACTGGAGCCGTTCCGGCCAGAACCCCGCAGAGTACGATGAGAACACGACTCTCCCCCCAGGTCGAGTCACCCGCGGTGCCTCACGCACGAGCCGCACGGCGTCGAGTGCAAACGCGCAGATGCCGTTCTGCACGCACACGACCACGTCAAACGTGCCGTCTCCAAACGTCAGAGCCGACGCGTCCATCTGCAGGAACAAGCACCGCGATTCAGGACGGGCAAGCTGACGCGCCAAGGTGAGGCTTACGGACGAAGTGTCGACCCCTGCGACGCGCGCCGCGACGTCGGCGAGGCGAAACGCCACGCGCCCGTATCCGCAGCCGAGCTCCAACACGGAATCAGTCGGCCGAAGCCGGCTGAGGACGAACTCGATCTCAGCCTCCAGGTACTGCTTCACGCGAGTGGGGGTCAGCTCACAGCACTGCTGCAGGCGATCGCCTGATAGCTTCGTGGAGTAGTAGCCCTGCACCCTCAACCTGGCCTCTCGCCTGCCCAACTTCTCAGGCATGACCTGCGGCGCAGGCGCCATCTGGTCAGTCTACCTTCTGGCCGTCAGGTTGATGCCTTCTATTGGCCCGACCGCGTGTAGCCAATCTGGGCACCACCAACCACCAATGACCTTAGGCGTTGACGATTCGCCGGATGCGCCAACGCATCACCGCGGCATCAGTGCGAACACACCCCAGCCCAGGTATTCACGCGTGTAGGCGGCGTAGCGCTCGGGTTCCGAGGTAAGTTCGGCTCGAACATCTTTCGCGAACTCGTCGTCGGGATTGGCTTCGAGCCATCGGCGCATAGTGAGCCACTTGGCCGCCTCGTATCTGTCCCAGCCGTCTTGGTCAGCGAGAACCATCTCAACAACGTCGTAGCCAAGGTGGCCGAAAGAAGCGAGAAGTCCTGGAAGCATGAGGAAGTCGGAGATTGAATTGGCAAGACACCCCGTGGCAACATCTTCCGTTGGCGGTAACTGCCGCCAGTAGGGCTCGCCGATGAGGATGATCCCTCCGGTGCGCAGGCTCCGCGCCAGAAGCTCGATAGTGCCGGCAACTCCCCCAGCGATCCAAGTGGCACCGACACAGGCCGCCACATCGGTCTTCTCGTCAGAGACATAGCCGGCAGCATCGCCATGGATGAACTTGACCTCATCGGCGACTCCGAGTTCTTCAGCACGGAGTCTCGCTTGCTCGGTGAACAACTGGCTCATGTCGATGCCGGTGCCGACGACGCCGTGATCGCGCGCCCAGGTGCACAGCATCTCCCCCGAACCGCTGCCGAGGTCGAGCACTCGGACCCCCGATTCCAGACGGAGCGCCGCGCCGAGAGTGGCAAGCTTCTCGGGTGTGATTGGGTTGTGGATGCGGTGAGCACTCTCGGTGATGCTGAATATCCGCGGAATGTCCACTGCGAGAAGCCTCCCTACGGGTGTGTGAACAGAATCGGCTCGGGCTAACAATGAGTGTGCGGTGTGTGTAGCCCGGCGAAAGCAGCCTACGTTGTTCTGCGTACGGAGTCCACGGAACGTGTGGGGACGCTGATATGCGGACGATGCATGCCGCCCCTGGCGGGGTGCGAGACGCTGCTGCCGTGCTCGGCTGGGCTGGTCCCGCGCCTGATGAGTGGGGTACCTTCGGCGCACCTCAGCGCCTGTCCCCATTCCGCCTCTTGACTAAAGTCAGGATTCCCTTCTGCCGATGATTAGGGTATCCTAATGAGCAGCCCCGCTCGTCGGACCGGCCCAAGGTGCGCCCGCGGCGGGAGGATCAGGCCAAGGCGCCGGAGGAGACCGTGAACAAGCTCACGCAGAGCACCGAGGAGTACCTCGAAGCCATGTTCAAGCTACAGCGAGGCAGCGCCCCCGTCACCGTCAAGCGCCTCGCCGAAGAGCTCGGAGTGGCGCCTCCATCCGTCTCTGAGATGCTCGGCCGACTGCGGGCGGCGGGCCTTGTGACGCCGCACGGCGAGGGGGGCATTCTGCTGACGCCCGAAGGCGATATCGAGGGCGCGGCGCTCGTGCGTCGCCACCGTCTCAGCGAGCGCTTCCTGGTCGATTACCTCGACATGCCCTGGGATGCGGTGCACGACGAGGCCTGCAAGCTTGAGCACGTGCTCAGCCCCGAAGTCGAGGCGCGGCTTGCGCAGCAGCTCGGCAACCCCACCACGTGCCCACACGGGCACGCGATCCCCGGCGAGGATGGCACGCTTCCTGACGAGGCCATGCGCCCGCTGGTCGAGTTCGGCGCCGGTGAGCACGGCGTGATCGGCTGCATCTCCGAGGAGGACGGCGAGCTACTCAGGTATCTGGGTTCTCTCGGGTTGCTGCCCGAGACGCCCGTCGAGGTCGAGAGCGTGGCGCCGTTCGGCGGCCCACTTCTCGTGCGCGTGGCCGGCTCGCAGTACGCCCTCGGGCGCGAGGTGGCCGGCAAGATCATGGTGCGTGCCTGACGCCTGTGGCGACCGTCCCGACACGACGCCGGCAGAAGGCCGGCCATGGGCACGACGAGCGCATGCTCGTCGCCTGTCTGGCCGGCAACCCCAACGTCGGCAAGAGCTCGCTGTTCAACGCCCTCACCGGCGCCGCCTGCGAGACCGCCAACTGCGCCGGAGTGACCACCGAGGCGTGCGTCGTGTGTACGCGCTGGGGTGGCCGGCGCGTCGAGGTCGTCGACCTGCCCGGCACCTACTCGCTGGACGGCCAGGGCGGCGACCAGCGTGCCGCGCGGGTGGCCCTGCTCACGCGGAAGCCGGACGTGGTGGTCGCGGTCGTCGACGCCACCAATCTGGGCCGCAGCCTGTACCTGCCCCTGCAGCTTCTCGACCTCGGTTTTCGTGTGGTCATCGCCGTGAATCTCTCCGACGAAGCACGCCGCCACGACCGCGACGTCGACACCGAGGCCCTCGCCCGCGAGCTCGGCGTTCCGGTGGTCGCGACAGTGGCGCCACGCGGCGAGGGACTGCCGCAACTCGAAGCTGCGCTGCTTCGCGTCGCGACCTCGAACAACGGTCTGGGGCGAGCCGGAGGCACACCGCTGCCCCAGGGCGTCGCCGACCGCGTCGAGTCCCTTGCCGCAGAGATCTCCGCGCGGGCCGCGGAGGCCGGGCATCCGCCCTTCGGGCTGGCGCCTCGTGCCGCGGCCATCACCGTTCTCGAAGGCGACGCCGAGGTCGTCGAGGCGCTGCAGCTCGACGCAGCCGGGGTACTTACGCCGGATGACGACGGCCTCCCGCTGGCCATCGCGCAGGCACGCCACGCTGAGGCGCGCCGGCTCGCGGTGGCGGCGCAGGCGCCCCCGCCGCGAGCCGGCGCCGACGCCTGGTGGCGCCTTACCACCTCCCCACGTACCGGCGTCCCTATCCTGCTCGGCGTCATCGCCGCGATGTTCGCTACGCTCTTTGTGGTCGGGGACGTGCTGTCGCGCGTGCTCACCGCCGCCTGGACCACCTGGGTCTCGCCGGCAGTGACCTCCGTGGTCACCGGCATCTTCGGGGACGGCGTCGTCGGTCGCACCGTCCTGTGGGGCGTCGACGGCGGCATTCTCGCCACCATCGCCGTCGGCATCCCGTACATCCTCACGTTCTACTTCCTTCTGGCCTTCATCGAGGACACCGGCTACATGAACGCGGCCGCCTTCCTCAGCGACCGCGTCATGCACCGCTTCGGGTTGCACGGGCGCGCGGTCATCCCGCTCATCGCTGCCGGCGGCTGCAACGTGCCGGCCATCATCGCCACGCGCTCGCTGCCGACCAAGCGCGAGCGCGTGATCGCCTCGGCGCTGGCCACGCTCACGCCCTGCAGCGCCCGCACCGCCGTGATCATCGGCGCGGTAGCGGCATTCGCCGGCTGGCAGTGGGCGCTGTTCACCTACTTCGTGGTCTTCGTCATCGGCGTCTCCGCCGGTCTCGGCCTCAACCGCCTTCTGCCCGGTCAGAAGGGCGCCTTCGTCATGGAGATGTTCCCCTTCCGCCGCCCGGTGATCCGCCAGGTGGCCGCCAAGACGTGGCGGCGCTTCCGCGAGTTCGTGTGGGACGCCGCGCCCATCATCCTCATCGGCAGCATGGTGCTCGGCGCCCTCTACGAGACCGGGCTCGTCTGGAAGCTCACCGCTCCTCTGTCGCCGGTGGTGGAGGGCTGGCTCATGCTCCCCGCCGTGGCCGGGCTCACGTTGGTCTTTGCAGTTTTGCGCAAGGAGCTCGCTCTGCAGCTCCTGCTGGTGTTCGCCGCAGTCAGCGTCGGCGGCGCTGTAGCCGACATCTCGAGCATCATGACCAAGCCACAGATCATCACCTACGCCATCGTGAACACGATCTACATCCCCTGCCTCGCGACCATCGCCGTGCTGCGCCGCGAGCTGGGCTGGAAGTGGACGGCGGCCATCTCCGCCGGCACCATCGTGCTGGCCCTGGCCGTCGGCGGCGTCGTCGCCCGCCTGCTGCCGCTCATCGGCGCCTGACCGCGGTTCCGGGGCCGCGACCACCGGTCGCGAGACCGCGGCGGGCGGCGGTAGACTGCCGTCCCCGGAGGGGGCCGTCCTCATGAGTCATCCCGCGTCAGACGTGCGCCGTCAGGCCACGCCCCTGCTCGACTCCGCCAGCGTCTCGCACGAGCCGGTGTCGCTGCGCGATGTCGTCAGCGCGCTCGATCTCGCACTGGTCGGCGAGACCCGTTAGCCCTTCACGAGTGAAGCCGCCCTGGAGCTCCTGGGCGACGAGCGCCCCGCTGCGCCGAACGGCGGCGAGTCGGGCCGTCGGCGCTTCACCATCGCCCACGAGATCGGCCACTTCGTGCTGCACGAGGAGCGCTGCCGCCCCGTGCACTACGGCTCCGTCGCCGAGGCGGGGCGCGCCGAGGAGCGCGAGGCCGACGCCTTTGCCGCCGAGCTGCTCATGCCCGAGCCTCTCGTGCGCGAGGCGGTGCGCGAGCACGGCCCCGACGTCAACCGTCTTGCCGACCGTTTCGAGGTCGGCCGCAAGGCCATGCAGGCGCGTCTGCGCGAGCTCGGCTTGGAGGAGCGGCACAGCGGGATGTAGAGGGCCGCGGCGCACGCGAACGGCCCCAAGAAAGGGGCCGCGATTCCCACTGGATGCCCGGAAGCACGTGGAGCGGATGACGGGAGTCGAACCCGCGATCTTCAGCTTGGGAAGCTGACGTGTTGCCAACTACACTACATCCGCCCGCAGCAGTAGTTCACCACACCAGCCGCGCCCCCGCAACTTGAGCGGTCAATCCTCGAGGTCCGACAGCCGGACGCAGGCGAGGAAGCCGCGGTAGACCTCCTCGAAGTCCGCGCCGGGTATCTCGAGCGTGCGACCGTCCACGCGCCGCACGCCGGGGCAGCCTGCGGCGCGGTCGCAGAACTCGACCCGCGCAAAGGTCAGCCGGAGGGGCTCGCCGTTCCAGGCGAGCGGCGCCGGCCTGTGTTCGGCGCGCAGCGCGCGCGCAACGTCGGCGCGAAGGCGCTCGCGCGCGGCGCGCGGCGAGTGCAGGCCGGCGGCCAGCCGCGTGATCCCCGTTTTGACCACAGTGGTGACGATGCCCGGCGCCAGGGCCTCAGCCTCGGCGGCCGCCTTGTCGTCGCCGGACAGAAAGACGGCGGGCACGCCGTAATGCCCGGCCAGCAGGGCGCCCAGGCCGAACTCGCCGACCTCCAGATCGCCAAGCGTGGCGGCAAAGACCTTGTAGTTCCAGGTGTGCTCGAGAACGGCCCCGGCGGTGCCGGCGCGCGCGTGATAGCCCACGAACAGCGCGCCGTCGTAGCCGCGGCCGATGCCCTGAAGCATGCTGTACGGCGTCGAGGAGCCGCTTACGAGGACGACCTGCGGGGGCAGGCCGGCGGCGTCGAGATTGCGGCCGTCGTCGTGCGCGTCGCACACCACGACCTCATCGGCGCCGGCCGCGAAGCAGCCCTCGAGCACCGCGTCGAGATCGGCGCGCATGTGCTCGCGGGCGATCACCGCGGCCGGTCCTTCGCGGGCCGTGTCGAGCTCGGACACCACACCCGTGATGCCTTCCAGATCGATGGCGATGAACAGCTTCATGCGGCCTCCCGGGAACGCGGCGGCGGGCTACGTCAGATGCGGGGCACGAACGTCTCGGCCCCGCCGGTCTCGCCCACCCGTCGCGCGAGGGCGGCGACCAGGAGCGCTGCGGCCTCCAGGTCGTCGCCATGCGCGACCTCGAACGGAGAGTGCATGTAGCGCACCGGGACGCTCAGCGAGAGCGTCGCCGCGGTGCCCGCGGCCATAAGCTCGTCGGCGTCGGTAGACATCGCCTCGGGAGCGGCCTTGAGCTGCACGGGGATGCCCTCGGCGGCGGCCACCTCGCGCGCCATCGCCAGAAGGCGGTGGTTACTGCCGGCGCCGCGGCCGAGCACCGGGCCGGCGCCGAGCTTGACCTCGCCGGCGAGCTTCTTGGCGTCGGCGGCCGGCGTGTCGCTGCAGAAATCGCCGTCGACGACGATCATCACGGCCGGCGCAAGGCGCTTCGCCTGCGCCTTGGCGCCCATGAACGTGGTCTCCTCGTGCACCGTGGAAACACCGGTGAGCCGCGCCGCGCCGGGCGCGGCCGCGTAGAGCTCGAGGGCGCGCACCAGGCAGTACACTCCGGCGCGATCGTCGAGCGCCTGGGTGCCGTAGACGCCCGGCGACAGCTCGATGAACTCGGGCGTGAAGGTGATGGGGTCGCCGATCGCCACGACTTCGAGTGCGGCCTCCCGGCTCGAGGCGCCGATGTCGAGGAACTGCTCGTCGAGGGCCGGCGCCTTGTCGCGCTCGGCGGCGGGGATGATGTGCGTGGGCTTCTTGCCGCCGACCGCGTGCACCGTGCCGCCGGCGCCGTGGATCACGAAATGGCGCCCTGGGACCAGCAGGGGCGCCACGCCGCCGATCCTCTCGACGAAGACGTAGCCGTGCTCATCGACGTAGGTGACGATCAGGCCGATCTGGTCGGCGTGCGCGGTGACGACGACCTGCGGGCCGCCGACAGGGCCGACCTCGAGCCAGATGTTGCCCAGCGGATCGGCCTGAGCTTCGCCGAGAGGCGCCAGGCGCCGGCGTACGACGTCCTGTGCCGGCGCCTCGAACCCCGTGGGGCCCGGGGCGAGACACAGCGAGCTCAGCAGTTCGACATCGGCAGACACCTGCGCACCTCCTTCAGCAACAGGCGCTCGATTCTACTACACGCGTGGGCGTGAGTCCGCGACCAGCCGGGAATACGTACGCTGCACCACCTACGTAGTGCGTACCACGTGGAGACGCACTCCAAGATCACCTGGCGAAAGGTATCGTGATGGAAGAAACCGCCCGACCCAAATGGATGCGCAGCTCCAAGGGGGCGCCGTTCACCGGCATCGGCTCCCTGGAGGCCGACATCCTGGCCGTGGTCTGGCAACACGACCAGACCACGGTGCGCCGAGTCTACGAGACGCTGCTCGAGCGGCGGCAGATCGCCTACACCACCGTGATGACGGTGATGAACAACCTCGTCAAGAAGCATCTGCTGGTGCAGGACAGGTCGCACATCGCCTACGTGTACTCGCCGGCCATCCCCGGACGCGAGGTCGTGCAGACCGTCCTCGAGAGCGTCGTCGACCGCCTCTTGACGGGGGACTACAACGTCGCCGTGTCGCAGCTCCTGAAGCTCGACCGGGAGCTCACGCCGGAAGAGACCGCTGAGCTCCGCGCCTGGGTGCGCGAACGCTTCGCCGCGTAGAGTCGCCCGCTACATCGCCTCGGGGGCGCTCACCGCGAGCAGCGAGAGTCCGCTCGCCAGCGCGTCTCTGGTAGCCGCGCAGAGGGCGGCCCTGAACCTCGTCGTGTCGGGGTCGTCGCCGAGCACCCGGCAGTGGCGATAGAACACGTGGAACTCCGCCGCCAGCTCACCGAGATAGGCGTGCAGGCGGTGTGGAGCGCGCTGGCCGGCGGTCGCCAGCAGCACGTCGGGGTACCTGGCAAGTGCCCGCACCAGTGACCTCTCGTGGTCGTCCACGGAGACGGCCGGCAGGGCTGCGCCGGCCGGCCCACCGGCCGGCCCCTCCCCCGCTCCCTTGAGGTTGCGAAGGATGCTGGAGATGCGCGCGTGGGCGTACTGCACGTAGTACACCGGGTTCTTGTTGGACTGCTCGCGGGCGAGGTCGATGTCGAGCTCGAGCGTGGTGTCGTGCGAGCGGCCCACGAGCAGAAAGCGCGCGGCGTCGACGCCGATGGCGTCGAGGAGGTCGTCGACGGTCACGATGTCGCCCTTGCGCTTGCTCATGCGCTTGGCCTCGCCGCTCTCCAGGAGGTTCACCATCTGCCCGATGATGAGCTCCAGACGGTCGGGATCGTGCGGCGGGAGCGCCGTGAAGGCGGCCTTCATGCGCGGCACGTAGCCGTGGTGGTCTGCGCCCCAGATGTCGATCATGTGCGCGAACCCGCGGTCCATCTTGTCGCGGTGGTAGGCGATGTCGCTGAGGAAGTAGGTGGGCTCGCCGCTGGAGCGGATGAGCACGCGGTCTTTGTCGTCGCCGTACAGTGTCGTCTTGAGCCAAACGGCGCCGTCTTCGTCGTAGAGGAGGTCTTCGCCGTCCAGGTCGGCGAGCGCCTTGCCGACCTCGCCGGCGAAGCCGCGATGCTCGCCGTCACCGGCGTACAGGAGGCTCTCCTGCGCCCACACGTCGAACGGCACGCGCAGGCGTTCGAGCGTGGCGCGAAACTGGGTGAGGACGGCGTCGCGGCCCCAAGCCTTGATCGCCGCGAGGGCGTCGGCGGCGAGCGCGGTCACGTCGGGGGCCGCCGCGGCGATCGCTGCGCGGTAGCGCTCGCCCACCTCCGCGATGAGCTCGTCGGCGAGCGCCAGCAGGTACTCGCCCTGGTAGCCCTCCTCCGGGACCGGCGTGTCCAGACCCAGCCGCTGGCCGTAGCGCGCGGCGAGCGACTGCCCGAAGCGCAGCATCTGCGTGCCGTAGTCGTTCACGTAGAACTCGCGGGTGACGTCGTGACCGACGAAGTCGAAGATGCGGCAGAGCGCGTCGCCATATGACGCGTATCGCGCATGCCCGACGTGCAGCGGGCCGGTGGGGTTCACGCTCACGAACTCGACGTTCAGCTTGAGGCGATCATCCTCAGGCAGCACGCCGCGCCCGAAGTCCGGTCCGGCGGCGCGCATACGCTCCACCGCGCCGCGGTACCACGCCGCGCCCAGGAAGAGGTTGAGGAAGCCTGGGCCGGCCACTTCCACGCGCTCACAGACGGCGGCGCCCGGGCCGGCCTGCCAGCGCTCGCCCAGCGTCTGGGCCAGCTCGCGCGGCGGGCAGCCGGCGCGCTTGGCGCTCACCAGGGCGGCATTGGTGGTGAGGTCGCCGTGTTCGGGGCGCGCGGGCATCCCCAGCTCGACGGGCGGCACTGCGGCGTCGACCAGGCCAGCCTCGGCCAGAAGCTCTCGCAGCGTCGCCGCCAGGGACGTGGCGAGGCCGCTCAGGTCGTAGAGGTCGTCGCTCATGGCTCACCACCCGGTCGCTGAGGCCGCAGCGGGGAGCGCGGCGGCGCGAACGCCCATTCTAGCGGCCGCAGGCGGGCGGCGCGATTGCCGGGCGGCGGCGGCGAGGCCGCACGGCCGGCGCGGCCACTTGCGCCGCCCACGGATGACGCCCAGCCCGCCGGCGGCCGGACGCTCAGTGATGGTACGGTTCGCGGCGCAGGATCTTGCCGGCGCGGAAGAGCTGCTCCAGCAGGATCACTCTGGCCAGCTGGTGCGGCAGGGTGAGCGCCGAGAGGGAGAGCCGCGCGGCGGCGCGCGACTGAACCTCGTCGGCGAGTCCCAGCGAGCCGCCGATCACGAAGCCCGCGCCGCCGCGCTCGAAAGCCCTCTGCAGCCAGTCGGCGAACGCCACGGTGTCGAGCGCGCGGCCATCGACGGCGAGCGCCGCGACGACAGGCGCCTGCGGCCACGCCGCGAGCAGGCGCCGGCCCTCGTCGCGCAGCACCTCTGCCTCGCTGCGGCCGCGCAGGGCTACCTCCTTGACTTCGTGCACGGAGACCGTGGCGTGGGGTCGAAGAAGGTCGATGAAGTGGTGCGCCGCAGGCTCGAGGTCGCGATGCAGCGACCCCACGGCGAGGATTTCGACGCGAGCCGCCATAGTGGCGCCGCTCAGCGCCGGGGCGGGCGGGAGTAGAAGGCGATGCGGCCCGGGCCTCCGGCCCGGGCCGCATACATAGTGGTGGCGGCCTTGGCGACCAGATCCTCCGCCGTGCGGCCGTCGGCGGGGAAGCTCGCGACGCCGGCGGAAGCAGTGAGCGCGAACTGGCGGCCGCCGGTCTCGACGGCCAGCTCCCGCATCGCACCGAGCACCCGCTCCAGAGCCGCGTCGGCCTGCTGCTCGGCAGTCTCCGGCAGCACGATCAGGAACTCGTCGGCGCCGTAGCGGCACACCAGGTCGCAGCTGCGCAGCTGCGCCGTGAGAGCGGCGGCCCAGTGGCACAATACCTCGTCGCCGCCCTCGCGACCGGCGGTCTCGTTGACCGTGTGGAAACCGTCGAGGTCGAGCATCACGAACGCCACCGTGCGGCTGTGACGCTCGGCGCGCGCCAGCTCGAACGCCGCGCGCTCGCGAAGGTGGCGGAAGTTCACGAGCCCGGTGAGAGGGTCAAGAGTCTCGTGCTCGCGGCGCTCACTGATGAGACGCAGATTGTCGAGCGCGACCTCGGATTGGTCGGCGAGCTGCGTCAGGAGGCGCCGCTGGGCGTCGGGGTGGAAGCCGTTCTCCCGATACAGGTAGCCCGCCTGCTCGCCGCTGTAGCCTTCGAACTGGCACACGGTGTCGCCGAGGCCCCAGCAGAGCGTCTCTTTGGTGACGACCTCTCTGCCCGTGATGCCCTCGAGCACACCGTCGACCAGGCCCCGCTCGAAGTCGCAGACAGCAGTGCCTCCGGCAGGCAGACGCCGGCAACTCAGACACTGGCCGAGCTTGACGAGCACGCGCTCCTCGTCGAGCTCCACCTCGAGCTCGCCGAGGTGCATGTGACGGAACCAGTCCTTGAGGCCTTGGATGGAGCGGATGCCGAGCTCGCCGCTGAAGCGTTTGCTCGCCAGGTAGATGGCGGGGCCGGCGCTGGCGCCGAGTATCTCGGGCAAGATGGAGAACTGCAGCAGACGGAACAGCGCCGCGGGGGCCACGGCGTCGTCGGGAGTGTGCTCAAGCACTTGCGCGGAGGTGGGCCAGACGCGCTTCTCCTCGGCGGTCGTGAGCGCGATAACGTTACTCAGCGTACGCGCGAAAACGGTCGCCAGAGACATCTCCTCCTGGGAACGAAGCGCCATGCCCATCCTCTCGCCCGCGCGGCCTCGTGCCGGCGGCTCCCTCTCGTCTCAGCGCGAGACCCGGAAGCCCGCCGGGCGACTGCGCGCCTATACTATAGAGGAAGGAGACGCTGTCCGGGGACATTCAGGGCGTTAGCGTTGCCAGGATTGATGACGGGACGAAGGGCAGGATGACTGCCGAACGACGTGACAAGGCGGGCTCGAGGCCGCAACCCCCCGGCGCCAAGCTCGAGCTGCGGCGGCGCGCGCTGGCCGCGCGCGACGCTCTGCCGGACGCGGTACGTGCCCTGCTCAGCGCCCAGGTCTGCGCCCGCGCCGCCGCCCTCCCCGAGCTGGCTGACGCCGCCACCATCATGCTGTATGCCTCATTCCGTAGCGAGGTCGAGACGACGGCCCTTTTCGCCTGGGCGTCGGCGGCAGGCAAGACCGTGTGCGCACCCCGAATCTTGGCCCCACGGCTGATGGCCGCCTACCTGATCACGGATCCCGCGGCAGACCTTGTCCCCGGCTCCTGGGGCATCCCGGAGCCGCGCGACGGACTCGCGGAAGTGTCTCCGCAGCGTATGGACGTGGTCGTCGTGCCGGGAGCCGCGTTCGACGCCGCCGGACGGCGCTGCGGCTACGGCGGCGGCTTCTACGACACGTATCTGGCACGCACGCGCCCAGGCATCCCGTGGGTGGCGCTGGCCTTCGAGGCGCAGCTTGTGGACGAGCTGCCCTGCGAGCCGCACGACCTCGCCGTCGGCGCCGTCGTCACCGAGGCGCGGATCCTTCGTCCCCTCTAGGCGGCGCCTCCAGCTCCGACGAGAAGCACCTCGGCCAGTTCGCTCGCAAGCACGTGAGGCGGCGTGTAACTCCGGCTTCTCCGCCGCTGAACCCGCCGTGTGAGCGTACCCGCCCGTGGTGAAGATGTGCAGTCGCCTTCGGCGGAGAGCGCGACGCAGCGGCGCGAAGCCGCCAGGGTCTCGTCAAGGCCGGTCTCCGCGGTGACCGCCACGGGGTGGCCGGCGCAGGCGAAGACCGGAGCTATGCCATGTCCCATGAGGCCGGCGCCGATGCCCGCGATGGACGCGCGGACGGGCGTCGTTTCCCCCCAGCCGCTCTGGTCGACATGCGGGCCGATGGAAGTCACGCGGAGGCCCTTGCCGTCGACCCGACCCATGCTTGTCTGACCTCCGCTCCTGGCCCCAACCTCAACGACCGCACCGTGGCCCCGCAGACTCGCGTCGGCCGTCCACCATGCGAACACCCTCATCCACATCATGGGCACTTCACCGTCGCGACGCGCGCCGTCACGAGCGGCGCGATTCCATCGCGAGGCTGTTCGGCCGCGATGCGATCAGTGGCGCCGTTGGGGAAAGCGGTGCTAGTCTTCGGTCAGTCCTACTCCAAGCCCTTCGCCCTACGGCACCAGCTATGGGCGCCGGGCCGTACCATGGACAGACCATGGGGCAGCGCCGAGCGCGCTGTCGTGGGCCCGCGGCGGAAACGCGCGGACCTCCTCGTGTTTGGAAAGGAGTGAGGGATGCGCTTCTTCGCGCGTTCTGTCGTGGATGATCGCGCTGCCGCGACCCGGCAAGTCGGGTCGTCCCGCGCGGGCCTCCTGCCGGTGCGCTTCGACCGCCACGAGCTCGCCGGCGGCGTCGCCGACATCGGCATCATGATCCCTCTCGCCTGCGGGGTCGCAGCCGTAGCCCACTTGAGCCTCGTCACCGTCTTCGTGTGCGTCGCGGCCGTGTATGCCGTCACCGCTCTGGCGTTCCGCGTCCCCGTCCCCGTGCAGCCGATGAAGGCCATGGCGGCGGCGATCATCGCCCTCGGCCTCTCGGCCTCGGTGGTCAGCGCCGCCGGTCTCGAGATCGGTCTTCTCTTGCTGCTGTTCGCGGTGACCCCCCTGGCGCGTCACCTGGGGCGCCTCTTTCCGCGGGCCGTCGTGCGCGGCATCCAGCTCGCCATCGGGATCCTGCTCCTCAAGAGCGCTCTCGTCATGGCCGGAGCCGCCAGCGCCTTCCCCGGCCTCCGCGTCGGTCTGAGCGTCGGTGGGCTCACGCTCAGCGCCGGCGTCATCGTGGCCTTGGCGATCGTCGCCTTCCTGCTCATCGGGCGGGAGCGGCAGCGTCTGCCCGGCAGCCTGCTCGTCCTCGGCGCGGGAGCCGTCGTCGGGATCGTGCTCGTGGGCACCGGCATCGCCAAACTCCCGCCCGTCCCAGCGAGCGCCCAGCTGCCCCTCCTGCACCTGCCGAGCCTGCACGACGCTTGGATCGCCCTGTTCGCCGTCGTGTTGCCGCAGCTTCCGCTGTCGCTGGGCAACTCGGTGTTCGCCACCGACGACGTACTGCACCACTACTACGGGAGCGCCGCGCGACGGGTCACGCCGGCGAGCATCTGCCTGAGCCTCGGCCTCGTCAACCTCGCCACGGGACTGCTCGGCGGCATGGCGCTCTGCCACGGCTCGGGCGGCGCGACCGCCCACTATCGTCTCGGCGCGCGGACGGCAGGCGCCACGCTCGCCGCCGCCGGCCTGTACGCCACTCTCGCCGCGGGCGCCGCCTTCGGCCTCTCGCCGCTCTTCATCCCGGGGGCCGTGCTCGCCGGCATGCTGCTCTTCGTCGGCGCCGAGCACTGCCTGCTGCTCACGGATCTCACCAACGTGGACGATATCGTCTGTGCGCTGCTCATCGCGCTGGTCGCCGCGGCGACCAGCGATCTGGCCATCGGCTTCCTCGTCGGTTGGGCGGTCTTCGCCGTGCTCAAGCGCACGCCACTGCACAATATGCGCCTTCGCTGGCCAGCCCTCACGGCGCGCCTGGCGCCGCCTCCCGAGCCACTCGACATCCACGTGAGCTGAGCCTTGCCCGGCCGTGGCCGGCCCCGCGGCGGCGGCCCAGGGCCAAGCTCCTGGACGGGTTCGCGCGAAGGATTCCGGAGAACGGTCTCCTGCGGACGAGTAGACTCGCCCCGAGATGACGTTCCACAATGAAAAGGTCACGATCGGCGTTCTCCTCGCCGGCGGGAGTGGTCGCCGCGCCGGCGTAGACAAACGCTTTCTGGTGCTGCACGGTCGCACGGTCCTGCTGCGCAACGTCGCCTTCCTGCGCAGCGTCTTTCCAACCGTCGCCGTCTCGCTGGGCGCCGGCCAGTCGCTCGACCTCGGGGACGCGGGCGACGCCGACGTCGTGCACGACGCCTGGCCAGGCGGGTCGCCGCTGGCGGGCATCGCCGCCGCTCTTGACCGCTACCGGCAGCCCGTGTTCGCCCTTGCCGCCGACACCGCCTTTCCCGACGCGGGGGCCCTGCAGCGCGTGATCGCGGCCTTCCCCGGCCACGACCTCGCGCTCCCGGCCATCGGGCACGAGTACCATCAACCGCTGTTCGCCGTCTACGGGCTTGCCTGCCTGGCGCCGATGACGACGCTGCTCGAGGCGGGTCGGCACCGCATCGTCGAAGTCCTCACGTCGCTCGACGCCGCCGAGGTGCGCTTCCCTGACGACTCGCTGTTTCATAACATCAACACCATGGACGACTACCAGGAAGCGCGCCGCCATGCGGCCGAAAGCAGCGACACGCCGGAAGATGGCGCCGCGGCCCAGCCGGCGCTCGTCGCCATCGTCGGCAAGAGCGACTCGGGCAAGACGACGCTGATCGAGAAGGTCGTGCCGGAGCTCGTCAAGCTCGGCCTGCGCGTCGGCACGGTCAAGCACGACGCGCACAGCTTCGAGATCGACCATCCGGGCAAGGACTCTTGGCGACACGGCCAGGCCGGCGCCCATGCCTATGCCATAGCATCGCCCGAGCGGCTCGCCTTCATCACCAAGCTCGACGGCGAGATGCCGCTCGCCGACATCGCGCGCCGCTTCTTCGCCGACTTCGACCTCGTCGTGGCGGAGGGCTACAAGCGCACGGCTCCGCACCGCGTCGAGCTGTTCCGCGTCGGCGCCGGCCACGCGCAGCCGCTCTGCGGTCCCGGCGAGACGATCGCGATCGTCACCGACTCGAACCTGCCTCACCAGCACGTATTCGGGTTGGGCGACGGAGCCGGTCTCGCGCGCTTTCTCGCCGTGCGCCTCGACTCGTTGCGGCGCTACTAGCACCGTCAAGCCCGGGTGCCAGGTCGAGCTTGCGCCGCACGCATCTTGATAACCCTCCCTGCAGGCCGTAGAGTGTCATCAGGTCCACCTTGCGAATCCTGCCCAATCCCGCCGCCGACCGCAGTGGGCGCGGCGAGCACTTGAGGAGAGTGACATGCCGAACATCGGCCCTCTGGAGATCGGCGCCATCCTTGTCATCGTCTTCCTGCTCTTCGGTGCTACACGCCTGCCCAAGCTGGGCAAGTCGATGGGTCAGAGCATCCGCGGGTTCAAGACAGGCCTCCAGGAAGACGCTCCCGACGACGACGACGAGAAGCCCTCAAAGAGCGACGCCGCCAAGCTGGAGAAGGGTGACGTCACCGACAAGTCCTGAGGTCGATCGTGAGTACCCCGACGGCCCGCCACGGCGGGCCGTCGTCGCTCAACGGGTGAGCAGGCACACCGCGAGAGCCGCGATGCCCTCACCGCGGCCCTCGAACCCCATGCCTTCGGTGGTCGTCGCCTTGACGCTGACCGCATCGTTCGCGACCCCCAGGGCGCTCGCGAGCACGTCCCGCATCGCGGACCTATAGCTCGACAGGCGAGGCCGCTCGCAGACGAGCGTCACGTCCGCGTTGGCGACCATCCAGCCGCTCTCGGCCAGACGGCCGATCACGCGGCGCAGCAACTCGATGCTCGAGATGCCGGCGAACGCTGGATCCGTATCAGGAAACGCGTCGCCGATGTCGCCGAGCCCGGCAGCGCCGAGCAAGGCGTCCATGAGCGCATGGGCGCCGACATCGGCGTCGGAGTGGCCGGCCAGGCCCTGCGAGTGATCGATCTCGACCCCGCAGAGCACCAGACGGCGTCCGTCGGCGAAGCGGTGTGCGTCGTAGCCGCTCCCTACCCTAAACGTCGGCCTCGACCTCCCACGAGAGCAACGCGCCGGCCAGCGGGAGGTCGGTCGGCGTGGTGATCTTGACGTTTGCCGGCGTGGACACCACGAGGCCGACTTTGTAGCCGCCCGTCTCGAGAAGCGTAGCGTCGTCGGTGGCGCCGTCGAGATCGACGCGCGAGTACACGTCGCGGAGAACGGCAGCCCTGAAGACCTGCGGCGTCTGCACGGCCCAAAGGCCGCTGCGGTCGACCGTCGCCGCGACGGCTCCGGTGAGGTCGGCGCGCTTGAGGGTGTCGCTGACCTCGATGCCGGGGACTGCTCCGTCGACGTCGGCGAGCGCCGCGATGCAGCGTTCGAAGACATGGCGGGAGAACAGCGGCCGGGCGCCGTCGTGGACGGCGATGACGGCCGCCGACGCCGGCACCTCGAGCAGACCGGCACGCACCGAGTCGGAGCGCTTGCGACCGCCTTCGGCGATCAGCAGAGGCTTGGCGTCGTCGAAGGCGAGCAGCTCGCCGGCGAAGCGCACCGTGTGCGACGGGTGCAGCACCACCACGAGGCCGTGGACCTGCGGCATGGCCAGCAGCCGCCGCACTGAGTGATTGAGGATCGGCTCGCCGCCGAGCTTGAGGAACTGCTTGGACTCGCCGTCAGGCAGGCCCATGCGGCGGCTTTCCCCGGCCGCGGCGACGATGACCCAGAGTTCTTCGGACTGCTGTTCCTCCACTTCGAGACCCCCCGTCATCTCTGTCCGGCGCGGCTAGCTGACCACCCGGCTGAAGATCATCTTGCCCGAGGGGCTCTGCAATACGCTCGTCACCTCGGTCTTCACGCGCGAGCCCACGAGCAGCGCGCCCGACTCGACGACGATCATGGTGCCGTCGTCGAGATAGCCCACGCCCTGGTCGTGCTCGCGGCCTTCGCGCAGGATCTTGACTTCGATGACCTCGCCGGGCCGGACGGCCGGCTTCACTGAGTTGGCGAGGTCGTTGACGTTGAGCACCTGGACGCCCTGGATCTCGGCGACCTTCTTGAGCGTGTAGTCGGTGGTCACGATCATCGCCCCGAGATCGCGGCCGAGACGCACGAGCTTGGCGTCGACGGCCTTGAGATCGGCGTAGTCTCTGTCGTCGATGCGCACGGTTCCAGAGCCGCTCTGAAGACGGCGCACGAAATCGAGCCCCCGCCGCCCGCGCACGCGCTTCTCGGCGTCGGCGGAGTCGGCCAGGTGCTGCAGTTCCTCGACGACGAAGCGCGGCACGAGCATCTCGCCCTCGAGAAACCCCGTCGTGGCGATGTCGAGGATCCGGCCGTCGATGATGGCGCTCGAGTCGAGGAGCTTGGAGGGGGTGAGCCCGGGCAACCCCTCGAAGGCGCCACGCAACCCGAGCAGCCTGAGGATCTCGACGTGCTTCTTGGCCGCAAGATAGGCCGTGAAGTAACCCGAGAGGAGGTAGATCGGCACGGTGAGATACACGCCGACCAGCGGGATGCGCACGAGGGCGATGCTGATGAGCGTAGCGATGACGAGCCCGACGACCACGCCCCCGATGCCGACGACCACCTCGGCGCCGGTGGCGCCCTCCATGATCTCGTCGACGTGGTCGAGGCCGCGTCTGACGGCGCGCGACAGCAGGATGCCGCAAATGTAGCCGAGCACGAGGCCTGCGGCGGTGAAGGCGAGCAGCCAGAGGATCTTGCCGGGCTGCCCGAGATCCGGGGCATACGAAGAGGTGCGCAGGCTCTCCGCGATCTGGTACCCTGCGAGAGCGCCGAGCAGGGCCAGCAGCCCGCGGACCGCAGGGGCAAGCACGCCCTTGGTCTTGCGAGCCGGGCCGGCTGAGCCGGCGTCAGACGACGGTGGCCGGCTCGAGGGGTTCGTCGACAACGGCAGGCTCATCGAGGTGGATGTTCTCGAGCACCTCGTCGAGGAAGGCGTTGGCCTGGTCTTCGCCGAAGTCGCGAGCGTACATGAGCTCGCTGGCGAGGATCTTCTTCGCCTTCGAGAACATCTGCTTCTCGCCGGTCGAGAGACCCTTGATGGCGTGCCTGATCGCGAGATTGCGGACGACCTCGGCGACCTCGAAGATGTCGCCGGTCTTGAGCTTGTCGCGATTGTGCTTGTAGCGACGACTCCAGTTCTTGGGCATCCTGGTGGGGTCGCCGCGCAGGACCTCGAGGACCTGATCGACGACGTCCGCCTCGACGACCTTGCGCAGGCCGGCGCGATCGGCGTTCTCGACCGGCACCATGACGGTCATGTCGTTGTGCAGGATCTGGATCGTGAGGTAGTCGCGCTGCTGGCCGAGCACTTCTTTCTGCTCGATCTTCATGATCTTGCCCGCACCGTGATGCGGGTAGACGACCTTGTCACCGACTGAATACAACGTACTCAAACCCCCCTGTGGTCGTTCGTGGCCCCGGCGGCCGGCTGGGGCGGCGCACCCTCGCGAACAAGCGTTGCGAGGACGCCCCCAAGGTCGGCAGCACCCACAGATATCCCGCCGGCGCGGCGTGCGTCGGCGGCGGGTACGACGATACGTTCGAAGCCGGCACGAGCGGCTTCGGCGACACGTCGCTCACTCTGACTGCAGGAACGAAGTTCGCCCGTCAGGCTGATCTCCCCGATTGCTGCGACCCGCGGTGGAAGCGGTACGTCACGCTCTGCAGAGGCGATGGCGAGAGCAACCGCGAGGTCGGCCGCAGGTTCGTCGATGCGAATTCCTCCTGCAATTGTAACAAAAATATCGCTCGTTGACAACGGCAGCCTGGCGTGACGGCCGAGGACGGCGACGAGCATGGCCAGCCGGTTGCGGTCGAGACCCACGGCGACGCGCCGCGGCATGGCCAGTTCGCTGCGGTTGACGAGCGCCTGCACCTCGACCGCGAAACAGCGGCTGCCCTCGACGGTGACGTGCACGGCCGCCCCAGCGGCCGGCCCCGCGACGCCGAGAAACAGGGACGACGGGTCGGCGACGCCCTGCAGGCCGGTGGCCGTCATCTCGAAGATCCCCAGCTCGCTGGTGGAGCCGAAACGGTTCTTGGCGGCGCGCAAGGTGCGATAGAACCGGTACCGGTCGCCCTCGAACTGCAGCACCGTGTCGACGACATGCTCGAGCACGCGAGGGCCGGCTATCGCGCCCTCCTTGGTGACGTGGCCGACGAGAAACACGGCTGCGTCGGTGGCCTTGGCGAGGCGCAGGAAACGACCCGCCGCCTCGCGCACCTGGCTCACGCTGCCCGGCGCCGAGGTGAAGGCATCGCTATACATGGTCTGCACGGAGTCGACCACGACCAGCGCCGGGGCGGCGGCCACGATGCTCGCGAGGACCGATTCCAACTCGGTCTCGGCGATGACGGCGATGCCCCCGGGGTCGCCGCAGATGCGCTCGGCGCGCATCTTGACCTGGGCGGCGGACTCCTCACCGCACACGAGCAGTACCTGGCGCCCGGAAGCAGCGACGTGGTCGAGGACCTGAAGAAGGAGCGTGGACTTGCCGATGCCGGGCTCGCCGCCGACAAGCACCAGCGAGCCCGGCACGATCCCGCCGCCGAGCACCAGGTCCAGCTCCGAGATGCCGCTGGAAAAACGCTCGTGGGCCGACGAGACGATGGCGGACAAGCGCACGGGGGGGGCGCCTGCGGCGACGCCCCCGTCACTCGCCTTGCGGCGGGCGCTGCCGCCATAGCCGGCGCCGCCGGCCGAAATCAACCTCTCTTCGACGAAGGAGTCCCAGGCGCCGCAGTCGGGGCAGTGGCCGAGCCACTTGGCCTCGCGGCGGCCGCACTGGCCGCAGGTGAAGACCGTCTGCTGCTTCGCCACAGCCGCCGTCAGGCGCCGGCGGCCGCGCCGCCGGCGTCGGGGCCGTCGTCGCCGCGCGACGACGAGACGGGGAACACGCCCTGGGCAACCGGCTCGTCGAGGCCGACCATCGGCAACTCGACGCTGCCCCCAACAACCTCGCCGTTCACCGTGAGCACGGTGTCCTCGAGCTCGCCGTCCACCAGGATGACCGTGCCCTCCGGGAACTTCCGCGCCAGCATCGCGTCGCTGAGCTTGTCTTCGATGTAGCGCTGGATGGCGCGCCGCAGAGGGCGCGCCCCGAGCATAGGGTCGAAGCCCTTCTCGACAAGCACCTCGCGACCGGCGTCGGTGAGCTGCAGGGTGACCCCGCTGGGGTCGAGCTGCTGCTGCAGGCGCGCGATCATGAGGTCGACGATGGCGCCGATCTCGACGCGTTCGAGCTTGTGGAAGACGATGACCTCGTCGACGCGGTTGAGGAACTCGGGCTTGAAGACGCGCTTGAGCTCACCGGTGATGCGGCCCTTCATGTCGTCGTAGGTCATGCCTTGGTTGGCCGTCTGACCGAAGCCCAGCGGCGTGTCCTTGGTGATCATCGCCGCGCCGATGTTGCTGGTCATGATGAGGATGGCATTGCGGAAGTCGACCGTGCGGCCCTGGGAATCGGTGAGCCGCCCGTCTTCGAGGATCTGCAGCAGGATGTTGAACACGTCGGGGTGCGCCTTCTCGATCTCGTCGAAAAGGATGACGCTGTACGGCTTGCGGCGCACGATCTCGGTGAGCTGGCCGCCTTCGTCGTGGCCCACGTAGCCGGGCGGCGAGCCGACGAGCCGCGACACGGAGTGCTTCTCCATGTACTCGCTCATGTCGATCTGCACAAGGTGGTCCTCGTCGCCAAAGAGGAATGCGGCCAGCGTGCGCGCCAGCTCCGTCTTGCCCACGCCCGAGGGGCCCAGGAAGATGAAGGAGCCGGTGGGGCGCCGGGGGTCCTTGAGCCCGGCGCGGCTGCGGCGGATGGCCTTGCTGACGGCGCGCACCGCCGGATCCTGCCCGACAAGCCGCACGTGCAGTTCGTCCTCCATGCGCAGGAGCTTCTGGCTCTCGGCCTCAGTGATCTTGATCACAGGGATGCCCGTCCACATGCTCACGATCTCGGCGATCTCGTCTTCGCCGATGCTCGCCCGCATGCCCTCGTCGCTGGTCTTCCACTGGTCTTCAAGCTCGAGCTTCTTGTGGCTGAGCTTGCGTTCCTTGTCGCGCAGGTTGGCAGCCTTCTCGAACTCCTGCGCCTCGATGGCCGCCTCTTTCTCCTTGCGCACCCCGGAGATCTCCTCTTCGAGCTCGCGGTAGCTGGGCGGCGCCGTCATGGTGCGGATGCGCATGCGACTGGCGGCCTCGTCGATGAGGTCGATCGCCTTGTCGGGCAGAAACCGGTCGCTGATGTAGCGGTCGGCGAGCTCGGCCGCGGAGGCGAGCGCTTCGTCGGTGATGCGGATGCGGTGGTGGGCCTCGTAGCGGTCGCGGAGACCCTTGAGGATCTCGACGGTCTCCTCGACCGACGGCTCGGCCACCTTGATCTGCTGAAAGCGGCGCTCCAGAGCGGCGTCGCGCTCCAGGTACTTGCGGTACTCGTCCATGGTGGTCGCGCCGATGGTCTGCAGCTCTCCACGCGCCAGTGCCGGCTTGAGGATACTGGCGGCGTCGATGGCGCCTTCCGCGGCGCCGGCGCCCACGAGGTTATGCAACTCGTCGATGAAGAGGATGATGTCGCCGGTGTCGTGGATCTCCTTGATGACCTTCTTGAGGCGCTCTTCGAACTCGCCGCGGTACTTGGAGCCTGCAACGAGGGCGGCAAGGTCGAGACTGAAGACCTGCTTGCCTTTGAGAAGCTCGGGCACCTCGTGGTTGGAGATGCGCTGCGAAAAGCCTTCGACGATGGCCGTCTTGCCCACGCCGGGCTCGCCGATGAGCACGGGGTTGTTCTTCGTGCGCCGGCTGAGGATCTGCATGACGCGCTCGATCTCGGTGGTGCGCCCGATGCAGGGGTCGAGCTTGCCGTCTTCGGCCAGCTTGGTGAGGTTGCGGCCGAACTGCTCGAGCACCTTCGCCTGGCGCTTGCTCTCGCCGCCGCCCTGCTGCTGGCCGCGGCGGCCGGGGCCGCTGAGCGCGCGCATGACCTCGCTGCGGATCTTCTCGGGCTCGGCGTCCAGATCGAGCAGGATGCGCGCGGCCACGCCTTCGTCCTCGCGCACCAGGCCCAGAAGGATGTGCTCGGTGCCGATGTAGTTGTGGCCCAGCGAGAGCGCCTCGCGCAGCGCCAGCTCGAGCACCTTCTTGGCGCGCGGCGTGAACGGGATCTGGCCCTGCGGCGACTCTTCGCCGGAGCCGACGATGCGTACCACGGCGGCGCGTACCTCTTCTACCGAGACTTCGAGGCTATCGAGAACGCGCGCGGCCACGCCTTCTTCTTCGCGCAGCAATCCGAGCAACAGATGCTCAGTGCCGATGTAGTTGTGCTTGAGCGCCCTGGCTTCTTCTTGCGCGAGGACGACGACCTGCCTGGCGCGTTCGGTGAATCGTTCGAACATCCGGCAACTCCTTCCGGAAGGCGGGGCCGCGTCGTGATGGCTAAGGACGGTGGCGGCCACCGGGTGCTTGCTCTCAGCCTCCAGCGTACCCCCCGGAAGCGTGACGTAGCACAATGGTACCCGATTCCCGGCGAGACGCGACCCGGCGCCGAGCGCCGGTCGACGCAGCCGCGGCTATGATGGGCGTCGAAGCGCTACCGTCCATCGCCGGCAGGGGGCTCGAAGACATGCGGAACATCATCACCTGGAGCACGCGCGGCAGACACCCGTGGATCGTGATCGCCATCTGGGTGCTCGTTGCCGGCGGCCTGGCCACCGGCCCCAAGCTCCAGAGCGTGACCAGTAACGACGCCTCCAAGTCGCTGCCGGCGAGTCTCGAGAGCAAACGCGCCGACGCGCTGCAGCAGGCGTCGTTCGCCGACGCCAAGGGCACGCCGATCATCGTCGTGTACAGCTCTGAGGCTCAGCTCACCGAGGCCGACAAAGCGGCGATCGCCGAGGGCGAGGCCTGGCTCACCGGCGGCGCCGAGCCCATCAACAGCGCCCGCGTCGAGTACTCGCCCGACGGCAAGGGCGCCCTGATCTTCGCCAGCCTCGCCGGCAACCCCGGCGACGAAGCCTTCCGTGACTCCGTGCAGGCGATCGGCGACCACTTCGGTGACTCGGTGAACACCATGCAGGTGCGGGTCACCGGCCCCGGCGGCCTCATCACCGACGTGTACCGGATCTTCCTCAACGCCGATGTGAAGCTCCTCCTCGGCACGGTGATGCTCGTGCTCATCCTCCTGCTCGTCATCTACCGCTCGCCGGTCCTTCCGTTCGTCCCCCTGCTCGCCGTGGGCTTCGGCTACTTCGTGGCCGGCGGCATCCTCGCGCAGATCGCCACAGCCCTGGACGTGACTCTCTCCGGCCAGGCCACGTCGCTGATGGTGATCCTCCTCTTCGGGGCCGGCACCGACTACGGGCTGCTGCTCATCTCGCGGTACCGCGAGGAACTGCGCCGTGAGAGCGACGCGCGCGTCGCCCTGTCCACGGCGCTCGGCGAGACCTGGGAGGCGATCGCCGCCAGCGGCCTGACCGTGACGCTGGCCGTCCTCGCCCTGTTGTTCGCGAACTACGGCGACTACACGTCGTTCGCACCGGTGCTGGGTCTGGGCGTGTTCGTCACTCTCATCGCCGGCCTCACCCTGATGCCCGCCCTGCTCGCGCTGCTCGGCCGGCGGGCCTTCTGGCCGCGGCGCCCGAAGCTCGGCGACCCGACCGAGCACCGCACCTGGCAGCGCATCGCCGAGCGGGTCGCCGCCGCGCCGAAGCGCGCGGCGGGCCTCGTCACCGTCATCCTCGTCGTGCTGGCCCTCGGCTGCCTCTTCTACAGCCCACGCTTCAGCTTCACCGAGGACTTCCTCAAGGACATGCCCTCCAAGCAGGGTTATGCGCTGCTCGAGAAGCACTTCCCCAAGGGCAGCCTGGCGCCGACGACCGTGCTCATCCAGGCCCCGCAGGCGCCGCCCGAGTACGTCACCGGCATGCTCGTCGGCGCCCTGAACAAGAGCCCGGGCGTCGCCGCGGCCTTCCCCACCGGGACTGCCGACGACGGCAAGCTCCTGAGCTTCCAGGTTATTCTTGAGGGCGACCCCTACTCCAAAGAGGCGCTGCAACAGGTGCGCCGGCTCAGGGAGACGGCCCGCAAGGCCGCCGCCGCCGGTCAGGCGACGGCGCTGGTCGGCGGGCCCACGGCCATCCAGGCCGACACGTGGGCACTGAGCAACCGGGACACGCTGGTGGTGGCCGTGATCGCGCTCGTCGTCGTCGGCGTCATCCTCGCCGCGCTGCTGCGCGCGCTCGTGGCGCCACTCTATCTCCTGGCCACCAACCTGCTCTCATACCTGGCGGCGCTCGGCGGTACGATCCTCATCACCGAGAAGATCCTCGGCTGGGAGCGCATCAGCTACCGCATCCCGCTCTACATGTTCATCTTCCTCGTGGCCCTGGGCAGCGACTACAACATCTTCATCACCACGCGGATCCGCGGCGAAGCGATGCTGTGCGGGCTGCGTGACGGCACCGTGAAGGCGCTGGCCGCCACCGGCGGCGTTCTCACCAGCGCCGGCATCATCCTCGCCGGCACCTTCCTGATCCTGCTGTCCCAGCCGGTCAAGGACCTCGCCGAGATCAGCATCGGGGTGGCGCTCGGCGTGCTCCTCGACACCTTCCTGGTGCGCACCGCGCTGGTGCCGGGGCTCACGCTGGCGATTGGCCCCAAGGCCGGCTGGCCGGGGCCGCGGTGGACCAGGAGCGCGGCGACGACGCTCGACGCCGTGGACGCCACCGTCCCGGGCGATCCGGCAGCGTCCACGACCTGATCCTGCCCGCGGCCACGGCCGCCGTGCGGCGAGACGTACCCCGAACGGCGCAGCAACCCTCGCGGAAAAGTACTATCGTGGAACCAGTTCATGGGATCGGACGTGGTTCGTCGGGAGGAAGCCATGGCGAGAGTGGTCATCATCGGTGCCGGATTCGCCGGTCATACGGCCGCCCTCTACCTGGGCAGCACCCTCGGCACGCAGCACGACATCACGATGATCAACACCTCCGAGCGATTCCTGTACCTGCCGTCGCTGGTGTGGGTGGGGGTAGGGCACATGAAGCCCGAGAAGACGCGGTTCTCGCTGCGCCCCGTGTACGACAGGATGCACGTCCATTTCTTGCCCGGCAAGGCCGTCGAAGTGCACCCGGACGAGCGCTTCGTGGTCGCCGAGAAGAACGGCGACGGCGTCAACCAGCAGGTCCGCGTCGACTACGACCACCTGATCGTCGCCACCGGCCCGCGCCTGAACTTCGCGGCGACCCCCGGGCTGGGACCTGAGGCGGGCCACACCCATTCGATCTGCACGGAGACGCACGCCGTGGCGAGCCGCGACGCGTACCTGGAAGACGTGGCCCGCATGAAGAAGGGTGAGAGGCGCAAGCTGGTGGTCGGCACGGGGCATCCAGGCGCAACGTGTCAGGGGGCGGCCTTCGAGTACATCACCAACATCCACAAAGACCTGTTGCGGCACGGAGTGCGCGACCGGGCGGAGCTCGTCTGGCTCTCGAACGAGCGCGCCCCGGGCGACTTCGGTGTGGGCGGCATCACGGCCCGACGTCGCGGGCGCCTGCTGTCGAGCGAAGCGTTCATCGCCGCCGTGTTTCGCGAGTACGGCATCGCCTCACAGGTGCGAAGAGGGGTCCTCGAGGTCGACGAGAACGCCGTCCACTGGGAAGACTACGAGGGCCGCTTCGGCGAGACCACGTATGACTTCGCCATGCTCATCCCGCAGTTCACGGGGATGCCGCTCAAGTACATCGGCGCGAACGGCGACGATGTCTCCGCGAAGGTCGTGAACCCGGCTGGGTTCGTGATCGTCGACGGCATCTACGGCCGGCCCTACGAGACCACGATCGGTGATCCCCAGTCCTGGCCGAGGGTCTACCAGAGCCCCGAGTACGGGAGCATCTTCGCGGCCGGCATCGCCTTCGCGCCGCCGGGCCCCATCTCGCAGCCCCACGTCACCCCCAACGGCACCAGCATCACGGCCGCCCCACCACGCACCGGCATGGTGTCGGGCGTCATCGGACGCGTCGTGGCCAAGAACGTCATCGACCTGGTGACGCTGGGCCGCATGACGCACGGCGAACGCCTGACCGAGATGGCGGCCGCCTGTATCGCGTCGATGGGCGACTCGCTCTGGGACGGATCGGCAGCGACGATCACGATGTACCCGGTGGTCCCGGATCATCAGCGCTATCCCAACGATGATGGGCGCGACGCTTTCGTCACTCATATGGAGATGGGTCTGGCCGGCGCGTGGATGAAGCGCATGCTCCACAGCGCGTTCAGGCACAAGCTCCAGGGGCGCGTCGGCTGGCGCCTGATCCCCGAGTGAAGACGTCGAGCGACGCCGTGATGTGGCACCCTGGACCCCGACCGGCTCAGGCCGGCGACCGAGATGCTCGGAGATGATGATGAACGGTGCCGAAGAAAGACTCGAGCTCACAGACAGAGACCGCTTCTGGATGAACAACAAGCCGTATCAGTTCTTGCGCTTCGTCGTGCTGAATCTCAGGATCCTGAAGGCGGTAGATCACAGCAAGCGCGCGTAGGCGAGCAACGGTCTTGGGCCCCGGCTCGGCTGTCGAAGACCGGCTGTCCCGGTCGTTCGCGCGTCAGCCGCGCAGCGCCGGGAACAGCACGACGTCGCGGATCGACGGCGCGCCGGTGAGCACCATCACCAGCCTGTCGATGCCCATGCCCATGCCGCCGGTGGGGGGCATGCCGTGCTCCATCGCTTCGAGGAAGTCCTCGTCGAGGCGATGGGCGGTCTCGTCGCCGTCGGCGAGGTCCTGCATCTGCTGCACGAAGCGCTCGCGCTGGTCCTCGGGGTCGTTGAGCTCGCTGAAGGCGTTGCTCAGTTCCATGCCGGCGATGAAGCCCTCGAAGCGCTCGACGAAGCGCGGGTCGTGCGGCGTCTTCTTGGCGAACGGGCTAGTCTCGAGCGGGTGCTCGGTGATAAACACCGGTTGGATGAGCTTGGGCTCGACGCACTCGCTGAACAGCTCATCGACCTGGGCCCCCCACGCAGGTGCGAGCGGCACGGACTCGTCGAGCCCCTTCGCCTTGATGGCGGCCTGGAGATCGGCCACGGTGCGCGCGTCGTCGGCGCCGATGTCGATGCCGGTCTCGTTCTCGATTGCCATGCGCATCGTGAGGCGCGGCCAGGGCGGCGTGAGGTCGATCTCGTGGTCGCGGAAGGTGACCTTGAGATCGCCGACGGCGCGAGCCGCCTCGGCGACCATCTGCTCGACCATGTCCATCACGAAGTTGTAGTCGACGTAGGCCTCGTAGGTCTCGAGCATCGTGAACTCGGGATTGTGCTTGAAGCTCACGCCCTCGTTGCGGAAGTCCTTGCCCATCTCGTAGACGCGGTCGAGGCCGCCGATGATGCAGCGCTTGAGGTACAGCTCGGTGGCGATGCGCAGGTAGAGGTCGCGCTCGAGCTCGTTGTGGTGGGTGGTGAACGGCCGCGCCAGCGCGCCGCCGTAGAGCGGCTGGAGCACGGGCGTCTCGACCTCGATGAAGCCGCGCCCGTCGAGAAACTCGCGGATGGCGCGGATGATGTGGGCGCGCTTGACAAACACCTCGCGGGAGGCGTCGTTGACCATGAGGTCGAGGTAGCGCCTGCGGTACCTGGTCTCCACGTCGGTGAGGCCGTGGAACTTCTCGGGCATGGGTCGCAGCGACTTGGAGAGCAGCTCCCACGACGCGACGCGCAGGCTGAGCTCGCCGCGCCTGGTGCGCATGACGGTGCCCTCGGCGCCGACGAAGTCGCCGAGGTCGACGTGCTCCATCGCCGCGTAGCGCTCCGCGCCGAGGGAGTCGAGCTGGGCGAACAGCTGCAGCTCGCCGCTGGAGTCTTCGAGGACCACGAAGGTGAGCTTGCCGTGCACGCGGCGGGCCATCACGCGACCGGCGATGCGGCGCACGTCGCCGGAGTCCTGGCCCGCCTCGAGATCGGCGTAGGTCTCGTTCAGCGTCCCGATCTCGTGGCGCGGCTGGTACTTGGTGGGGTAGACGTCTCCGGCAGCACGCCAGGCGGCGAGCTTGGCGCGCCGCTCGGCGAAGACGCCGCCGGCGAGCTCGCTGTGCTCGTCCACCGCGGGAGCCGTCAGGCCTTTTCGATGGTGAGGACCTTGAACTTCTTGGAGCCCTGCGGAACGCTCACCGTCACCTTGTCGCCCGGCCTGTGGCCCATGATAGCGCTGCCCACCGGCGACTCGTTGGAGAGCTTGTGGGCAGCGGGATCGGCCTCGGCGGAGCCGACGATGGAATACTGCACGACGTCGCCGGCCTTCATGTCCTGCAGGGTGACCTTGGTGCCCACCCCGACCTTGTCGGTGGTGATGGCGTCGGCGTCGATGACGATGGCGCTGCGCAGCCGATCCTCAAGAGAGTAGATGCGCGACTCGAGCATGGCCTGCTCGTTCTTGGCGTCGTCGAACTCGGAGTTCTCGGAGATGTCGCCAAAGTCACGCGCGGCGCGGATGCGCTCCGCCACCTCATCGCGCTTGACGCTCGAGAGGTATTCGATCTCCTCTTTGAGGCGCTGAAAGCCCTCGGGCGTGAGGATGATCTCGCGGTCGACCACTGGTTCCTCCTCGTCTACACGGCAACGCGGCCCCGAACCGGGACCGCGCGCCGAACAAGTCGGAAAGTATAGGTCATGATTTCGCGATGCGCAAACGTGCGGCGAAGGCAGCAGGGCCGGTGCCGGTCACATACCGAGCAGCGCGCGCGCGGCCGGCGCGTCGGGGGCGAGCATCAGCGCGTGGGCGAGCTCCTTGTCGAGGACGCCGGCGCGCCGGTACCGCGGCCAGAACTGGCGCAGATAGCCCACAGATCGAGCGCCCATACCTTCCATCGCCTCACCGGTGAAGCGACGCACCTCGGCGAGACGCGCTTCGTGGGAGGGAGGCTCCGCGTTGCAGAGGATCTCGGCGAAGAGCCAGGGGTGACCGACGGCATGGCGGGCAAGCATCACGGCGGCCGCGCCGCCCTCGAGCAGGGCGAGGGCCGCGGCGCGGCCGTCCACGTCGCCGGAGGCGATCACGGGGACGGGCAGCTCCGCCGCCAGAGCGAACGTGACGGCATGGTCGGCGCGCCCGCGGTACATCTGGCTCGCGGTACGAGGGTGGATGCAGACGGCGGCGGCGCCCGCGGCGACGAGGCGGGGGGCAGTGCGGCGCCCCGCCTCGTCACCCTCGCGCAGCCCAGAGCGGATCTTGACGGTCACGGGGACTCGACCCTCGACGGCGCCGACCACCGCGGCGACGATCGCCGCGGCGCCGTCCGGATCGCCGAGAAGCGCCGCACCGGCGCCGGTCTTGACGACCTTGCGCATCGGACAGGCCATGTTGAGGTCCACCAGATCAGCGCCCGCGGCCACGCAACGCGCCGCCGCGTCCGCGAGCACGCTCGCGTCTGCGCCGAAAAGCTGGAAGCCCAGGGGGTGCTCGTCGGGCCCGCACGCCAGGTAGTCGAGCGTGCGGCGGTTGCGATAGTGCACACCGTAGGCTGAGATCATCTCGGTGAACGCGAGACCCGCGCCCCAGCGGCGCACGCTGCGGCGAAAGGCGAGGCCCGTGATGCCGGCCATCGGCGCCATGAACAGGCGCCGGTCGAGCGCCAGCGCGCCGAGGCGCAGCGGCTCATGGAGAGGATCGACGGCGCCGGCGCCGGGCGCCGCGGCGGCGCGCCCGTGACCCGGCGTCTCAGACGGCGGGGTCGCCACCGCAGCCTCCGTCAGGTCCGCTGCTGGCGGCGCATGACGATCTCGATGCCGCGCAGGGTGAGCAGGGGATCGACGGCGCTGATCACGTCGGTGTGCCGGGCGATGAGCTCGGCGAGGCCGCCGGTGGCGATCACCTGCGCGCGCGCGCCGAGCTCGGCCCAGATTGCGTGCACGATGCCCTCGATCTCGCCGGCGAAGCCATACACCGCTCCCGACTGAAGAGCCTCGGTGGTCGACTTGCCGATGGCGCGCTCGGGTTCGACCAGTTCCACCTTGATGAGCTTGGCGGCGCGCGTCGTGAGAGCCTCCAGCGACACCTCGATGCCCGGCGCGATGACGCCTCCCAGGTAGTCGCCTTCGGCCGAGATGACGTCGAAGGTGGTGGCGGTGCCGTAGTCGGCGACGATGCAGGGACCACCGTACCGCTCAAACGCGGCGACGGCATTGACGATCCGGTCGGCGCCGACCTCGGCGGGGTTCTTCATGGCGATGCGCATCCCGGTCCGCGCCCCGGGCCCGACGACGAACGCCTCCACCCCCAGGTGCTTCTCGCACATCTCGACCCACTGCTGCGTGAGGCGCGGGACCACCGAGGCGATGCCGACTTCGTCGACGGTGCCCCGAAGCATCGTGCCCTGCAACGAGAAGAACCCCTGCAGAAGACCCGCGATCTCATCGCTCGTGCGGTGGCGCACGGTGGCGAGACGCCACTCGCCGACGACGTCCCCGCCGTCCATGAGGCCGACGTGTGTCTGGGTGTTGCCCACGTCCGCGACGAGCAACATCGTCAGGCGCCCATGTCGAGACCGAGATCGAGCCACGGCGCGCGCGTCGTGAGAGCGCCCACCGAGATCACGTCCACGCCGGCCTCGGCCAGCTCGCGAACACGATCCAGGCGCACGCCTCCGGACACCTCCACGAGAGCGCGACCGGCGACGCGCGCCACAGCCGCACGCACGGCCGGCGTGTCCATGTTGTCAAGCAACACGATGCTCGCGCCCGCGCCCAGAGCCTCGTCGAGCTGGTCGAGCGTGTCGACCTCGACCTCCACGGCGTGCACGTGAGCGGCGCCGGAGCGCACCAGCGCCAGGGCCGCGCGCACGCCGCCGGCTGCCGCCACGTGGTTGTCCTTGATCATGGCGCCGTCGAACAGGCCGAAACGGTGCGGCGTGCCGCCGCCGTGCACCACGGCCTGCTTCTCGAGGGCGCGCAGGCCCGGCGTCGTCTTGCGCGTCGCCGCGATGCGCGCGGTGGTGCCGGCCGTCTCGGCCACATACTGCGCCGTGAGTGTGGCGACGCCCGAGAGGCGAGCGAGGAAGTTGAGACCCGTACGCTCCGCCGCGAAGATCGCGGCCAGCGGGCCGCGCACGGTGGCGATGACGTCGCCGCCCGCGAACCGGCCGCCGTCGGCGACGCGGAATTCTACCAGCAGAGCCGGATCGACGAGCGCCGCCGTGGCCGCGAACGCGGCGGTACCGGAGAGCACGCCGGCCTCGCGGGCGACGACCCGTGCGAGGCCGTCGCCGGGAAAGGCCGAGCCGGTGATGTCGCCGTAGCCGGCGAGGTCTTCGGCGAGCGCGGCGAGCGCGGCGGCGCGGGCCGCCTCCGCGTAACCGCGCGCACTCACGAGCGCTCGGCCTTGCCGGTCGCGCCGTCTGCCCGCTGATGAGGCGGCAGCCGCAGCGTGAGGTGCCGCCGCCAGAGCTCGTCGTGCACCGCCGGGAAATCGTCGCGCAGATGCACGCCGCGCGACTCCTCGCGGAGCAGCGCGCACTTGGCGATCTGCGTGCCCAGCGTGAGCAGGTTGAGCAGTTCGTACTCGGCTTCGCCGAGGGCGCCGAAGCGCAGCTCCGAGGTGAGGGCGTTGAGATCGGCGAGCGCCGCGCGCAGGTCGTCGCCGCGGCGCAGCACGCCGACCTTGCTCGACATCACGGAGGTGAGACGGCGGCGGGCGGCGGCGGCGTTGCTGCCGTCGTCGGCGTCCGCCGCTTCGGGCAGGTCGAAGCGCAGACGACGGACGTCCTCGCCGAGACGGCCGATATAGCGGTCGAGGTCGCGCACCACGCGGTCGCTGAAGACCAGCCCTTCGAGTAGCGAGTTGCTGGCCAGCCGGTTGGCGCCGTGCACGCCGGTGCTGGCCACCTCGCCACTGGCGTACAGGCCGGGCACCGTGGTGCGGCCCCACACGTCGGTGACGACGCCGCCGATGAAGTAGTGGCAGACCGGCGCCACGGGGATGACCTGCGTGGCGAGATCGAGCTCGTGCTCGGCCAGGCCTGCGGTGACCCGCGGGAAGCGCTGCTGCAGCCATGCCGCATCGAGGTGCGTCGCGTCGAGATACACGTGGTCAGTGCCCTCGAGCCGCATCTCGGCGACCATGGCGCGCACGACCACGTCGCGCGAGGCGAGCTCGGCGCGCGGGTCGTAGGAGGTCATGAAGCGCTCTCCCGCCGCGTTGCGCAGGTACGCGCCTTCACCGCGCAGCGCCTCGGTGATCAGCTGCACGGTCTCCTGGCCGGGCACCGCGAGCCCGGTCGGGTGGAACTGCACGAACTCCAGGTCGCGGATGGCGGCGCCCGCGCGGTACGCCATGGCGATGCCATCGCCGGTCGCCACCGACGGGTTGGTGGTGCGTCCGTATACCTGACCGGCACCGCCCGTGGCGAGCACCGTGACCATGGCCACGTTAAGGGTGAGCCCGCCGTCATCGAGGTTCAGCGTGAGCGCCCCGACGCAGCGTCCTTCCACAGTGAGGAGGTCGATGGCGAACTCGTTCTCGTAGAGTTGCACGCGGCTGCCCACACGAGCCGCCTCGCCGAGGGCGCTCGACACCTCGCTGCCAGTGGCGTCACCGCCGGCGTGCACCACGCGAGCCACCGAGTGCGCCCCCTCGCGGCCGAGCACGATCTGCCCGTCGACCTTGTCAAAACGCGGGCAGATGTCCATGAGCTCGCGCACGCGCTCGGGGCCCTCGCTGACCAGCACGCGCACCGCCTCCTCGTCGCAGAGACCGGCGCCGGCGTTGACGGTGTCCTGGAAGTGGAGCTCGGGTGAGTCGGACGGGCCCAGCGCGGCGGCGATGCCTCCCTGCGCAAGGAAGGTGGTGGTGTCGTCGAAGGTCGACTTGGTGAGCAGCCCCACGCGCCAACGGCGCGCGGCGGCGATGGCGGCCGTGAGACCGGCGATACCGCCGCCCAGCACGAGGACGTCGAAGGTGCGCCGGTGCAGAGGCTCGCCGGAGCGGCTGGCGATGTACGGACGCGACACGGCCGGGCGCCTCTCAGCCGCCGGCCCGGGCCGTCGGCGCGAGCTCGCTCGTGGGCATAGTCGCACCGTGGCCGCTGGTCACTGCTCACACCTCCGAGACATCGTAGGGCCGTATCGCCTGGTCGCGAGCCATCGCTTGCGCGAGGGCGGTGACGTGAAGATCGGGCATCCCCCGTGCACAACTCCAGATCTCGGCGAGAGGCGCAAGCACGAACGCACGGCGCAACATCCGCGGGTGTGGGAGCATGAGCTCGGGCTCCTCCGACTCGACATCCTGGTACAGGAGTATATCGATATCAAGCGAGCGCGGGCCAAACCGCAGCCCGCGCTCGCGGCCGTGCTCGTTCTCGATGCGCTGGCACTCGGCCAGGAGATCGTGCGGCAGCAGGCCGGTCTCGAGACACAGGACCTGATTGAGGAACTCCGGCTGACTTTCGTGACCCTGTGGGGCAGTCTCGTAGATGCGCGATGTCGCGACGACCGCGGTGGCCGGCAAGGCGGCGAGCGCCTCGCGCGCCGCCGCCAGAGATCGCAGGCGGTCGGCGAGGTTGGAGCCCAGCGAGATGAACACGCGACTGCGATGGTCCTCGTTCACGCGGTGCGCACGACCTCCACCCTCGCGGCGGCGATGGGGATAGCGACCGGCGGGGCGGGCTTGGTGACGGCCACCTCGATGAAGACCAGGTCGAGGGGGTCCCAGATGGCGTCGGCGATGACCGCAGCGAGGCGCTCGAGCAGCTTGAACTCGTGGCCCTCCACGATGCCGCGCACCACGTCGACGATCCAGCCGTAGTCGACGGTGTCCGCGAGGTCGTCGCTCAAGGAGCCGGGGCAGGCGACCGGCTCCAGATGCACATCGACGATGAGAGCCTGCCCCACGGCGCGCTCTTCGGCGGTGACGCCGCAGCGGCCGCGCAGTTCGATACCTTCGACGGAGATGGACAGACGGCTGGGCATGATGGGGCCTCCAAAGGCGCGCCGGCCACGCGGCCGGAGCGCGCTCACGCGGCCGGCGCGCCCTCCAGGACGGCCAGCCCGACGCGGAGCGCCTCGAAGTTGGGCTTGACGTCGTGCACACGGAACACGTGCGCCCCTGCGAGAAGGCCCACGACCGTGGTGGCTACGGTGCCGATGGTGCGCTCCGCAGGCTCGGCGCCGAGGATCGCGCCGAGAAAGCGCTTGCGTGACGTACCGAGCACCACCGGCCTGCCGAGCGTGGTGAAGCGCTGCAGGTCGCGCAGCAGAGCGAGGTTATGGTCCACGGTCTTGCCGAAGCCGATGCCCGGATCGACCATGAGCTGGTCCTCGCGCAGCCCCTGCGCGAGCGCGAAGACCATGCGCTTCTCGAGGAAGCGGAGCACCTCGTCGACGACATCGTCGTAACGCGGGTCGTCCTGCATGCTCTTGGGCTCCCCGCCCATGTGCATCAGGCTGACCGGGCAGCCCGCCTCGGCGATCACGGAGACCATCTCGGGGTCGAAGCGCAGGGCGCTCACGTCGTTGATGAGCGCGGCGCCCGCGGCCAGCGCCCGGCGCGCCACCTCGGCTTTCATCGTGTCGACCGAGATCGGCACGCCGACGCGACCGGCCAATGCCTCGACCACCGGTAGCACGCGGCGCAGTTCCTCGTCCTCGGGCACGGGATCCGAGCCGGGGCGTGTGGATTCGCCGCCGATGTCGACAAGCGCTGCGCCCTCGCGCGCGAGGGCAAGGCCCTGCGCGAGCGCGTCGTCAGCGCCGAAGTAACGGCCACCGTCGGAAAACGAATCGGGGGTGACGTTGACCACGCCCATGATGCACGGGAAGGAGAGCTCGAACGCGAAGGTCGGCTGGGCCGGCAGTGCCATTGCGCTCAGCGCGGCGAGTTGATGAGGGAGAAGGCCTCGGCGCGGGTGGCGTCGTGCGACTGGATGATGCCGCGCACGGCGCTCGTCACGGTCCGCGTCCCCGGGGTGCGCACGCCTCGCATGGACATGCAAAGATGCTCGGCCTGGATGAGCACGAGGGCGCCCAGCGGGTCGAGGGCACGCACGATGGCGTCGGCCACCTCGGACGTGATGCGCTCCTGCAGCTGCGGTCGCGCCGCCACCTGACGCACCACGCGGGCCAGCTTGGACAGGCCGGTGATGCGCCCGTCTTTGCTGGGGATGTACGCCACGTGGGCCATCCCTGCGAACGGCAGCAGGTGGTGCTCGCAGACCGAGTAGAAGTCGATGTCGCGGATGATCACCATCTCGCGGTGATGGTCGCCGGCCATCGCCACAAGCAGCTCGGCCGGGTCTGGGGCGTCGATGCCCGAGAAGATCTCCGCGTACATGTCGGCCACGCGGTGCGGGGTTCCGATGAGCCCGGCGCGCGCCGGGTCCTCGCCGATGCCCTCGAGGATGAGGCGTACTCCCTGCTCGATCTTGTCGCGATCCACGAGTGTCTGGCCGGAGCGCCCGGGGGGCGTCAGGTCGTCTCGGGGTTGACCGGGTTGACGTGCGCCGGCTTGGGCACCGGCGGCTGCACCGGGCGTTCTTTCTTCTCGCGGTCGCGGGCAACCTTGGCGCGCTGCTGGGCGGCTTTCTCATCGCGCTCGCGGAAGGCCTCATCCTCGGGGACGCCGTCGACCAGCGCCTGAAACTCGGAGGCCTCGATGGTCTCGCGCACCATGAGGATCTTGCTGATCGCGTCGAGGAGCTCGCGTTTGTCGTTGAGAAGATCCTGGGCGACCTGATGCGCCTCTTCGATGATGCGGCGGATCTCGTCGTCGATCTGGCGCGCCACTTCGTCCGAGTAGTCGGCCTGCTGCTGGAACTCACGCCCCAGGAAGGGCATGGACTGATCGTGGCCCAAGGTCCGCGGGCCGAGCTCCTCGCTCATGCCGAAGCGCATGATCATCTGCTTGGCGGTGGCGGTGGCCTTCTCGAGGTCGTTGGCGGCGCCCGTGGTGATCTCGCCGAACACGACCTCCTCAGCGGCGCGCCCGCCCAGCGTCATCGCGAGGGTATCCATGAGCTCGCCCTTGGTCGTAAGGAACTTGTCTTCGGTGGGCAGCGAAATAGTGTAGCCCAAGGCCTGGCCACGGCTCACGACCGAAATCTTGTGCACCGGGTCGGTGTGCTCGAGGAAGTGCCCGACGAGCGCGTGGCCCATCTCGTGATAGGCGGTGATGGCCTTCTCCTTCTCGGAGATGATGCGCGTCCTCTTCTCCGGGCCGGCGAGGACGCGCATGATGCCCTCTTCGAGCTCGTGCATCCCGATGACCTTGCGGCCGTAGCGGGCCGACAGCAACGCCGCCTCGTTGACGAGGTTGGCGAGGTCGGCCCCGGTGAAGCCCGATGTCTGCGCGGCCAGGGCGTCGAGATCGATGTCCTTGCCGATGGGCTTGCCGCGCGAGTGTACGTCGAGGATGGCTCGGCGCCCGGGCCTGTCGGGCCGGTCGACGACGATCTGGCGGTCGAAGCGGCCGGGGCGCAGCAACGCGGGGTCGAGGATGTCGGGGCGGTTGGTGGCGGCGATGAGGATGACGTTGTCCTTCCTCTCGAAGCCGTCCATCTCGACGAGCAGCTGGTTGAGGGTCTGCTCGCGCTCGTCGTGCCCGCCGCCCATGCCGGCGCCGCGGTGACGGCCGACGGCGTCGATCTCATCGACGAAGATGATGCAGGGCGCGTTTTCCTTGGCCTGAGCGAACAAGTCGCGCACTCGCGAGGCTCCGACACCGACGAACATCTCCACAAAGTCCGAGCCGCTGATGCTGAAGAACGGGACGCCCGCCTCGCCGGCGACGGCCCTCGCGAGGAGCGTCTTGCCGGTGCCGGGCGGGCCGAACAGCAGCACGCCCTTAGGGATGCGCGCGCCCAGTTGCTGGAACTTCTTGGGGTTCTCGAGGAACTCCTTGATCTCGTGAAGTTCCTCGACGGCCTCGTCGGCGCCGGCCACGTCCTTGAACGTGACCTTGGGGGAATCGGCGCTGACGCGCTTGGCGCGGCTCTTGCCGAAGCTCATGACCTTGGACCCGCCGCCCTGCATGCGGTTCATGATGAAGATCCAGAAGCCGATGATGAGGAGGAACGGCAGGATGAACGTGAGCGCCCCCGTCCACCAGGGCGAGTTGGGGCTCTTGGCGTCGTAGGGGACCTGGTACTGGTTGAGCAACTCCGTGGTGATGGCGGGGTCGGTGGTGCCGACCGAGTACTGGGTTTCCTTGCCGCCCTCGGGAGCCTTGAGGGTGACCTGCAGTGTCTGGTCCTTGGTGTTCATGACGACCGTCTGGACGCGGCCGTTGATGACGTCGTTGGTGAAGCTCGGCACTGCGGGCGGCTTGGCCACGGTGTCCTGGCTGACGGTCACCCGAGGTGCGCTGGTCTTGAGCAACTCCTCGAGCGCGGCGGGGTCGGCGATCGGCGTGACGTAGAACACGCCGCCGAGCTGGGTCACCTGCGCGAGCTTGCTCTGCGGGTCGAGGACGACGCTCTTGACGACGCCGGCCTGCAGGTCGTTCGTGAGGACCTGCTCGGTGGCCATGCCGGGGGCCGAGTAGATCGCTTTGGGGGCTTCGTTGCTGCTCTTGCCCTGGATGACCCACTCGATGAACATCGCGACGACGATCACGATGAGGATGGGGAACAGGGCGCTGCGGATGAATCTGCTCACGTGGACCCTTCTGGACGGATGCTCCCGGACCACAGGTAGGCAGGGTCTTTGAGCCTGCAAAGGCCCTTCCTGCCAGAGTAGCATACCCGTCTGGCTACAGCAAAGAACCCTCGTGGTCGACGATCGCGGCGGCGGCCTCGGGGGTGAGGACGCCAATGAAGTCGAGCGTGCGGAAGTGGTCGGCCAGATCGAGGCCGTAGCCGACGACGAACTTATCCTCGATCTCGAAGCCCACGTACTTGCAGGGGATCTCCGTGCGCCGCCGCGAGGGCTTGGTGAGCAGGGCGCAGATCTCGAGCGAGGCTGGCTTGCGGCTGCGCAGGTTCTTGAGAAGGTAACTGAGCGTGAGCCCGGAGTCGATGATGTCTTCGACGATGAGCACGTGGCGACCGACGATCTCGAGGTCCAGGTCCTTGAGGATGCGCACCACACCGGAAGAATCGGTGGACGAACCGTAGCTCGACACAGCCATGAAATCGAGAGCTACCGGCACGTCGATGCGACGCGCGAGGTCGGCCATGAAGAACACCGCCCCCTTGAGCACGCCGACGAGGAGGATCTCCCTGCCCTCGTAGTCGCGCGAGATCTGGGCGGCAAGATCCTCGACCTTGGCGGCCAGTTCCTCGCGGCCGACCAGCACCTCTGCGATAGGGGCTTTCACGTGTCCTCCTCGACGACGAGCAGCGTACAGCGGCTACTCTCACGCACGCGAAAGCCCTGCGCAACCCTGCCGCGCGTGGTCGCGCCGGCGTCCGTGTACCCCACCCACGCCACGGCGTCGTCGATGGTGAGCACGAGGGCCCGGGCGCGCTCGGAGGCCGGCGCTCGCGCGCCGGCCAGAAAGCGCGCTACCGTCGTCTCGTGGCCAAGGCCGAGCGGGGCGAAACGCTCGCCGCGCCGCAGGTGACGCAGCGTCACGCGGCGCGGCGGCGCGGCCAAGCCGACGCAGGCTCTCGCCGGGTCGCGCTCGAGCGCCGAACCTTCGAGCAGGCGCGCGCGGAAGCGGCGGCCACAGATGGCGAGGGCAACGCCCCCGCCTTCGGCGGCCGCCAGCGCCGCGCCGTCGACGCTCGCCGGTACGCAGTCGTGCGGCGCCTCGCGCCGGCGGAAGTGAAGCACGCCGCCGGCGCGCACCGCCTCGAGGCCGCGCCCGATGCTGCTGCGGCCGGAGTCGTCGCGCCGCGCGCACAGCGCGAGCAGCGCCTCCACCACGCGCCGCTCCACGAGAGCCTCGCCGCCCAGCGCCTTCCGCGCCGCCTCGTGAAGCACCAGGGCACGCAGCGCGGGCGCCTCCGCACGCAGCGCTGCGATGTCGAGAGCGGCCAGATCCTGGGGCGCGAGCGACCCGGCCGAGCGCGCGGCCGCCGCGGCCGTCGCCGCGGCCAGCACGTCGGCCTCCGCCGCGGCCATCGCCGCGGTGTCCGCAAGGGTCTCAGCGACCCGCGGGTTCAGGCGCGCCAGCGCGGGGAGCACCTCGAGTCGGAGCGCGTTGCGCGCGTAGACGGGCTGGGCGTTGGTGACGTCCTCCCCGTACTCGACGCCGCAGGCGTGGCAGTACTCGCGGATCTCAGCCGCGCCGAGGCAGAGGAGGGGTCGCACGAGCCGCGCCTCGCGCGGGCGCATGCCGGCGAGGCCGCGCGGCGTCGCGTACTTAGCCAGGCGATACAGGATTGTCTCGGCCTGATCGTCGCGGTTGTGGCCGGTGGCGACGACGTGGCAGCCGAGGGCGGCGGCGAGCTCGGCTGCGCGCTCGTAGCGGAACGCGCGGGCGCGGGCCTGGAAGCCGGCGCCGCTGAGCCGTGGCCGCAGGCTCACGACATGGAGAGGTACCCCAGCCGCCTCGCAGGCGCGCACCACGATCTCGCAGTCGCGATCCGAAGCGGCGCCGCGGGCGCCATAGTCGACATGAAGAGCTGAGAGGCGAAGTCGAAGGCCGAGGCGCGTGTCGACATTCGGCAAGAGGGCGAGCAGAGCCATCGAGTCGGCGCCCCCGGACAGCAGAAGGAGCGCGTGCTCGTCGCAGCGAAGAACGACCTCCCGATCAACGAAGTTCGCCAGGCGCCTCTCGAGACGGAAGCCGGCCGCGTTGGCCCTCGCCACAGCGACCCGTCAGAAGGAGACGACCTTGTCGCTGCGAGCCGTCGCAGCGGCAAGGTCGTGGATGGTCGCCATACGAACAGCCGGGACGACATCGTCCTCCGAAAGGCCGCGGGCTGTGCAGCAGGTTCCGCAGCACGACACGTCCACGGCCCTGTCGAGGAGGCCGAGCAGCATGTGTTCAAGCGAGGCGTGGGCGCCGCGGGGGTCCTGCCCGGCGCGCGCCGCGTGCACGGCGTCACCCATGAGAAAGACCTCGACGTGTTCGTCGCGCAGGGCCAGCGCCTCGGCGAGACGAAAGGCGTTGAACGGCCCCTCGCTGCCGTACGGAGGGGTGTTGACGACGATCAGCACCGACATGGTGCCTCCTCTCAGGCCGTGCTCAGAATCTCACTCCCGAGCCCGGCCGAGCATAGCAGAAGGGCGTACGGCCACGGGGACTCGCGGCCGGCGGGTGTAGCCTCCCGCCCGCCGCGAGTCCCAGCGCCTACTCCGTATCCTCGCCCGGACCTTCGATCTTGTCGCGGGCGGACTGCGGAACCTCGAGCACGTACCGGTACACGAGACCGGCGATCACCGCGCCCACGATCGGGAACACGATGAACAGCCACAGCTGGCTGAGCGCCCAGCCGCCTACGAACAGGGCGGGCGCCAGGCTACGCGCGGGGTTCACCGAGGTGTTGTCCACCGGGATACTGATGAGGTGGATGAGCGTCAGGGTGAGGCCGATGGCCAGCGGCGCCAGACCGACCGGCGCGCGCCTGTCGGTGACGCCGTGGATCACGAGCAGGAAGAAGAAGGTGAGGAGCAGCTCGATGACGATCGCGGCCAGCATCGTGTACCCCGCCGGGGAATGGTCGCCGTAGCCGTTGGCGGCGAAGCCGTCGGCGAGAGTGAAGCCGGCCTTGCCGCTGGCGATCACGTAGAGCACGGCCGACGCGGCGATGGCGCCGAGGACCTGAGCGATGATGTAGACGGCGAGCTTGCCCGCCGGGAAGCGGCCGCCGACCCACAAGCCGATGCTCACTGCAGGGTTGAAGTGGCCGCCGGAGATATGGCCCACCGCATACGCCATGGTCACAACGGTGAGGCCGAAGGCCAGCGAGACGCCGAGCCAGCCGATGCCGCTGGCGCCCACGGAGGCGGCCAGCACGGCGGCCCCGGTGCCGCCGAACACCAGCCAGAACGTGCCGAAGAACTCCGCGGCGGCTTGCTTCCCTGTACTCATGATCGACTCCCGGGTGTCTGTGGACTGCGATTCCGAGTCCGGTGGTACCCACCGGCACTGCCCCTCAATCTCAGGACGCCGTGAGGGCACCTCACGCCCCCACGCAAGGGATCCCGGGCGCGCGCCGCGCCGCACAACAATTAGGGCGCCCGAACGGGCGCCCCGGAAGGCTTGGTAGCGGGGGCAGGATTCGAACCTGCGACCTTCGGGTTATGAGCCCGACGAGCTACCGGACTGCTCCACCCCGCGACGTGAATGAACCATGGATTGTATACCCTCCGTCGCAGGGTTGTAAAGCAGCGGGAGGCGCCGCGCCGCAGGCGCGTGGTAAAGGGCGGGAGAAAACTTCCGATACACTACGGCGAGACCATGATACGAGACCGAGCACAGGCAAAGGCGCGGCAGGCCGCGATGACGGTCGCGTTCGCCTGCGCGCTGGCCGCCGTGGTCCTCATACTGCTTCCCGCCGCGACCCTCGCCGCCCCCGCGGCCCAGGATCTCGAGTCTCTGCAGGCACAGGCGAGGCAGGCGCGCGCCGAGGTCGCACGGCTGGACCACGCCTCCCAGATCACCGTCGAGAAGTACAACGTGGCGCGCGCGGAGCTCGACGACATCAACGTGTGGCTCGTCGAGACCCGCCGCGACCTGGCGCGCGCGCAGCTGCAGCTCGACGTGGCGCGCGCGGTACTCGGCGAGCGCATGGCCGACATCTACAAGAACGGCGGCGTGAGCGTGCTCGACGTGATGCTGGGCACCCGCGATTTCACCGAGATCGACACGCAGATCGACTACTTCCGGCAGATCAGCCAGGCAGACGAAGACACCGTCGCCGGCATCGAAGCACTCACCCAGAGGGTGGGCCAGCTCGCCGATCGGGCCGAGAAGGACCGCGCCCAGGCGCTCACCCGGGAGATGGACCTGCGCGAGAAGCGCGCCGACGTGGAGGACCAGCTGGCACAGCGGCAGGCGCTGCTCGCCGAGCTCGACGCCCGGGTCAAGGAGATCATCGCGCGGCAGGCCCGCCTCGACGCTGCCGCGTCGCAACGCCTCGCCGACGCCGTCGGCGTCGACATCGACAGTATCAACGGCAGCGCCGCCCAGATCGCGCTCGTCAAGGAGACGATGAAGTACCTCGGCATCCCCTACGTATGGGGCGGCGCTTCGCCCTCAGGCGGCTTCGACTGCTCGGGCCTTGTCATGTATGTGTACGCCAAGTTCGGCGTGAGCGTCCTGCACGGCGCCACGCTGCAGGCTCGCCAGGGCACGCCGGTCCCGCTCAGCCGCATGCAGCCGGCCGACCTCGTCTTCTTCGGCGATGCGAGCTTCTACAGCCACGTCGGCATCTACATCGGCAGCGGCCTCTTCATCGAGGCTCCCCACACCGGCGACGTGGTAAAGGTGAGCAAGCTCGACGGCCGCGGCTGCGCGCTGGCCTGCAGGTACCCCATCCGGCTGCCATGAACGCGGCTTCGCGGGTCGTGCCGGCCGCCGCCATGGACGCCGGTCTGTCCCTCGCGGCCCGAGCGAGATAGACTCTCGTCATGCAACCCAACGGTCTCTTTGTGCTCGCTGTCGGTCTCTGCAGCTTCGTGGTGGTCTGCGTCGCGGCCGGCCACCTCGCCATCAAGGCGTGGCGGCTGCTGAAGCGCGGCATCAGGGTCTCGCGCGTGGCCGGGCCTCTGGCGGTCGGTCTCGCGCTGCGCGCGGAGGAGCTCGCGAAGCTCGGCGACGAAATGGCCCACCAGACGGAGCAGGTCGTCGCCAGCATCGACCGGCTCGGAGCCTCGACGCGCCGCCTGCAGGTCGTCTTCCAGGCGTTCAGCGAGAGCCTGGCCCCGTACCGCCGGGTCAAGGACTACTTCGGCCTGTAGAAACGCGCGCGTCCACGGTCGCGCCCGCCGCTGCCGTCGCCTCAGAGCGCAGGCAACTCGCCCCAGCCGCGGATGCTGTAGTAGTCGGCCAGCATGTACTCCATCTCGGCCTGCGGAAAGGTGAGCGCGCCCTCGTCCTCCATGGGCTTGTCGCTGACCCAGTCCGGCAGCCGCTCCGACTCGCGCCCGATGCCTCTCGCGGCATTGAAGTCGTGCGACATCGTGACGATGCGGTTGGCGATGTGGTGCAGGTCGTCTTCGTCGTAGTCGGCGCCGATGGCGGCGTTGACCACGGCGGTGATGTACGGCCACTGCACGAGATCGCGGTAGAAGCGGCAGTAGAGCAAGGTGTCCATGATCGTGAGGCGGTCTTCCCAGTCGCAGTAGATGGCGGCCTTGCCCTCGATGGCCTGCGGATCGATGACGCCGATGAGCTCGGGCTTGTACATCGTGGCGCGCAGATGGCACGCCCCGCGCGTGGCGGTGGCGAAGCCAAGACCCATGCCCTTCATGACGCGCGGGTCGTAGCCGGCCGGCTCCATGCCCTTGACGTGCACGGCGATGCCTTCGAGGCCGTACTCCTTCTCGACCCGCAGCACGCCGTCGGCCCAGATGTCGCCGATGCCCTCGCGCAGACACATCTTGGTGAGGAAATCACCGACGCAGTCGGGGTCGCCGAACTCCATCTTCTCGTCGATCAGGCCGCGCTGCGAGGCCTCGATGGCCAGGGCGCAGAGGTTGCCGGCCGTCATGCTGTCGACGCCGAGACGGTCGCAGATGTCGTTGAGCCACATGATCTCGGAGAAGTCCTTGATCTCGCAGAGCCCGCCGAAGACGTAGGCCGTCTCGTACTCAGGACCCTCGATCTCGAGGCCCTTGTGCCGGCCCTCGAAGACGAAGTTGTGCTTGACGCACTTGAAGGTACAGGGGGGGCACAGCTCGTGCCTGGTGCCGTGCTCCGCCAGCATCGTCTCGACGGTGATGCGCTCGAAGCCCTCGAGCGTGCCCTTGCGCCAGTAACGCGTGGGAAAAGCGTTCACGCCGTTCATGATGCGCACCATGTTGAGGGTGCCGCCGCGCTGGTAGGCGGCGACGCCGGGGTCGCCCTTGGTGCGCGCGAGGAGGTCGCGCACGACCGCCTTGTACGCGTCGGGTCGTGCGACCTCGGCCTTCTTCTCACCGTGCCAGACGATGCCCTTGAGGTTCTTGCTGCCGAACACGGCGCCGGGGCCGCCGCGGCCCAGCTGATGCCACTTGTTGTTGTTCACGCAGGCGAAGCGCACCAGGCGCTCCCCGGCCGGCCCGATGACGCACGCCTGGGCGCGCTTGTGGTCGGTGCGCTCGATGATCTTGTCTTCGGACTCGTAGGCGTCGAGGCCCCAGAGGTCTTCGGCGCTGTGGAAGGCGACGCCCTCTTCGCTGATCTCGAGGTAGACGTGCCCGGCGGCCTTGCCCTCGACGATAACGACCTTGTAGCCGGTCTTTGCGAACTGGGGCGTGAGGTTGCCCCCGGAGTAGCACTCGCAGTAGGCGCCGGTGAGCGGCGAGACGAAGAAGAGACCGTAGCGATTGCTGCCCAGCATCGTGGTGCCGGCCATGGGGCCGATGGCGAAGATGAGCTTGGCCTCGGGCTCGAGCGGCTGGACCTCGGGGCCTACCTCGGCGCAGAGGTAGTGGGTCCCGAGACCCTTGGCCCCGATAAACTCCCCGATGAGCTCCGGCGGGACCGTCTCTTCTCGGGAAGTGCGGGTGGTGAGGTCGATGCGGAGTAGATCGCCCATTCATGCTCCTTTGCCGTGCCCATGCATCCCCCGGCGCTTCGACCGCGCCCGCTGCCCGTCCCGGTCGGCAGGACAGGCCCCGGCAGGGCGAGACGCCGCCCGCAACGGAAGAAGCCGCGTGCGGACATGCGTCCACACGCGGCTTCAGTCTGGCATACTCGACGGGACGCGGCCAGTGGACGCCGCGGCACCGATTCAGCTGCTACGCCAGCACTTTGTCCAGCGGCGTGTACTCCATCTTGTGAGCCTCGGCCACCGCGGGAGTGGTGAGCTTGCCACGGTACACGTTGACACCCAAGGCGAGAGCCGCATCGTCCTTGACGGCCTGCTCGAAGCCCTTGTTGGCGATGGCGAGGCCGTACGGCAGCGTGCGACCGGTGAGCGCCATGGTGGAGGTGCGGGCTACGGCGCCGGGCATGTTGGCGACGCAGTAGTGGATCACACCGTCGACCACATAGGTGGGATCGCTGTGCGTGGTGGGCTTTGAGGTCTCGAAGCAGCCGCCCTGATCGATGGCGACATCGACGATCACGGAGCCGGGCAGCATCTTCTTGAGCATCGAGCGTTTGATCAGGTGCGGAGCCTGGGCGCCTCCGGGGAGCAGCACGGCGCCGATCACGAGGTCGGCGTGCTCGATCTCTTCTTCGATGGCGGCTTCGGTGGAGAGCACGGTCTCGACGCGACCGCCGAAGATGTCGTCGAGATAGGAGAGGCGGTCGGCACTGTTGTCGAGGATGACGGTGCGGGCATTGAGGCCTACCGCCATCTTGGCGGCGTTGACGCCGACGGTGCCGCCGCCGATGACGACGACCTTGGCCGGCGGTACGCCGGTGACGCCGCCGAGTAGCACGCCGCGGCCGCCGTTGTCCTTCTGCAGGTGCGTGGCGCCGGCCTGAATGGCCAGACGGCCGGCGACCTCGCTCATCGGGAAGAGGAGTGGATGCGCGCCATTGGGGAGCTCAACAGTCTCGTAGGCGATACCCCGGATGCCGGCGGCGAGCATGCCGTCGGTAAGGTCCTTGGCGTAGGCCGCGCCGAGGTGCAGGTACGTGTAGAGGATCTGGTCCTTCTTGAACATGGGCCACTCGACGGGCAGCGGCTCCTTGACCTTGACGATCATGTCGGACTTGGCGAACACGTCCTCGACCTTCACCAGCGTGGCGCCGGCAGCCGCGTACGCGGCGTCGTCGAAGCCGCTGCCGACGCCGGCGCCGTTCTCGACGTAGACGGTGTGGCCGGCGCGCACGAACTCCTTGACGCCGTTCGGCGTGACCGCGACGCGATACTCTTCGTTCTTGATCTCCTTAGGGACACCGACGATCATGACTCCTCCTCGCTCCTTATCCCGATGATGACGCTCTTGATGCGAACACTCACAAAGGCCTCCGCGATTTGGCAGTCTAGCACATGAGAACGCCCAGATAAGCCCAGAAAGAAAGGAAAACGCGCAGAACCGCACGGCACGCGAAGCTGCGCGCCCCCTCCGCCGCCTGCGGCGCCGGCGACACTGGCCGTCGCGCTCCCCGCTCGTATATGTTTACCACAGCCCACGAACGGAGGCGTTGCATGGCCGGGCCCGAGCGTGTCCACGACAGGATCGCAGCCTTCTCCTCCGAACTCGGTGGCCCGGTGAGAGTGGCAGCCCGCGATCTCGCGAGTCAGGCGAGCGTCTGCGTCGCCACCGAGTCGTATGCGCACCTAGGGGAGCCGACGTGAGGGTCGCCGGCGCCCGGATCCTGGTGGTCGGCGGAGTGCACCGCCTCGGTCGCGCCCTGGCCCTCGATCTCGCCGCGCACGGCGCCGCCGTCTGCGTGTCCTCGCGGACGGCCGGCGAAGAAGCCGGCGCGCAGGTCGACGCGCTCCGCGCGGCAGGCGCGCCGGTCGTCGCCGCAGTGGCCGCCGACGTGCGCTGGCCAACGGCGGCCGAGGGCCTGGTAGCCGAGGCCGCAGCAGCTCTCGGCGGCCTTGACGGGCTGGTGTATGCGGCCAGCGGACCATTCGTGCCCACGCCACCCGAGCGCCTGGACGAGGCCTCGTGGGACGCCTCGCTCGACACCATCGCGAAAGGCTTCTTCTTCACGGCCGTCGCCGCCCGCGATCTCTTCACGGCCGGCGCGGCCGCGGGCGGCGCCATTGTCGCCATCACCGACTACCTGGGTCTGCAGCCCTGGGCGACGTTCGCGGCGCACGGCGCCGCCAAGGCGGCTCAGATCCACCTCGTCAAGGAGCTGGCACGAGCCTGGGCCGACGACGGCGTGAGAGTCTGCGGCGTCGCTCCGGGGCCTGTAGACCTGGAGGACGACGAGCACAGGGCGGCCACGCTGCGGGCGGCCGCCAAGGTGACGTCGGAGCGCCTTGTGGCGCCGGCCGACGTCGGGGCCGCCGTGCGGTTCTGTCTCGAGACGGAGGCGGTCACCGGCGTCAACGTGGTCGTGGACAACGGCTCGCTGGTGGTGTCCTAGGACGAGGCCTTGCCCGTCTTGGCCTGGTCCATGATCTCCTTGGCCTTGAGAGCCAGCCAGAACTCCATGCGGTCCTGCGACTTGTTGAGGTCGCGGCCGGTGATCTCCTCCACGCGCTTCATGCGGTAGCGCAGCGTGTGACGGTGCACGTAGAGCTTCTCGGCGGCGTCGCCCCAGTGGCCGTTGGCCTCGAGAAATGAGGCGAGGCTCTTCACGAGATCGCTGGAGTTCTGCTCGTCGTAGTCCTGCAGCTTGCCGAGCACGCTGTCGTAGAAGACCTGCAGTGACAGCGTGTCCTGCAGGCCCAACAGAAGCCCATAGGAACCCAGATCGTCGAAGCTGGCGATGACGCCCGGCTCGCCCTTGAGCCTGCGGATCTTGATGGCGTAGCTGGCCTCGTAGTAGCTCTGGCGCAGATCGATGAGCTGGCGGTGCGGGCGGCCGATGCCGACCGACACGCTGATCTCGGGAATGAGCAGGTCGATGGCCGCCTGGAGCTCTCCGGCGAGGGCGATCACCGCGCCGCCGTCGAGCTTGCCCGGCTGCACGAGGATGACCACTGAGTCGCTGCGGGACGCCGAGATGAAGAGCACGTCGCGCTGTGCCATGAACTCGTCGACCGCCCAGTGCAACCGCTCCTTGACGTCCTGCACCATGGTCTCCTCGCGCTCGCCACGCGCGTCGCCAGCCGCCGCGAAGCCGTCGATGTCGAGAAGAACGATGAGGTGCGGAGACTGCGCGTCGAGACCGAAGAAGGCCAGCCGGCGGGCGATCTCCTCCTCGAAGAGATCGCTGGCGATGAGCTCGTCGAAGAAGTCGCCGGCCAGCCGCTTCTCAGTCTCGGCGACAGCTTTCTTCTTCACCAGCTCCAGCGCCGTCACGGTGACCACGCTGTGCAGGATGATGCGGTCGTACTCGCTGAAGTCGCCGCTGTCCTTGACCACGGCGAGGAAGGCGCCGATGCGATGCGAGGCGACCACGGGGTAGACCTGCACCCCCGAACCGACGCCCTCCATGCTGAGGGCGAAGTTCTGACGATCGGCGCGGCGGTCGCTGATCCGGCCCCAGAGATCGGCGATGAGCTCGCCGCCCAGGTGGCGCCGGTAGGCGGCCTCACTGAGCACCACGCCGTGAAAGTCGAAAAGAACCGCCGAACACCCGACCAGGGCCGACAGCGTCGAGAGAATGGCCTCGAGGCCCTTCTCTTCGAGCACGATCTTGGTGAGCTTCTCGTGCACCGCCAGGCTGCGTTGCAGAAGCGAGTACTGTTCGTTGACGATCTTCGAGGCCACGGCCTCGGTGATGGCGATGAACGGCACGTGGTACGGCACCTCGAAGAGCGGAAAACCGTACTCCTCCGCGACCCTGACAAGCGCCGGCGGCACCGTATCGAAGCTGAAGCCGGTGCCGAAGCCGAGCCCCGAGAGGTTGTGATCGATGAGCAGCTTGAGCTGCTCGATCTGGCGGTCCTCCGCGCCGACGAAACCGTAGCCGGTGGTGAGGAGCAGCTCGCCGCCCTTGAGCCACCTGGTCGGGTCGGGGACCTCGGTGATGTGCACCCAGCGCACGGGGTTGCTGGTGGACTTGGCTCCGGCCAGCAATCTGAGGTTCAGGTCGGGGATCTCGAGGATGTCCTGGACGCTGATCATCGGCCGCGATTCTACATCATGTCCAAGTACAGCGCGAGAGCGCGGGCCGCGTCGGCGGCGGGCGTCTTGTACGTTCTGGCCCGCCGGCCGCGGACGTCAGCGGCGCCGCAGCACGCGCCCGGGCAAGGCCCCCGTGTGTTCGCCTTCGGCGATCACCGGCCGGCCGTTGACCAGCACCCAATCGAGCCCTTCGGGGTGCCGATGGGGGATGTTCTCGAAGGGGTATGTGTGCGGATACAGGTTGGTGGCCCGGTCGCGCACCTTGTCGAGATCGAAGACGACGATGTCGGCGCACAGCCCCGGACGCAGCACGCCGCGGTCGAGCAAGCCGAAGCGCTGCGCGGGGAAGGAGGTCATCTTGCGGACGGCCTCCTCGAGGCGCAGCACCGGCTCGTCGCGCACGTAGCGCTCGAGGATGCCCGGGTACTCGCCGTAACTGCAGGGCCAGTAGAGCGACGTGCCGTCGAGGTCCTCCGCCGGGGGCATGACGAGACCGTCGGAGCAGACCATTGCGAGCGGATGGCGGAGCAGAGTCTTGATGTCGTCCTGCGCGATGTAGTCGAAGATGCCGACCACACGGTCGTCCTCCTCGACGATGAGGTCGAGGAACGTGTCGAAGCCGTCGCGGCCCCGCTCAGCGGCAATATCGGCCACGGACCTGCCGCGCAGCTCGGGGTGCCGCTCCGCATGCAGGATCACGATGCGGTCGAAGCGGCCGTGGCGGAGCAATCCTGTATAGCCGGCGCCGGGCAGCGCGTCCTCGGCCACGGCGCGGCGCAGGTTGTCCCGTTCAGCACGGTCGGCGAGCAGCCGCACGAGCGCCGGTCGGTCGAGGTCGAGCAGGGGCTGCGGCAGCGCCCTCGACAGACGCGGCGCAAGCTCGGGATGCACGTCGTTGTCGGTCGTGGCGTCGAGACCGTCGAGACGCGCCTCCTCGATGAGCGCCAGGTTGGCGCCGGCGTGCTCGGGAGCCCCCCACTTGGGGGCGTTGTGCGACACTTCGACGGCGACGCCGCACTCACGAGCGATGGCGAGCGCCTCGGCGACGGCCCCGAGGATGGTCTCGCGCTCCCCGCGCACGTGAGAGGTGTAGATCGCCTGGTGACGGCCGACGACGCGGCAAAGGCGCACCAGTTCGTCGGTGGACGCGTAGCAGCCGGGCGGGTACACGAGTCCCGTGGAGAGGCCGTGGGCGCCGGCGCGGAGGGCGGCGTCCAGCAGCCGCTCCATGCGCGCCTGCTCCTTTGCGGTGGGCGGCCGCTCGGCAAGGCCCATGACCGCCAGACGCAGGGCGCCGTGACCGACCAGAGGAGCGATGTTGATGGCCGCGCCCGCGAGCTCCAGCGCCTTGAGATACTGGCGGAAGCTCGTCCAGTCCCAGGCGACTCCGCTGATGTCCCAGTAGTGCGCCCAGTTGTGCAGCGTCTCGTCGCGGTGAGCCGCGCCAAGCGGCGCCGCCGACATACCGCAGTTGCCCGTGACATGAGTGGTGACCCCTTGCCTCACCGCGGATTCCGCCCGCGGGTGCTGCAGGATGGAGATGTCGGAGTGCGTATGCGGGTCGACGAACCCCGGAGCGATGTAGCGGCCGCCCGCGTCCACGACCGCGCGGCCGCGCAGCGTGTGCGCCGCGCCGATGGCGGCGATACGGTCCCCGCGCACGGCCACGTCGCCGTGGTACCAGGGGTTGCCGCAGCCGTCGACGACGCGGCCGTTGGCGATGACGAGGTCGGGAGCGATCACGGGCGTTCCCGGCCCTACATCTCGTACACTTGGTAGGGATTCTCGCAAGGCGGGCCGGCGCAGACATAGATGCGGCGCTCGTCCAGGTCACAGACCATGCTGCCGACGGTCATGCCCTGCTCGGCCGGCGGCTCGCTCTCGTCGGGGTGACCGCAGATGGCCTGTTCCGGAGCCGGATCGTGGCAGCGGAGCGCGCGGCCCACCAGCTCGACGGGATCGTCTCCGCGGGCGAGGCCATC
>JAPLCM010000268.1 GCA_026392275.1 Actinomycetota bacterium | reverse complement strand
GACGACCGCTGCCAGCGCTGCGGGCGCTGCGTGCAGCAGTGCGGCTGGGACGTGTACACGTTCGACGAGCGCCCGCTGCCGGACGACGTCAAGTGCCGCGCCTGCCACCGCTGCGTGACCTTCTGCCCGGCGCACGCCATCACCATCGAAAAGAGCCCGCTGGCCTTCCGCGAGAACGCTTCGTGGGCGACCGGCATGCGCAAGTCCATCTGGCGGCAGGCCGAGGCCGGCGGGGTGATGCTCACCGGCATGGGCAACGACAAGCCGTACTTCAGCGTGTTCGACCACCTCGTGCTGGACGCCTGCCAGGTCACCAACCCATCCATCGACCCGTTGCGCGAACCGATGGAGCTGCGCACCTACCTGGGCGCCAAGCCGGACGCCGTGGAGGTCGAGGCGGACGGCGCCGGCGGCTTCCGCCTGAGGCCCGGCGCCGGCCTGCGCAACAACGTGGAGCTCCAGACGCCCATCATCTTCTCGCCGATGAGCTACGGCTCCGTATCGCTCAACGTGCATCGCTCCCTGGCGCTGGCCGCCGCGCGCTGCGGCATCCTCATGAACACCGGCGAGGGCGGCCTGCACGAGGACCTCTTCCCGTATCAGGACAACGTGATCGTGCAGGTGGCCTCAGGCAGGTTCGGCGTGGATGCGGAGTACCTCAACCGCGGAGCCGCGGTGGAGATCAAGGTGGGGCAGGGCGCCAAGCCGGGCATTGGCGGTCATCTGCCCGGCGAGAAGATCGACGAGGACGTCAGCACCACGCGGCGCATCCCCCGAGGCTCGGACGCGATCTCGCCGGCGCCGCACCACGACATCTACTCCATCGAGGACCTGCGCCAGCTCATCTTCGCGATCAAAGAGGCCACCGGCTACAAGCCGGTGGGCGTGAAGATCGCCGCCGTGCACAACGTCGCGGCGATCGCCTCCGGCGTGGTGCACGCCGGCGCCGACTACGTGTACCTCGACGGCTTTCGCGGGGGCACGGGCGCGGCGCCGCAGGTGGTCCGCGATCACGTCGGCATCCCACTGGAGATCGCCATCGCCGTGGTCGACCAGCGGCTGCGCGACGAAGGCATCCGCAACCGCGCCTCCATCATCGCGGCCGGCTCGATCCGCTCGTCGGCCGATATGGCGAAGGCCATCGCCCTCGGGGCGGACGTGGTCGCCATCGGCACGGCCGCGCTCATCGCCCTGGGCTGCCACCTCTGCCAGGGCTGCCACACGGGCAGCTGCAGCTGGGGGCTCACCACCCAGAAGAACGAGCTCACGCGCCGCCTCGACCCCGAGTGGGGCGCCGAGCGCCTCGGCAACCTCGTGCGCGCCTGGAGTCACGAGCTCAAGGAGATCCTCGGCGCCCTGGGCGTCAACGCCATCGAGTCGCTGCGCGGCAGCCGCGAGCGCCTGCGCGGCGTGGGCCTGGACGCCCAGACCTGCGAGATCCTCGGCGTTAGGCCGGCGGGGCTGTGACCGGGGAGTGCAGATGACCGCGCCCACCACCTTCGACGGGCGCGTGGTCGGCCACGTTCGCACTGCTCCGCCGGTCGTCCGCAGTGGCGACGCGGCGACGATCGACTGCCGGGGCACGTACTACACGTACGTCAACGACGCGGTGCGGCAGGCCTTCGACGAGGGCGCCGGCACGGTGCGCCTCGACAATGTCAACGGTCAGCGGTACATCGGTACCGGGCTCTCGGGCGAGGGCCGGCGCATCGAAGTGCACGGCACCCCCGGCCAGGCCCTGGGCATGTTCATGGACGGCCCCACCATCGAGGTCTTCGGCAACGCTCAGGACGGCGTCGGCAACACCATGAACGGCGGCCGCATCGTCGTCCACGGCAGCGCCGGAGATGTGCTTGGCTACGGCATGCGCTGCGGGCGGGTCTTCATCGAGGGTGATGTGGGCTACCGGGTGGGCATCCACATGAAGGCCTACAAGGACCTGCGGCCGGTGCTGGTGTGCGGGGGCAAGGCCCGCGACTTCTTCGGCGAGTACATGGCCGGCGGCCTGCTGGTACTGCTCGGCATGCATTCGCGGCTCGACGGACCCGTGGTCGGCGGCCACCTCGCCACGGGCATGCACGGCGGCGAGATCTACGTGCGCGGCGAGGTCGAGCCTTGGTGCTGCGGCAAGGACGTGGCCGTGTTTCCGGCGAGCGAAGAAGAGATGCAGGCGCTCGGCGGCGTGCTCGCAGACTACTGCGCCGCCGTGGCCATGGATCTGGACGAAGTGCTGGCCGTGCCCTTCGTGCGCGTCAGGCCGGCCAGCCTTAGGCCCTACAGCGAGCTCTATACGTCCCTGTAGGCACGACGAGCTCGTCGCTGCCTCGTGATCATGCTTTCTCGTGGCACGATTGCGAGGTTCTGCCGCTCAGCGATTCGTAGCGGCGCGCCGAGCGCTCTGCCGTCCGGTCGACACGCGCACGGCCGGCCGCTTGCCGAACACCAGCACCAGGGCCACCCACTGCGGCTGCGTGAGCCCGGCGAGCCAGACCGGATTGCGGCGCACGAATTCGACGACGAAGCGCTCGACCGCCGAGAGGATCAGGAACCAGCCGAAGGTCCACCAGCCGGACTTGTCGTAGCGCGTGGCCTGGCGCCAGAGGATCCACACGACGAAGGCCATGATGATGATCTCGTAGATCGGCGTGGGGTGGACCTTGACGCCGGGCGGCGTCGGCACGGTGCCCTTGGGGTAGCCCATGGCCCATGGGAGGCCCGACGGCTTGCCGTAGTCGCCGTCGCCGGCGAGCTGGCAGCCGATGCGGCCGATGGCATAGCCCATGGCGACCGCCGGCGCCGTGGCATTGGCCATGATGTCCAGCGGGATGCGACGCACGAGTGACCAGGCGACCACGCCGAAGAAACCGCCGATGAGGCCGCCGTACCACGTGAACCCGATGCCGCCGAAGGTGGCGCCCCAGAAGTCGGCCTTGACCACCGTCCAGTTCTCGATGAGGTAGTAGATGCGCGCGCCCACGAACCCGCCGACGCCCGCGGCGACGATGACCTCGTAGGCGAAATCGGCGCTCACGCCACGGCGCTTGATCAGCGGCCGCACGATCGTGAGGCCGGGCACGATGAGCGCCAGAGCCGCCATGAGGCCGAAGCTGTAGAGCTTGTAGTCGCCGATCTGGAAGAGGACGGGCCGCATCAGCGCTTCACGTGCACGTAGCCACGGCCGCCGGAGATCTTGACCGTGGTGCCGAGCGCGGCGGAGAGGCTCTTCACGCGCTGCAGGATGCTGAGGCCGGTGGAGCCGGTGGCCACCGTGGGCACGCCGGAGCCGCTGATCTTCACGGGGATGAGCTTCGCGTCGATGGCGCGGCGCGTGACTTTGGCCTGCACCAGCACGGTCTGCGCGGTCTCGCCGGCGTAGCCGCCGAAGACGAGGTTGCCGAGGCTGTAGAAGATCAGGCCCCCGTGGTACGCCTGCACGCCATCGAGCAGATGCGGGTGGTGCGCGAAGACGATGTCGGCGCCGGCGTCGATGGCCGCCTTGCCCTCGCTGGACTCAAGGTAACTGGGCGCGCGCTTGTATTCGAGGTTCCAGTGCCAGCCCACGAAAACGTAGTCGGACTTCTTCGCGGCGGCGCGGATGTTCGCCTTGACCGCGTTGATGTCGGCGCGCCCCGGGGACGTGCCGGGGCTGCCTGACGTGGCCGGGTAGCCCATCGGGAGCACGTCGCTGAAGCCGAGAAAGGCCGTCTTGGCGCCGTCCCTGGTCTTGAGCACGGCGCTGGCCTGGGCCGCTTTGAGGTTCGTGCCGGCGCCCACGACGGTGATGCCGGCCTTCTTGCAGTACCTGAAGCTGTCCAGAAGGCCGCTGTCGCCCATGTCGCCGGCGTGGTTGTTGGCCATGGTCACCACGTTGATGCCGCTCTTGGCCATGGCCGGCGCCAGCGCCGGGTTGCCTTTGATGATGACGTCCTTCCAGCCCTGCGGATCGCCGCCGTAGGTGAGCGGCGATTCGAGATTGACGAAGCCGAAGTCGCCGGCCTTGAAGTAGGGAGCGACGCTGCGAAACAGGCCGCTGCCCATACTGCCGACGACGGCGCTCACGCCGAAGCCGCCCATCACGTCGCCGCCGGCGGTGACGGTGACGGGCGGCGGCCCGGCCGGGGCCGTGGGAGTCGGTGTGGGTGTGGGCGTCGGTGTGGGCGTGGGCGTGGCGCTGGTGGCGGTCTGGGCGGGTCCGCCGGCGCCGGCGGCGGTCGGCCGCGGAACCGCCGTGCTCGCCGTGGCGCTGGTGCCACCGCTGAACGGGCGCAGGGTCGCAAGGGCGACAGCCGCGACGGCGGCGAAGACCACGAGCGCGATGAGCACGACGAGGAGCCCGCCGCGCCGCTTGCGGCGTCCGCGGCGCGGCGGGCGGCCCCCGGCGGAAAGGGGCGGCGCCGGTGGGCGCGGCGGAGGCGCAGCCTCCGCCGCCGCGCCGTCCTCGCTGCGATACACCGAATAGGGCTTTCGTGCGCGGGGTGCGGGGTCCATATGGAGCTAGGGTACACGCGCGCCGGGGTCAGGCCAACTGCCGGCTGCTCCGGTCCCGCGCGCGGCCGCCCCGGCCGCTTCCGGGCGCCCACCGCCGAGCCGCGTACAATAGGGCTCATGGACTCCGCCCAACGCACCGTGCGCCCCTGGCTGATGCTGTTTGTCGTGGCCGGCGCCATCTTCGTCCTCGCCGGCTTCGTCTTCCTTCTGCCGCTGGCCTTCGATGAGCCTCAGGCGGCGCTGCCGCCGGTCGCCCGGGCGGCCACGCCCGAGGAGGCGCGCGTGGCGCTGGGCCGCGCGGCGAAGGCGCTGCGCGCCGGTGACCGCGTGGCGTACCGCGCCGCCCTGCCCGCCTCCGGCGTGGCCGCCCGTCGTTCGCTGGGCGAGCTCTTCCGGCATCTCTCGCCGCTGCCGTGGACCAGGCTCACGCTCCTCGGCACGCAGGTGCCCGGCGTGCCCGGCCGCTTCGACGTGCGCGCCGTCGGGCAGCTCGGCCGCACCGGCCCTCGCGACCGCATCGGCGGCGAGCGCATCCTCGACCTGCAGATGCTCGCCTCTCGCGTCGTCGCGACCGGCGACTCGACGCCGCCGGCGGTGAGGCGCCAGTACCTGATGTCCTTTCACGATCCCGTGGCCGTGAGCGGCAACGGGCTCCTCGTGCTCGCCGACCGGCGCTCCAAAGACAGGGCCGAGGCGCTGGCCGACGCCGGCGCCTCCGCGCGCACGCGTCTCGCGCTGGTCGGCGTCGAGCCCGACGCCTCCGTGCTCGTCTCCGTGTTCTCATCCCTGGAGGATTTGAAGGCCTCGTTGGGCGGTGGTCCGGACGAGGACAGGATCCGCTACTTCTCCCACGCGGGGCCACGGTTGCGACCGCGGCCCTGGCGCATCCTCGACATCGGGGTGCTCGGCCCCTCGCTCGACGGCACCGGCGCCTGGATGCCGCTCATGCTCTCCCACGAGATGACGCACGCCTACACCAAGCAGTGGTTCGCGAAGACCGTGCACGCCCCCACCTTCCTGCTCGAAGGGCTCGCCACGGCGGTCGAGGGAGGGCGCGACTGGACGCCGCTGCGCGAGGAGGTCGCCACCGGCAACCAGCTCTGGCCGCTGCTCGACGCCATGGCCGCCGGCAATCTCTGGATGGGCAGCTCCAACGAGCAGGTCCGGCTCGCGTATCTGGAGGCCAGCGCCGTGGTGCTCTACGTCCTCGACCGCTGGGGGCTTGCCAAGCTGCGCCCGTTCGTCACCGCGGTCGCCGACTCCGATCTCACGGAGGGTGGCATCGACAAAGCCGTCCGCGAGTCGCTGGCCGTGAGCTGGGACGAGTTCTACGCGGGCTGGAAGGACTACGCCCTCGCGCTGCCGTGAGCCGCGAGGGCCTGCGGCCGCGCGGCCGTAAGGTTGCGCAGTGCCCGTTCCGGGGGTACACAGTAAGAAGCAGCAACCTCCGGAAGGGGACTCCCATGCGTTCCAAGCTCGCCATCTACGTCGCCATCGGTCTGGTAGCGGCCGTGGCGCTCGTCGCCGGCGCAGTCGCCGTGGCAGGCGCCGGCTCGTCAACCTCTCTGCCCGCTATCTCCGCCGCGGAGCTCATGGCCAGGATGGGTCAGGCGACCTGGGCAGCGCCGCGCAGATGGGTCAGATGCCCGCGCAGTCGCCGCTCACCAGCAATGGCTCGGGGCGCATCTGGGTCAGCGACGCCGGTATGCGCGTCGAATCGCAGGGCGCCGGCGGCGACCAGGTGGCCGGCGTGAGCAAGGCGACGCGCACCGCCTGGATCTACGATTATGCCGCGAACACCGTGCGCCGCTGGGTGATGGTCGGCGACGCGCCGACGGGCGAGCCCATGCCGTCACCATCGGCCTCGATGATGACGCCGGCAGCCATCGGCATGTACATGCAGCAGCTGGCGCCCTACGCGACGGTCGACGTAGCCGGCCAGGGCACCGTCGCCGGCCGCGAGGTCTACCTGCTGCGCATGACCCCGGTCGCCGACGACACGGCACTCGGCGCCGTGCAGGCGTCCATCGACGGCACGACGATGGTACCGCTCCGCCTCGAGGTGTTCGCCAAGAGCGGCGGCTCCGCGGTGATCCAGTTCGGCTTCGACAGCGTCTCGTACGACCCCATCGACGCCGCGATGTACGAGTTCACGCCGCCCGCCGGCGCCGAGGTGACGACCAAGCAGATCGACCCGTCGCAGATGAAGGGCGAGGCCGGCGTGAAGGCCGGTGCCGGCGCGCACGCGGGCGGCATGCCGAGCAAGGCCGACAAGGCCGCGCACCAGAAGCTCGTGCGCCGTGCCCTGCTCACCATCGACCAGGCGCAGAGCCTGGTCGACTATCCCATCGCCTCGGCGCGCGACTACACCGCGCGGCCGTTCCGCTGGGCCTATGTGTTCGACAACGGCA
>JAPLCM010000133.1 GCA_026392275.1 Actinomycetota bacterium | reverse complement strand
CTCGACGACCTTGAGAAGCCCGTGCTCGTCGAGCTTTGACTTGATGAGGGCCAGAGTGAAGCGGCTGCCGTATACGGGCTTGTTGAGCTGCTTGAGTACGAAGGGCAGCGCCCCCTGGTGATCCTCGTGGCCATGCGTGATGATGAATGCCAGGACGTCGTCGCGACGCACGAGCAGCCATCTGATGTCGGGGATGATGAGGTCGATGCCGAGCATCTCGTCGCGCGGGAATTCGACGCCGCAATCGAGCACCACGATCTTGCCGCGGTACTCGACGGCGGTCATGTTCTTGCCGATCTCGCCGAGGCCGCCGAGAGGAATGATCCTGAGGGAGTCGTTCATGTGAACACCAATCTCTTTGGTGGATACGAGCTGCGACGACCAGCCGCGGCGCAGGTGAAGGTGAAGGAGGTAACGGGCGGCGTCGGATTCACGGCAGCAAGCGCAGCGCCCGTAGCTCGTCGGCGACAACGGCGGATTCCTCGGCAGTAGCGGGCACGAGCGGGAGGCGCAGACCGCCGACCTCGTGCCCCAGAAGGTTCATCGCTTCCTTGTCGAGGATGGGGTTGGCCGTCAGGAACAGGGTGCTGTAGAGAGGGCGGAGCGTTTCGTCGAGCCTCTCCGCCCCGGCCTCGTCGCCGGCTCTGACGAGCCGGGCCATCTCGGCCAGCCGCAAACCGACGACGTGGCTGGCCACGCAGATGCCGCCCAGCCCCCCCATCTTGAGCACGTCGAGCAACATGTCGTCGTTGCCGGCGTAGATGCCGACGTCGCTGAGCTCCCGCAGCCTCCGCAGCTCACCGAGGTCGGGGTTGGCCTGCTTCACGGCTACGATGTTGTCGACCTCGCCGAGGGCGGCCAAGGCCTCGGGCGACAGGTTGACCACCGATCGGCCAGGGATGTTGTAGATGACGAGCGGCAGGCTGGTGGCGGCCGCCACTGCGCGAAAGTGCGCCAGCAGGCCACGCTCGGGCGGCTTGTTGTAGTAAGGCGTGACCACGAGGACCGCATCGACGCCGCAGTCCTCGGCGACCCGCGTGAGCTCGACGCTGCGGGCGGTGTCGTTGGAGCCGGTGCCGGCGACGACGGGCACCCTGTCGCCCACCGCCTCGACAACAGTGCGGAACATCGCTGCCTTTTCGTCGTCGGTGAGCGTGGGCGACTCGCCGGTGGTGCCCGCGACCACCAACCCGTCGGAGCCGTTGGCGATGAGGTACTCGGCGAGCGCGGTGAGCTTGCCGTGGTCCACGGCCAGGCCGGCGTCGAAGGGCGTCACCATCGCGGTGAGGATCGTCCCAAGGCTGTCGGTCATGGCGCGGCTCCTCGAAGGCTGACGGTGGCCGGTACTTGCTCGCACTAGTCTAGGAGGTTCTCCAGGCCGACGATAGTCCCCTCGATGCCGGTCACGCGGCGAAGGGCCAGCAGGACGCCGCTCATGAACGAACGCCGCGACAGCGAATCGTGACGCAGCGTGAGTAGCTCGTCGCCGCCGCCGAAAAGGACTTCCTGGTGGGCGACGACGCCCGGCAGGCGCACGCTGTGGATGTGCACGTGGTCGGCCGCGAGACCGCGCGACGGCTGGTCGCCGGGCGCGTCCCGCAGTGCAGAACCCGGCGCCTCGGCCATGAGGCGTGCGGTGCGGAGACTGGTGCCGGACGGAGCGTCCAGCTTGCCGGATTCGTGCATCTCGATGATCTCAGCGTGCTCGTAATACTTGGCCGCCTGGCTGGCGAAGCGCATCAGCAGAACGGCTCCGAGAGCGAAGTTGGGCACGATCACGAGGCCCACACCCGCCGCCGCCGCCGCGGCGCTGAGCTCCTCCACGGCGGCCTCGTCCAGGCCGGTGGCGCCGACCACGGTCGGCACGCCGGCCGCGAGCAGCAGCTTCGTGTTGTCGAACACCGCCCCAGGGAGGCTGAACTCGAGGGCCGCCTCCGGCGACGTCAGCGCCAGCGCCTGCTCCACGGTCGCGAAGCACGGCGCGTCGCCGGCGCTCGCGCCGCCTTTGGGGTCGACGAGCGCCACCAGGTGCAGGTCTTGCTGGGCGGCGATCGTGGCGGCGCTCAGGCCGCCCATCTTGCCGGCGGCGCCGGTGACGAGTACGTCGGTCATCGATCCTCCCATGCGAAGCCGTCGGTGACGGCCCGAAACGGCTCCGGCCGCGGGCCGATGCACACCGTGGACCACTTCTTGGGGTCGTAGTACCTCCACACGGCGGCAACCACGTCGTCGCGCGTCACCGCGTCGAGGCGCTCCAGCACCTCGTCGATGGTCAGCACCGGCTGCTCCATCAGGACGGCCCGACCGAGTGACTGCATGCGGCTGCCGGGGCTCTCCATGCTCAGCACGAGCTGGCCCTTGAGGTGGTTCCTGGCGCGCTTGACGGCTTCGTCGGAGATATCGTCGGGAAGGCGGGCGAGCACGTCGAGAATGACGGTCATGGCTTCTTCCACGGCCTCCTCGCGAGAGCCGACGTAGATCGCCGTAAGGCCGGCGTCGGTGTAAAGGGAGGAGTACGAATACACGGAGTAGGCGAGCCCGCGCTTCTCTCGCACCTCCTGGAACAGGAGGGAGCTCCACGAGCCGCCAAGGATCGTGTCGACGACGAACACGGCGTAGCGGTCCGGGTCGGCGCGTCGCGGCCCGGGGCCGCCGAGGCAGATGTGGTACTGCTCCGTGTCCTTCTGCGAGAACCGGGCCACGTGCCGAAACCCCGGAGCGCTCAGCGCGGGACGCAGGACGACCGCTCCGGGCTCGGGGCGAAAGTGCGCCTCGGTGAGCTCGCAGAGGTGGTCGTGGTCCACGTGACCGCCGGCCGAGACCACGATGCCCGGGTTGACGTAATGAGTATCGTGATAGGCCCTCACTGTGGCGAGGTCGAGGCGCGCCAGAGTCTCGCTGTGGCCGATGATGGAGCGCCCCAGCGGGTGTTCGCCGAAGACGGCCTCGCAGAGGTCGTCGTGGATGAGCTCAGGCGGCGAATCCTCGTACATGGCGACCTCTTCGAGGACGACCTCTCGCTCGTGGTCGAGGTCGGCGAACGACGGTCGCGCCAGCATCTCGACCATCACCTCGAAGGCGGTGTCGAGATCCTCGTCGAGAAACCGCGCATTGACCAGCGTGTGTTCCTTGGACGTGGACGCGTTGGGCTCGCCGCCCATGTCGTCGAAGATGCGTGCGATGTCCCAGGCGCTGAAGCGCTCGGAGCCCTTGAAGATGAGGTGCTCGATGAAGTGCGAGACGCCCCCGAGCTCCAGGGGCTCCTGCCGCGAGCCGGCCGTGATCCACAGCCCGAGGGCCACCGAACGCACTCCTTCGAGACGCTCGGTGGCCACTCTCAGGCCGTTGTCCAGCGTTGAGAGGCGGTAGGCCGCCGTGGCCTTCTCCCGCTCCCGGCTACTCGGCTTCGGGCTTCTTGAGCAGCGTGAGCCCGATGCGGTTGCGTGCCTTGTCGATCTCGACGACCTCGACGGTCACCGTGTCGCCGCGACTGACGACGTCCTCGACCGACTTCACGCGCTCGCCCTTTCGGCCGAGACGCGAGATGTGCAGCAGGCCGTCGGTGCCCTTTTTGAGCTCCACGAAGGCGCCGAAGTCGGTGGTCTTGACCACGCGACCGGTGAACACATCGCCGACCTCGATCTCCTTGGTCATGGCCTGGATGCGGTTCATGACGCCTTCGGCGGATTCCTGGTCGGGGGCACAGATGAAGATCGTGCCGTCTTCCTGGATGTCGATGTCGGCGCCGAACTCGTCGGTCATGCCGCGGATGGTCTCGCCACCCTTGCCGATGATGAGGCCGATCTGGTCGGGGTTGATCTGGATGCTGAAAATGCGCGGCGCCCATTCGGACAGCTCGCTGCGCGGCTCGGGGATGGTCTCGAGCATCTTGCCGAGGATGTGAAGCCGCGCCTTGCGCGCCTGCTCGAGCGCCTCGATGAGGATCTCGAAGGTGACGCCCGTGATCTTGATGTCCATCTGCAGGGCCGTGATGCCGTCGGCGGTGCCGGCGACCTTGAAGTCCATATCGCCGAGGTGGTCTTCGACGCCGGCGATGTCGGTGAGGATGACGTAGGCGTCGCCCTCCTTGATGAGACCCATGGCGGTGCCGGCCACCGGTGCCTTGATCTGCACGCCGGCGTCCATCAGGGCCAGCGTCGAGCCGCACACGCTGGCCATCGACGACGAGCCGTTGCTCTCGAGGATCTCCGAGACGATGCGTGTCGTGTAGGGAAAATCGAGCTCGTTGGGAAGCACCGGCACCAGAGCGCGCTCGGCGAGGGCGCCGTGGCCGATGTCGCGGCGCTTGGGCCCGCGCATGAAGCCGGTCTCGCCGACTGAGTACGGCGGGAAGTTGTAGTGATGGATGTAGCGCTTCTTGTCCTCGATGCCGAGGCCGTCGATGCGCTGGAACTCGCCGGTGCCACCCAGCGTGAGGATGCTCAGGGCCTGCGTCTCGCCACGCGTGAAGAGGCCGCTGCCGTGCACGCGCGGTACCACGCCGACCTCGCAGGTGATCTTGCGGACCTCGTCGGTGTTACGGCCGTCTGGGCGGCGCTTCTGCACGGCGATGCGCTCGCGCACGAGGTCTCGTTCGACCTTGCCCAGCGCGCGCTTGACGTGGGTAACACGCTCGTCCGTCGACTCGTCGGTGAGAAGCGCCTCGACGGCGGCCTTCTTGACCTCAGCTGTGGCGTCCTGGCGCGCCTTCTTGTCGGCCACCTGCGTAGCGGTATCCAACGCGGCGCCATACTGGCTACGGACTTCGGCGAGGATGCCCTCGTCGACGGTCCACTCCGGCGTCTCCCACTTGGGCTTGGCACACTGGCGCTGCAGCTCGAGCTGCACGTCGATGAGCTTCTTGATCTCGTCGTGGGCCAGGCGCAGTGCCTCGACCACGACCGCCTCGGAGACCTGATTCGCGCCGGCTTCCACCATGACGATGGCGTCGTTGGTGCCGGTGACCACGAGGTCGAGCTCAGACTCGTCCTCGATCTCGGTGAGCGTGGGGTTGATGACGAACTCGTCCTCGATGCGCCCCACGCGTACCGACCCGATGGGGCCGAGGAACGGGATCTCACTGAGACCCAGAGCTGCCGAGGCGCCCAGTGTGGCGAGCACGTCGTAGTTGTTCTCGAGGTCGACGGACAGCACGGTGGCCACCACGTGGACCTCGTTCATGTACCCCTTGGGGAACAGCGGCCGAATGGGCCGGTCGATCTGGCGCGCCGCGAGGGTCGCTTTGTCGCTGGGCCGCGACTCGCGCTTGATGAAACCGCCTGGGATCTTGCCGGCGGCGTAGTGCCGCTCCTCGACGTCGACCGTGAGGGGGAGGAAATCCTGCCCCTCGCGGCCCGAGGTGCGGCCTGTGGCGG
>JAPLCM010000067.1 GCA_026392275.1 Actinomycetota bacterium | reverse complement strand
GGCTCGACCAGCGCCTCGAAGGCGTGCGCGTAGTCGGCGTCCGTCGATCCGGACGGCAGCGGCAGATTGACGGTGCAGCCCAGGGCGTCGCCCTCGCCGCACTCGTTGAAGAAGCCGCTACCCGGGTAGTGCGGCCATTGGTGCAGGCTCACGAACAGGACCCTCGGCTCGTCGTAGAAGGCGGCTTGGGTGCCGTTGCCGTGATGCACGTCCCAGTCGATGATGGCGACGCGCTCGTAGCCGCCCGTCAGGAGCCGCGCCGCGGCGATGGCGATGTTGTTGAAGAGGCAGAAGCCCATGGCGCGGTCGGGCGTGGCGTGGTGCCCGGGCGGGCGGACGAGCGCGAACGGCACAAGACCCCTGCTCCACAGCCCCGTCGCCGCGATGGCGCCACCCGCCGACAGCAGCGCTATCTCGTAGCTGCGCGGGGAGACAAAGGTATCTGGGTCGAGCCAGCGGCCGCCGCCCTCGCCGGACTTCTTCACCAGAGCAAGATGAAGGCGCGTGTGCACAAGCAGGATGTCGTCCTCCGTGGCCGGCGCCGGCTTCACCACGGCGAGTCGCGGCCACAGATCGGTGGTGCGCAGATGGCCGACCACGGCGGCGATACGATCGGCGCCCTCGGGGTGGGCGCCGGTCTCATGCTCGGCGTAGGCCTCGTCCCAGATGATGGCCGCGTTCATGGTGCCTAGGATACCCTCGCGCGGGTGCCGCGGTCACGCCACCGTCCGCGTCAGCTTCGCTCGAGCGCTCCGGCCGCGCTGAGATACGGCCGCGCGAGCCGCTCCCAGAGATCGGTCGCGGCGGCGACGTCGGCCCCGTCGGGGTCGAGGCCATGCTGGATCGCCAGGCCGTCGACGATGGCGATCATGAGCATGGCGAACGGCCGCAGCCGCTCATTCGCGACTGGGTCGGCCGCGTCCAGCCAGCGCAGCACGGTATCGCGGTACCCGTCGTAGAGCGCCGCGACGCGCTCGCGCAAGTCCTCATCGCGCAGGGCGTGCGGCAGCACCTCGAAGAACGACAGGAAGGCCTCTGTGTCCGCCGCGATGCGCGTCTCTCCGTCGATGAGCGCGTGGATACGCTCCGCCCCCCTGGGCTGCTCGCCCGTGTCCTCCATCAGGCTGCGGTTGGCGTCGTGAGCGAGCGAGTCGACGAGCGCCGTGACCAAGCCGGCCTTGTTGCCGAAGTGGTAGCCGATGCTGGCCTTGGACTCGCCGGCCTCGCGGGCGATGGACGAAAGCTTCAGCGCCTCGAAGCCGCCGCTCGCCAGCAGGCGCTGGGCGGCTGCCAGCAGGCGCTGCGCCGTCGGTGCCAGCGCTTCCATGGGGTCCTCAAGAAGAAGCGGCTGGGGGAGCCCCTCGCCGCGGGCCAGGCTCGTGCGCTTCTCGTCCATCGCGTTCACGTCACACCCACCCAGCTGTCGTTCGCAGAGGCTTGCCACACCGTGGCACGGCTGCTAGTATACATTCGTCCGTCCGGACAGACAAACTCCGCTGGCGAGCAGCGGCGCTCTCGCCGCCGAAGCCGGCCTCACGTCTCTCTCGACGGTCCCGCACCGTACAGGCGCCCCATCGCCCGGCAGGAGGTACCACTTTGGACACCACGCTCCCCGCCCTCAGGAAGTTGCGCGGCCGCCACTTCCTCACCGATCTCGACTACAGCCGCGAGGAACTTGAGGACCTGCTCAGGCTCGCCGCGAACCTCAAGGCTTTGTGGAAGAAGCGTCCGCTCACGCCGTTCCTGCCCGGCCAGCACCTGGCGATGATCTTCGAAGCCGCGTCGACACGCACCCGCGTCAGCTTCGAGAACGGCTTCGCGGAGCTCGGCGGCAACGCCCTGTACCTGCGGCCCGGCGAGATCCACCTGCCCGGCCGCGAGAGCATCGCCGACACGGCGCGCACGTTGTCACAGTACAACTCGGCCATCGAGATTCGCTCAAAGAAGAACGAGACCGTCGACGAGCTCGCCCAGTGGTCGACGGTCCCGGTGATCAACGGCATGGACCACGACCGTCACCCCTGCCAGAGCATGAGTGACGCGTTCACGATCCTCGAGCACGCCGGCACGCTGGCCGGCGTCACGTTCGCCTACGTCGGTGACGCCGCCCACCCCTGCAACTCGCTGTCGACCACGCTCACCAAGCTGGGCCTCAACGTGCGCGTCGGCAACGCCGCCGGGTACGAGATGGCCCCAGAACTGGCCACCCTGGCCGCCGGGTTCGCCGCCGAGAGCGGCGGCTCGTTCCTGCTCACCAACGACCCGCTCGAAGCTATCGCCGGGGCCGACTTCATCTACACCGACTGCTGGTGGTGGACCGGCCAGGAAGATGAGTACAAGGATCGCATCGCCGCGTTCAAGCCGTTCCAGGTCAACAGGGATTTCTGGGGCCACACCAAGCCCGGCGCCCGGTTCATGCACTGCCTGCCCGCCATGCGTGGCGAGGAGGTCACCGACGACGTCGCCGACGGCGAGGCCTCGATCATCTTCCCGCAGGCGCAGAACCGCATGCACTTCCAGAAGGCGCTCATGCTTGCCTTGATCGGCGTCGACGAGCTGCCGGCCGACCCCGACCTTCAGCCGATCGGCAAGGCTCTGCTCAGCTAAGCATCACCAGCGTCGGCGAAAGGAAGCACCGCAATGGCAACTGACCTGCAGTCCGGAGCACCGGCGACGGCGCTCGACGGCAAGCCCAAGGTGTTCGGCCTGTTCAGCATGGTGCTGTTCAGCGTGTCGGCCATCCTCGTCGCCGACACCGTCGCGAGCTCGGCCGCAATGGGAGTTCAGGGTCTCGGCTTCTGGATCATCCTCGGGCTGCTGTTTTTCATCCCTTACGGCTTTGTCACCGCTGAGCTTGGCAGCGCGTGGCCGGACGAGGGGGGCATCTACGTGTGGGTGAAGGAGGCCTTCGGCCCCGGCTGGGGCACCGTGACCTCGTGGATGTACTGGGTCAACGTCGCCCTGTGGGCGCCGTCGGTGTTCGTGCTCTTCGTGGGCGCCCTCGAGGTCGCCTTCGGCGTGGATGTGCCGCCGTTCTGGGAGGCTAGCATCGTCATCGGCATGGTCTGGGCAATCGTGGCCGTGGGCATCCTGCCGCTCTCGTGGAGCAAGTTCGTGCCCAATCTGAGCGCCGCCCTGAAGGTCATCGTGCTCGTGGGTCTGGGCGTCATGGGCGTGGCTTTCGCGATCAAGAACGGCACTGCCAACGCCTTCTCCCTCGACCAGTGGGTGCCGGCCTGGAACACCGATAGCCTGTCGTTCCTGCCGATCGTCATCTACTCGTACATGGGCTTCGAGCTCATGAACTCCGCGGGCGGCGCCATCAAGAACCCCAAGCGCGACGTCCCCAAGATGATCATCCTCGCGGGGGCGGCGATCCTTCTTGTCTACACCTTCGCCACGTTCGGGATCCTGGCGTCGATCAAGACCGCCGACGTCAGCATCGTCACGGGCATCGTCGACGCCCTCAAGCTCTCCTTCGATGAGCTCTTGGGCGGCTCCAACTGGCTGTTCGACATCGTCATCGTCGCGCTGCTGTTCACGTTCTTCGGCAACATGGTCACGTGGTCGATCGGCGCCAACCAGACGATCAGCGCCACCGGCCTCGACGAAACCGCCCCCGGCGTCTTCGGCCACGTCAACAAGCGCTTCGGCACGCCGGACTACGCTTTCGTGCTGATGGGCATCATCGCCACGGCGATCACGATCCTGGCCTACGCGCTCGATCCGAACCAG
>JAPLCM010000173.1 GCA_026392275.1 Actinomycetota bacterium | reverse complement strand
AAGCAGGCCGTCGTCTACGGCGCCGGCCTCACCGTGCCGGCGGCGCGCCGCTGGAAGGGGCAGATCAACGAGAACGCCAAGGCTCCGGCCTTCTGGAACGAGCTGCCGGAGCTCGACCACAACGAGATCATGGGCTGGACGAGCCTGCCGCACGTGGCGGCCGCCACTCTCGCGGTCTTTCTGGACGACGCGCAGGGCGACCCGCGACTCCTGCGGCGCGCCCGCCTCACCGCCGCCGATCTGGAGGCACGAGGCGTGGCCGTGGAGCGCGTCGAGACGCGGGGGGCGTCGCGCCTCGCGCGCCTGTTCTCGCTGGTCCAGCTCGGAGACTACGCGTCGTACTATCTCGCCCTTCTGTACGGCGTCGATCCAACGCCGGTGGCGGCGATCGAGGAGTTCAAGGCCAGGCTCGCCGGCGGCGCCGGCGCCTGAGCGCATGACCGGCGCCGCCGTCGCGCTCGTGCTGACCGCCGACGAGCCGGCCGTGCGAGGCGCTGCCAAGCATCTGTTCCCGGCCGCCGAGCACGTCCTTCTGCCGCGGCAGGATCTGCGTCTGGCCGCTCCGTTCGCAGGCCGCCTGTTCACGATCCTCTGCGCGCAACGGAAAGGCGGGTGCGTGGGTCTTGTGGTACCGGTCGTCTGGCGCGGGGACGCCGGCGCCGGTGACGCCCCTTGCGGCGGCTCCGCCGCGCCCGCCCGCCCGGCGCCGGTCGCGCTCCCCGCGAGCACTCTCCTCGCGGTCTCCGACCATGTGAACCTCGAGCTGCGCGGCCCGCTCACCGGCCGCTGGCCGGCCGGCGTGCCGCGGGCGTTTCCGCCGCTGACCGGCATATATCAACCCGCCGACGTTCGTGCCCTCGGCGGGGCTCGGGTATACTCTTCGGGCGTCGTTGTGGCGGGCGTCGCCGACGCCGGGAGGCTCACGCCGTTCGAGGCCGGGGCGCTCCGCGAGGCGGGCCTCTTCGTCGTCTCCGACTCCCTGGTCCCGGCCGCCATCGTCGCTGCGTTCTACGGTCTCACGTTGGCCGCCTGCGGGGTCCCGCGGGCGGACGATCACCACGAGGAGTGAGGGTCTCTTGGCTTCCGACTACGACATCAAAGATATCGGTCTCGCCCCCGAAGGCGTGCTCCGCATCGAGTGGGCCGACATGCACATGCCTGTGCTCAGAGCGATCCGCGAGCGCTTCGAGAAAGAAAGGCCGCTCGAGGGCGTGCACATCGGCGCCTGCCTGCACGTCACCACAGAGACCGCCGGCCTCATGCGCACCCTGGTCGCCGGCGGCGCCGACGTCGTGCTCTGCGCCAGCAACCCGCTGAGCACCCAGGACGACGTTGCCGCGGCGCTCGTCAAGGAATACGGGGTGCGCGTGTACGCCATCAAGGGCGAGGACGAAGCCACGTATTACGCTCACATCAATGCCTGCGTCGACCATCGCCCCAACATCACCATGGACGACGGCGCCGACGTCATCGGCGTGCTCCACGGCGCCCGTCCCGATATGGCCGCCGACATCATCGGAGGCACCGAAGAAACGACGACCGGCGTCATCCGTCTCAAGGCGCTCGAGGCCGAGGGCCGGCTCATGTTCCCCATCGTGGCCGTCAACGAGGCCAACACCAAGCACATGTTCGACAACCGCTACGGCACCGGCCAGAGCACTCTCGACGGCGTCATCCGCGCCACCAACATCCTCATTGCCGGCAGCACGGTGTGCGTGGCCGGCTACGGCTGGTGCGGGCGCGGCCTCGCCCTGCGCATGAAGGGTCACGGCGCCGACGTCATCGTGCTCGAGGTCGACCCGCTGCGCGCCCTCGAGGCCGTCATGGACGGCTACCGCGTCATGCCGGTCGCCGAAGCTGCCAAGGTGGCCAAGCTGTTCGTCACCGCCACCGGCGACATCCACGTGCTGCGCGGCGAGCACTTCGCGGTCATGCAGGACGGCACGATCATCGCCAACACTGGCCACTTTAACGTCGAGATCGATATCCCGGCGCTCGAGGGACTCTCCGTGAAGCAACGCACGGTGCGCGAATCCGTCGAGGAGTACACCATGGCCGACGGGCGCCGCATCTACCTGCTGGCTGAAGGCCGGCTCGTCAACCTGGCGGCGGCCGAAGGCCACCCGGCGGCGGTCATGGACATGAGCTTCGCCAACCAGTCGCTGAGCGCCGAGTACCTGGTCAAGGACCACGCTGCACTGGAGAACAAGGTCTACGTGGTGCCGAAAGACATCGACGACGAGATCGCTCGCGTCAAGCTCGAGACCATGGACGTCGAGTGCGACACGCTCACCGAGGAGCAGGCCAGGTACCTCGCCTCCTGGGACCAGGGCACCTGAGCCCGGCGCCCTGATGATCGCCGACCGGGCACAGGGTGGCGGCGCCCCGGCCGCCGGCGAGCGCAGCGGGCCCGGCGGCTCACGGCTGCGCGTGCGTACCGTCGAGATCCTGCCCGGCGAGGTCGTGCTCATCGACCAGCTCGCGCTGCCGCAGGAAGAGCGCTACGTGCGTTGCCAGTCCTGGCAACAGGTGGCTGCGCGAATCACCGACATGACGGTGCGCGGCGCCCCGGCCATCGGCGTCACGGCGGCCGGCGGGCTGGCGCTCGCGGCCGCCGCAGCGGCCGCCGCGAGCCCCATCGACCAGGCTGCCTTCCGGGCCGCGCTCGAGCAGGCCGCAAGCGGCCTGCTGGCCACGCGGCCCACCGCCGTCAACCTGCGCTGGGCGGTGGACGAGATGCGGCTCGTCTGGTCGGCCTGCGACGAGCCCGCGGCCGCCTGCGCCGCCCTGTTGCTCGCCCGCGCGCAGGCGATTCTCAATGACGACATCGCCCGCTGCCTGCGCATCGGCGAGCACGGGTCCGCGCTCTTCAAGGCCGGCGACACCATCCTCACGCACTGCAACGCCGGCGCTCTGGCGACGGCCGGCTACGGCACCGCTCTGGGCGTCGTGCGCGCGGCCAGCGCTCGGCACGGCGGCATCTCGGTGCTCGTCGACGAGACGCGCCCCTGGCTTCAAGGCGCCCGGCTCACGGCCTGGGAGCTCGGCGTCGAGGGCATCCCGTACCGCCTCATCAGCGACAACATGGCCGGGCACTTCATCCAGCGCGGCGCCGTCGACGGCGTGGTCGTCGGCGCCGACCGCATCGCCGCCAACGGCGACACTGCCAACAAGATCGGCACGTACACCGTCTCAGTGCTGGCCAAAGAGCACGGCGTGCCGTTCTTCGTTGCGGCGCCGCTCTCCACCGTCGATCTCACGGTGGGCAGCGGGGCCGGCATCCCCATCGAGGAGCGCTCCGAGGCCGAGGTCACCTCGTTCCACGGCCGCCAGGTTGCGCCCGAGGGCGCGCGCGCCCATCACCCGGCCTTCGACGTGACGCCGGCGGCCAACATCGCCGCGATCGTCACCGAGGCCGGCGTGCTGCGCGCGCCGTTCGCGCGCTCGCTGGCCGTGGCCTGTGCCACCGGGAAGTGCGAGTCGTGAGCGCGGCGCAGGCGGCTGCGGGCGCGCCGCCGCACGCGTCGCAAGACGCCCCCCTGCGCGCCTACATCATGGCCGCCGGTCTGGGCACGCGGCTCTACCCGCTCACGGGCCTCACGTCCAAGCCCATGGTGCCCATCCTCAACCGGCCGGTGATGGAGCATCTGCTCAATCTCCTGCGCCGGCACGGTATCAGCGAGGCCGCCGCCAACCTGCACTATCATCCCGACAAGATCCGTGCCCACTTCGGCGACGGCTCAGCGTTCGGCGTCGACCTGCGCTACAACCTCGAGCGCCGACTGCTGGGCACGGCGGGCGGCGCCAGCGCCTTTCACGAGTTCCTCGGCGGCGGCACCTTCGTCGTGGTCAGCGGAGACGGGCTCACCGACATCGACCTGAGCGCCTTCGTAGCCGCCCACCGGCGCAGCGGCGGCATCGCCTCTCTGGCCGTCAAACAAGTCGACGACCCGTCGCTCTACGGCGTCGTCGTCCACGACGCCTCGCGCCGCATCGTGGGCTTCCAGGAGAAACCCGACGTCGCCGACGCACTCTCCGATCTCTGTAACTGCGGCATCTACGCCTTCGAGCCGGCGATCTTCGACCACGTGCCCGCCGGCGTCTTCGTCGACTGGGCCCAGGACGTCTTCCCGGCCCTGCTGGCCGCCGACGTACCGTTCTTCTGCTGGCCGCTCGAAAGCTACTGGAACGACGTCGGCAACATCGAGCAATACCGGCTCGGCAACTTCGACGCCCTGCTGGGCCACGTCGAGCTCGACGTGCCGGGCCGCCAGATCAAGCCCCATGTGTGGGTCGGCCAGGGCACGCAGATCGATCCGGGCGTGCGCATCGAGGCGCCCGTGCTCATCGGCGCAGGTTGCCTCGTCGAGTCCGAGGCCGAGCTCATCGGCCCACTCATCGTCGGCGACGGCTGCGTCATCGAGCGCGGCGCCGTGCTCGAGGGCATGATCAACTGGGCCGGCGTCAAGACGGGCCGCGGTTCCCGCCTGGTCGGCAGCATCCTGGGCCGCAACGTGGTGGTGCATCACGAGGCCGTCGTCCACGAGGACGCCGTGATCGGCGACCGCACCGATGTCGCTCCTCACGCACTGGTGCCGGCGGGCGCGCGCCTCGAACCGCGTTCGTGCGTCGGCGCCGACGGCTTCAGCGGCGGCTCGCCGCGGTCTTGAGATCGGATCGCGGATGACCCCCGGTGGCGTCGTCGACGGTCTGCTCGACCTCATGTTCCCCAAGCGCTGCGTGCAGTGCGGAGCGGCCGGCGGCTGGCTCTGCGAGCCGTGCGCCGGCGGCCTCCGCCCTCTGCCGGCGCAGCGTTGCCCTCGTTGCGCGGCCCCCGGACCGTGGGCGGCGCCCGGACGGCGCCACGGCGCCGTCCGCCGCTGCCCTGAGTGCGGCGGCCGCGACCTCGCGTTCCGCGCCGCCGCGGCCGCCTTCACCTACGAGGGGCCGGCCAGGGCGCTGATCACCGCCTGCAAGTTTCGCGCCCTGCGCTCACTCGCCGACGATATGGTGGGGCGCGCCGCGCCGGCGTTCGCCGTCGCCGCGTCCGGGGTCGACCTCGTCACCTGGGTGCCCGGCCACCGCGACCATCAGCTGGAGCGCGGCTTCAACCAGGCCGAGCTGCTGGGGCGCGGGTTTGCGCGCCGCGCCGGCGTCCCCTATGCTCCGCTGCTGCGCCGCGTCCGCCACGGAGCCCGCCAGAGCGGGCTCGACCGCGCCGGGCGCGCGGCCAACGTTCGTGACGCTTTCGCGTTGCGGGAGGATGTGAACGGGGTACAAAGAAACCTCAGGCGAGTGATCATTGTTGACGACGTCTACACCACAGGTGAAACGTTGGATCATTGTGCACAGGTGCTCGCTCACGAAGGTCTCGAACCCCACGTGTTCACGTTTGCGCGCACGGTGCGCGCGACGCCCTCCCAAGCATCGCTAGACCACGCCGTACAGAAGGAGCGATGTCCATGAAGATCCAGATCAAGGGTCGCAACGTCACCGTGACCGATGCCATGCAGGGCTACGCCACCGAGAAGATCGAGCACGTCCGCAAGCTCCTGCAGCAGCGCAAGATCGACGAGGTGACGCGGGTGGAGCTCGAGCTCAGGGTCGAGAAGAACCCCAGCATCCCGGAGCCGTGTATAGCGGAGGCGACGGTGTTCACGCGCGGCCCGGTGATCCGTGCGCGTGAAGCCTCGACCGACATGTACGCCGCCATCGATCTGGTCACCGACAAGCTCACGCGACAGGTGAAGAAGTACCACGACAAGATGCACGGCAAGACGCGCCACGGGCATGAAAAGCTCGCGCTCGTAGTCGAACCGGTCGTCGAGCTCGCCCCGGTGGCGGCCGCGGCGGCACTGGCCGACGAGATCGCCGGTGAGGCCACGCACGCCGGCGACAACGGTCGCATCGTCAAGACCAAGCAGTTCGCGCTCAAGCCGATGTCGGTCAACGAGGCCACCCTGCAGCTCGAGCTGGTGGGGCACGACTTCTTCGTGTTCACCAACGCCGAGTCCAACCGCACCAACGTGGTGTACCGGCGCAACGACGGCCACTACGGACTCATCGAGCCGACCGAGAACTGAGGCCGGCGGCGGGCCGCTTCGCGGCCGGTCCACTCTTCGCCGAGCGCTCGCGGGCCTCTTCGCCCGCGGGCGGTGCGACGTCGGCCGCGCGGTGTGCGACAATGACCACCGAGCTTCAACCAGCGAACCGGGAGTGCCGCGTCCGTGATCAAGATCGTCGACAAGCTGCTGCGCGCCGGCGAGGGTCGCCGCCTCAAGTCCCTCGGGGAGCAGACCGCCAGGGTCTCCGAGCTCGAGCCCGAGGCTGCCCTCCTGACCGACGAGGAGTTGCGCGGGCGGACGGCTGAGTTCCGTCAGCGCCACGAGAACGGCGAATCACTCGACGACCTGCTGTACGAGGTCTTCGCCGTCGTCCGCGAGGCGGCCAAACGGGCGCTCGGCATGCGGCCCTTCGATGTCCAGGTGCTGGGCGCCATCGTCCTTCACGACGGCGACATCGCCGAGATGAAGACCGGCGAGGGCAAGACGCTCGTGGCCACCATGCCCATGTACCTTCACGCGGTGGCCGGCCACGGCGCCCATCTCGTCACCGTCAACGACTACCTGGCCAAGCGCGACGCCGAGTGGATGGGCGAGGTCTACCGTTTCCTCGGCCTGCAGGTCGGCGTCATCCAGGCCAACATGACGCCCGAGGAGCGCCGCGCGCAGTACGACGCCGACGTCACCTACGGCACCAACTCCGAGTTCGGTTTCGATTACCTGCGCGACAACATGACCATGCGCCGCGAGCACATGGTGCAGCGCGGCCACCACTTCTGCATCGTCGACGAAGTCGACTCCATCCTCATCGACGAGGCACGCACACCTCTCATCATCAGCGGCGCCCCCGAGACGGCCGCCGACACCTATCGTCAGTTCGCCCGCGTCGTGCCTCGCCTGCGCCCGGTCGAAGACTACGAGGTCGACGAGAAGCAGCGCACCGTGGCCGTCACCGAGAGTGGCGTGGCCAAGGTCGAGCGCGCCCTCGACATCGACAACCTCTACAAAGACACCAACGGCGGCCTGGTCAACCACTTCATCCAGGCGCTGCGCGCCGAAGCGCTCTACCACAAAGACGTCGAGTACGTGGTGCAGAACGGCGAGGTGCTCATCGTCGACGAGTTCACCGGCCGCATCCTCGATGGGCGCCGCTATTCCGAGGGCCTCCACCAGGCCATCGAGGCCAAGGAGAAGGTGCCGATCCGCGAGGAGAATCAGACCCTCGCCACCATCACGCTCCAGAACTACTTCCGCATGTACGATGTCCTGGCCGGGATGACCGGCACGGCGAAGACCGAAGAAGACGAGTTTCGCCAGATCTACCACCTCGACGTGGTGCAGGTCCCTACCAATGCGCCGATGGTGCGCGGCGACGAGAACGACTTCATCTTCACGACGGCCAAGGAGAAGTTCGCGGCCGTCGTCGACGATCTCATGGGGCGCTACGAGAATGGCCAGCCGGTGCTCGTCGGCACGGTCTCGGTGGAGGTCAGCGAGATGCTCTCGCGTCTCCTCGACCGGCACGGCGTGCAGCACAACGTGCTGAACGCCAAGCAGCACGAGCGCGAGGCCGAGATCATCAAGGACGCCGGCCAGAAGGGCGCCATCACGATCGCCACGAACATGGCCGGCCGCGGCGTCGACATCAAGCTCGGCGAGGGCGTCGTCGAGGCCGGCGGCCTCTACGTGCTCGGCACCGAGCGCCACGAGAGCCGGCGCATCGACAACCAGCTGCGCGGCCGTTCCGGCCGGCAGGGCGATCCCGGCGAGACCCGCTTCTATCTCTCCGCCGAGGACGAGCTCATCCGCCTCTTCGCCGGCGACCGTATGTACCGCATTCTCAGCCGGCTGGGGCCCAGGGAGGGAGAGCCCCTCGAAGCCAAGATGCTCAGCAGTGTGGTCGAGAAGGCGCAGGTCAAGGTCGAAGAGCTCAACTTCCTGCGCCGCAAGAACGTGCTGAAGTACGACGAGGTCATGAACGAGCAGCGCCGCGTGGTCTACGACCAGCGGCAGCGCATCCTCATGGGCGAGGACTTCGGCGAGCAGATCCGCGAGATGGTCAGCGAGCTCGTGGAGGGTGCCGTGCGCGTGCACCTCGAGGGCGAGCAGTTCTCCGAGGAATGGGACCTCGACGCCGTCTTCATCGGTCTGCGGCAGATCTACGACCCGGGCTTCAAGAAGGGCGACATCGATCTGAGCGCGGCGACGCTGGAGGAGGTGATCGACATGGCCGTCGACGACGCGCTCGCCCAGTACGACGAGCGCGAGCGCCTCATCGGCGAGGAGCAGATGCGCAGCGTCGAGCGCGCCGTCATGCTGCAGGTCATCGACACGCGCTGGAAGGACCACCTTCTCGACATGGACTACCTGCAGGAGGGCATTCACCTGCGCGCCCTCGGCCAGCGCGACCCGCTGGTCGAGTACAAGGGCGAGGGGTACGAGCTCTTCCAGGACATGATGGAGGGCGTCAAGTCGAGCACGGTCACGACGCTCATGAAGAACGTCCCCCAGGATCTGGCCGTCTTCACGGCCGTCACCCTCGAGGAGCCGCTCATGAGCCTGAACTACACGAGCGGCGACGACCTCATCACGCAGACTTCGTTCACCGGCGCCGCGCTGGCCGCCGGCGAGCAGGGCGCGCCGGTCGACGACGGCTTCGCCGACGCGCCGCCGCGCAACGCGGCCGCCGGAGGCGGCCAGCGCGGCGGCGCCACCACCACCAGTACGCGCCCCGCGGCCGTGCAGCAACGGGTCGTGTACGACAAGGTCGGGCGCAACGACCCGTGCCCGTGCGGCAGCGGCAAGAAGTACAAGAGGTGCCACGGAGCCTGAGCCGCTTCGCGGCCGCTTGCTCCGCGACCACGCGTCGCCTCCAGAGCGAAAGACCGGGAGTCCCTGCGGTTCATCGCCCGGCGGCGATCGGGCGCGCTTCAGGGCTCCGCCGCCCCGGGCTCGCCGGGCGGCATGTCGCGAATCGGCAAGATCGTGAGAGGCCTGTTTCTTGTCTTGCCGATTGCACTGCCCCGCGCCGCCGCCGCCGGGGTCGCCGCGCCCGCCGGGTAGCCCTGATGATCACCGGGCACAGTCGAGCCTGCGGCTCGACGGTCCGGCACCGCGTGGCGGTCGGCCTACGGGACGAGCGGTCCGGCCTCCAGCAATCGCGCGCACTCGTCGGGCGGCAGGGGCCTGCTGAACAGATAGCCCTGAAGCGCGTCGCAGCCTTCGTCGCGCAGGAATGCGCGCTCGTCCTGCGTCTCGACGCCTTCAGCCACGACCGTCAGGCCCAGGCGGTGGCCGAGGGCGATGACCGAGGCGGCCACGGCGGCGTGCTCCGGTACCTTGAGCAGGTCGCGCACGAACGAGCGATCGATCTTCACGGTGGCGATCGGCAGGCGCACGAGGTGGCTGAGCGAGGAGTAGCCGGTGCCGAAGTCGTCGAGGGCGATGCGCACGCGCTTCTTCCGCAGCGCGTTGAGGATACGGCCGGCCTGCTGTGGATCGCGCATCGCCGCCGTCTCGGTGATCTCCAACTCGAGCTGGCGTGCCGGCAGTCCCGAGTCCTTCAGCGCCGTCGCCACGGTCGCGGCGAGTGACGTCTCGTACAGCTGCCGCGCCGAGAGATTGACGGCCATGCGCAGCGGCCATCCGAGCGACTGGCTCCAGGCCCGGGCCTGGGCGCAGGCGGTGCGCAGGACCCAGGCGCCGATGGGGATCATCAGGCCGATCTCGTCCGCGACACCGATGAAATCGAGCGCCTGCACCAGCCCGTTGCCCGGGCGGTTCCAGCGCAGAAGCGCCTCCAGGCCGATGATGTCCCCGCTGCTCGCCGCCACGATCGGCTGGTAGTGCAGGACGAACTGCTCGCGCTCGAGGGCGCGGTGCAACTCGCCTTCCAAGGCGAGTCTCCCGGCGCGCTCGTCGTTCATGCTCGCGTGGAAGAACTGCCAGCCGTTGCCGCCCTCGCTCGAGGCGCGCCGCGCGGCGACCTCCGCGTTCTCGATCAGGTCCTGCGGGTCGGCGCCGTCGGCCGGGAACACGGCGACCCCAAGACTCAGGTTGAGGAAGAGCTCGTGCCCGTCGACGTGGAAGGGGTGGGCGAATGCTTCCACGGTCTTCGCGATGCTCGCAGACGCCTGAGCGGGGCCGCCGACGCCGGCCAGAAGAAGCCCGAACTCGCTGTCGGCCAGACACGCGACCGTGTCCTCCGTGCGCATCGTCGTCGTGAGCCGTTCGGCCGCGGCCAGGAAAAGGCGGTCATAGGCCTCGTGACCCAGCGTGGCGACGAGACTGGAGAACCGGTCGATCGCCACGGCGGCCACCGCGAACCCGAGGCGTTTGCGCTGCGCGTGGGCCAGCGCCTGCGCGATACGGTCGGTGAACAGCGAGCGGTTGGGCAGCCCGGTGACGGGATCGTGCAGGCGCAGGCGCTCCATCTCGTCCTCGGCGCGGCGCTGCGAGGTGCGATCGGTGACGACGGCGATGGCGCCCGCAGCTTCGCCGTCGGCGCCGAGGCGCGGCGCGGTCTTGATGGCGAGCCAGAGATCCCGCCACGTGGTGGCCGTGGTATAGGGACCTTCATAGATGCCATGGCCCCCCAGCAATGGGAGCCGCAGGGCGTCGAGCGGTCGCGAGTCGGGGCTGGTCGTCAGATCGAAGCCGACGAGCTGCTCGCGCGAGGCTCCGACCATCTCCGCGAACGAGTCGTTGCAGTCGAGTATCACGAGGTCTGTGTCGTAGAGAACGACGCCGACGGGAGCCTGTTGAAACAGGGTGCGGTAGAGGTCTTCGGACTCCCGCAGAGACGTCTCGGCGGCGTGCCGCGCGTCCTCCGCGGAGGCGCGCTGCAGCCATTCGTGCAGCACCGGCGCGGTGTAGCCCGCGATGCTCTCGAGCAGGCGCACGTCATCGGCGGTGTAGGCTGCCTCCCGATTGGCCACGATGAAGATGCCGATGGTGTCGCCGTG
>JAPLCM010000163.1 GCA_026392275.1 Actinomycetota bacterium | reverse complement strand
GCCGGCGGAGCGGTCCGTCACGCCGTGGTCATCGACACCGTGAAGGACGTCGTGCTCGGCGACATCGGCAAGAAGCAGATGCAGACAGGCGGCGTGGCCGTGCGACCGTTCTGGTGGTCCACGGCCTGCATGGAGGTGCTGAGCGAGGGGCAGTGAGGCGGACGACGGGCTGCCGGGTCCGCCGGGCGTGGCTAGAGTTCCGTGGTGTTCCCGCTGTCCTCGACCACGCGCACGCCGATCGGGCTCGGTACGTTCCTGCGCACCGCCCGCCGGAGACCCTCGATCGGCGGCGGGTCGCCGGGCCCGATGGCCGTGATGACGATGTCGCCGCCCTCCTGCTTCACGTACTCGACCTTCCAGTCCGTGCCCTTCACCCATTGCGCGGCGGCGTCGCCGGCGGCGTTGGTCCACTGCTCGTAGCGCAGGGTCCGCAATGACGCCAGGCTCAGCGGGATGAGGAGCGCGATCACGAAGACGGCGATGAGTATCTTGGCGCGCCGTCGTGGGTGCCGGCCGCGCTCCCTCGCCACCTGCTCATAGCCCGCCGCGGTGAACACGACCACGCCGGCCACGATGATGGCGGCGGCATTGGTGAGAAAGAGGATGAAGGCGCCCCACGCCAGATCCAGGCGCCCGGACCCCAGGGTGATGCCGACCACTGCGAGCACCGGCACCAGCGAGATGGCGATGGCCACGCCGGCGAGGATGTTGCTGACGTCGCGGCGCACCAGGGCGAACGAGCCGGCCACGCCGACGGTGGTCGCGACCCCCAGGTCGAGCAACGTCGGCGCCGTGCGGCCGATGATCTGCGGGTTGATGTACACGGGCATGCGGCTGACGGTGAACGCGCCGATCAGGACCCCGACGAGGATGTTCACGGCGACGCCCTCGACGAGGAGCAGAAGGGATGCGAGCAGATCGCGCCGCGATCCGGTCACCGTGGCCAGCGCCACCCCGTAGATCGGCGTGGCCAGCGGCGCCACGATCATGGCGCCGATCACGGCCGGCGTGGAATCGCCGACCACGCCGCCGGCGGCGATCATGCTCGCGAGCACCAGCAGCACCCAGAACTGGGACGTCTTGGCGCGTCGCGCCCCAGTCGTGAGAAACAGACCGTCCTCGATGTCGTTTAGCGGGTTGCGGTACTCCCCGCCGGCGTCGATCGCTCTGGTCAGCCAGCCCAAGGCGCCCCCTCTGCAGCGTCGCGCTGCACTCGGTGAAGAAAGCCGATTGTACCGCCGCAGGGACCGCCACCGTATGCGCTTGCGCCCTCTCTCTTCGTACCGTGAGCGCGCTCTGACACCTCGGTCGCGGAGCTCCATGGACGCGCCTGGTGCGCGGCAACGAGGCGATCGCCGGCGGGGTCAAGGCAGTGGTAGGGGTGACGCCGTGGGCGCTGCTGCTGACGCGCCTCACCCCAGCGCCAGGCAGACCACCCCGGCAAGCACCAGCACCGCCGCGCACCACTGCAGCGGGCGCAGGCGCTCGTGGAGCACGGCCCAGGCCCAGAAGATGACGACGGCTGGGCTCAGGTAGCCCAGTACGGCCACCACGCTCAGATAGCCGATGGTGGAGGCCGTCGTGAACAGGAGATTGGCGGCGACGATCAGCACGCCGACCACCATCACTACCGGTGTCGCTCCCGGTCGTAGCCCCATGCCGCGACCGCGTCCACTCACAAGGCCGGCCAGCACGATCACGGAGGAGAGGCGCAGGGCGGCGACGGCCCAGTACGGGTCGGCGGCGCCGGCGTAGTCCAGCGCGACCAGCATGAGGCCGGCCAGCACGGCGGCGAGGAGCGTCAGGAGCACGCCGGTGCGATTCGTGCGCGCGCGTTCCGCCGGCGCGTCGCGAGCCGGGCGCGAGATGGCGACGATGCCGATGATCGTGAGGGCCATGCCTGCCAGCTGCAGCCGCGTGGGGTGTTCTCCGCGGGCGAGGCCCCACGCTACGGGCACGAGCGCGGCCCCGGCCATGATCGGCGACACGACGCTCATCTTGATGAGCGCGAACGCCCGGTACTGCGCGAGGGCGGCGACCGCGCTGCAGACGCCGCCGAGCAGCGCGACTCCCAGAGCGATCGGCGAGGGCGGCGCCCGGCCCGCGACCAGCAACGCCACCGTCGCGCCGGCCAGCGCGGCGCCCTGGCTCAGCAGGGCGACCCCCCAGAATACCGAGCGTCGTGACTCCCGGCCGGCGAGGTAGTCAGAAGTGCCCCACGACAGGCTTGCGAGCAGCGCGTACGCGGCGGCGATCAAGCTGGGTCACCTCCCGGAGTGCGACTCCGGTGTGGTCACGATTCTGTGTTGAGCAGGCGCCGTGAGTAGTCCGGCCGGCGCGCCGGCCACGATATCACGGCTGTCCGCGACGCCTGTAGACGCCGGCCGTCTGGTGGCCTACGATGAGCGTAGCTCACCCCGGGTGTCCGAAGGAGGGCAACGCCATGAGCCACGATTCGATCCGTGCCCGTCTTAATCTTTACGCCGTGCTTCCCAACCTCGAGGACGTGGTGCGCGAGGACCCGCAGATGCGGGCGCTCGTCAGCGATGCCCGCGTCACCGTCAGATTCGTCGTGGCCAATGGCCCCAGGGCCTACGTGCGGTTCTCGAACGGTGTCTGCACCGTGGGGCGCGGGTCCGGGCCGGAGGCCTCAGGCGCCGCGGCAAGCGCGCCCTCGAGCGCCGGCCCGTCAGTCGTCCTTTCGTTCGCCTCGGCGTCGCATCTCAACAAGATGTTCGACGGCGCGGGCAGCCCCATCCCGCTCTGGGGCTTCACTCGTCTGGGCTTTCTCAAGAACGAGTTCACCGAGCTCAGCGACCGAATGGCGTACTACCTCGCGCCCACCGAAGAACTGCTCGCCCACCCCGGCTATCTGGCGATGAACACGCAGCTCACGCTGAACACGGCGGCGTTCGCGGTGCCCGTGCTGCTCGGCCACGACCCCGACTGCATGCCGCTGCGCCACGGGCTCACCCACGGCACCATCGTCATCAAGGTGCTGCCCCACGGCCCCGCCGTGAGCCTCGTCTGCGGGGCCTCGGGCGTGCTCCCCGTCAAGGGCGCGCTCAGCCACCCGAGCGCGCTGGTGCTGCTGCGCGACCTGCCTACCGCCAGCGCCTTCCTGAACGGCAAGCTCGACTCGTTCGCCGCGGCGGTCACCGGCGAGGTCCAGATCTGGGGGCGCATCGGCATGGTCGACACGCTTGCTCTGGTGCTCGACCGGGTCGGCAAGTACCTGACGCCGGCGGCCGCGCCCGCGGCGACCGCCTGAGGAGGCCCGCGTAGCCATGGACACCTATTCGTTCGCCAAGTCCCAGGAGCTCTTCGCCCGCGCCACCAAGGTGATCCCCTGTGGCATCCCCGGCCACTTCAGCCCCGCGCCGCTCGTGCCCCCGACCGCCTACCCGTTCTTCGCCGCGAGCGGCACGGGCGCCCATTTCACAGATGTCGACGGCAACGATTTCATCGACTACATGTGCGCCTATGGGCCGATGGTCCTGGGCTACGACGATAGGGTCGTGCACGACGCCGCCGCGAAGCAGCGCAAGCTCGGCGACACGCTCGGCGCCCCGTCGCCGGTGATGATCGAGCTCGCGGAGAAGCTCACCGGGATGATCGCCGCCGCCGACTGGGCGTTCTTCGCCAAGAACGGCGGCGACATGACGAGCTACGCGACGATGATCGCGCGGGCGGCCACCGGCCGCCCGCTCATCGTCGCCATCGAGGGCGGCTACCACGGCGTCGCGCCCTGGATGCAGGGCGCCGGCCACCACGGCGTCAGCGCCGGCGACGTGGCCGGCTTCGTGCGCATCCCGTGGAACGACGCCGAGGCCTTCGCCCGCGTTCTCGCCGAGCGCCCCGGCGAGGTCGCGGGGTTCATCAGTACGCCGTACCATCACCCGACCTTCGCCGACAGCGAGCTGCCGGCCGAAGGCTACTGGCAGCGCATCCGCGAGCTCTGCGACCGGCACGGCGTCGTGCTCATCGTCGACGACGTGCGCTGCGGCTTCCGCCTCAGCCTGCGGGGTTCCGCCGAGTTCTTCGGCTTCACCCCTGACCTGGCGTGCTACTGCAAGGCGATCGCCAACGGCTACCCGATCTCGGCGCTCGTCGGCATCGAGGCGCTCAAAGGCGAGGCCGCCAAAGTCTTCTACACCGGCAGCTACTGGTACCAGGCGGTGCCCATGGCGGCCGGGCTGGCCTGCCTCGCCGAGCTTGAGCGACTCGACGGGCCCGCTCGCATGCAAGGCTACGGCCGCGCCCTCACCGGCGGCATGCAGCGCCTCGCCGAGAAGCACGGCTACGAGCTCAAGGTCAGCGGCGTGCCGAGCATGCCGTACCTGCGCCTCACCGACGACCCGAGCCTCATGCTGCACCAGCGCTTCTGCGCCGAGTGCACCCGCCGCGGCGCCTACTTCACCTCGCATCACAACTGGTTCATGAGTTGCGCGCACACGCAGAAGGACCTGGACCATACCTTGGCGATCGTGGACGACGCGTTCGCGGCGCTGGAGAAGAGCCCCGAGGGGCAAGGGGGTAGCTGATGCCACTGTCGGCGAAGGAGATCAGGAGCCTGCAGGCCAAGGCCAGGCAGCTGCGTTGCGACATGGTCGACGTCACGGTGTGGGCCGGCGGCGCCCATATCGGCGGCGCCCTCAGCATGGCCGATGTGCTGACGGCGCTGTACTACCACTACCTCAAGGTCAAGCCCGCCCAGCCGGACTGGCCGGAGCGCGACCGCTTCGTGCTCAGCAAGGGCCACGGCGGCGTCGGCCTCTCCGCCGTGCTCGCCGACAAGGGCTACTTCGACAAGGATCTCCTGCACGAGTTCAACCACTTCAAGAGCCCGTTCGGCATGCACCTCGACGGCAACAAGGTGCCGGGCGTCGACGCCAGCACCGGCTCGCTGGGGCACGGCCTCTCGATGTCCGTGGGGATGGCTCTGGGCGCCAGATTCCAGAAGCAGACCTGGCGCACCTACTGCCTGCTCGGCGACGGCGAGTGCAACGAGGGCTCCGTGTGGGAGGCGGCCATGGCCGCGCACCAGTTCAAGCTCGACACGCTGACCGCGTTCATCGACCGCAACCACATGATGATCGACGGCCGCACCGAGGACATCATGAGCCTCGAGCCGCTGGCCGAGAAGTGGAGGGCCTTCGGCTGGGAGGTGCGCGAGATCGACGGCCACGACTACGCCCAGATCGGCGCGGCCATCGAGGGCGCCCAGACTACGAAGGGCGCCCCCACGATGATCGTCTGCGACACGGTCAAGGGCAAGGGCGTCGACTTCATGGAAGACCAGGTCAAGTGGCACTACGGCAGCATCGACTCGGAGCTGGCCGCAAGGGCCAAGGCCAGCATCCAGGCAGCGTCCGGCGCCACAAGGGCCGGCGCGCCGGCCGCGGGGGGTGCGTCATGACCGCGGTCACCGGCACCACCTGGAACGTCTACGACGCCAACACTCTCACGCAGGCCGAGATCTACGGGCGCGTGCTCTGCGATCTGGCCGCGACCGACGCGCGCATCGTGGCGCTGACCGCCGATCTGGCGCGCAGCACCAAGATCGGCGTCTTCCAGGACAAGTACCCACAGCGCGTGTTCAACGTCGGGATCGCCGAGCAGAACCTCTTCGGCATCGCGGCGGGAATGGCAAAGAGCGGCCTGCTGCCGTTCGTCAGCACGATGTCGGCGTTCGCCAGCATGCGCGCTCTCGAGCAGGTGCGCACCGACATCTGCTATCAGAACCTCGACGTCAAGATCATCGCCACGCACGGCGGCGTGAGCTTCGGTCAGGCCGGAACCACGCATCATTGCACTGAGGACATCGCCATCCAGCGATCGCTGGCCAATATGTGCGTCATCGTGCCGGCCGACGGCTGGGAGACGGCCAACGCCGTGCGCGCCGCGGTGCAGCGCCCCGGCCCCGTGTACATCCGTCTGGGCCGGGGCTTCGAGCCCACGCACTTCGAGAACGACGACTACGGCTTCGAGATCGGCAAGGCGGTGACCATCAACGAGGGCACCGACATCACGGTGATCGCCTGCGGCGTCGCCGTGTACCACGCCGCCGAGGCCGCCAAGCTGCTCAGGGACCAGGACGGCATCAGTGTGCGCGTCCTCGACGTGCACACCATCAAGCCCATCGACGAAGTGGCCATCATGGCGGCCGTCACCGACACGCGCCGCATCCTCGTCGTCGAGGAGCACAACGTGATCGGCGGCCTCGGCAGCGCCGTCGCCGACGTGATCGCCGCCAGCGGCAAGGGCTGCGCCTTCGCCAAGAGCGGCCTGCCCGACTGCTACAGCGAGGTCGGCTACCCGGAGGATCTCTACGGCCACTACTGCATCGACGGTGACGGCATCGTCGGCAAGGTACGCGAGCTCCTGAAGCGCGAGTTCGAGGCCGACGAAGACTGGCAGGACGAGTTCTGATGGGCGCGTCCGTTGCGCAGCGCGCTCCGGCCCTCGACCTGCCGCAGGCGCGCACCCGCGAGTTCCTCCGCACGCGCCTGTTCCTGCAGGCCGCGCTGCCCACCGTCAAGGTGCTGCTCGAGGACGACCCCGCCATGGCGAAGCGCTTTGCGCGCGTCAGCGCAACGGTGCAGTTCGTGGCCAAGAATCAGCCCCACCCTGTGGGGGCTTACCTGTGGTTCGAGCACGGCGAGGTGAGCGTGGAGCAGGGGTTCTGGGATGCCGGCGGCGGCGCCCCCAGCCCCGACATCACCTTCACGTTCGCCTCGCTGCAGAAGCTCAACGACTTCTTCGCCGGCAAGACGGCGCTGCCCGGCATCAAGGGGTTCCATAGGCCCGCGCTGCTGACCAAGGTGGTGCGGCTCCTGCTCGCGCTCAAGCTGATGCTGCCCAGCTCTCAGCCCACCGATCCGGCCCAGCGGCGCCTCAAGCTCAAGCTCACCCTCTACATGATCACCACCGCCCTGAGCCAGTACAACAAGGGCGGCGACCCCGAGATGGAGCGCTGGACGGCCAAGCAACCCGACCGCATCTACCAGTTCTCGGTCGAGCCCGAGGGCATCGCCGCCTACCTGCGCGTACGCGCCGGGCAGACCAAAGCCGGGCGGGGCGTCTACGAGCGCCGCCGCCCCTTCGTCCACATGCGCTTCAACGGCGTCGACGGCGCTCTCGCGGTGATGAACAAAGAGGTCGACTTCGTCGACGGCGTGGGCAAGGGCTTCGTGCGCATCGACGGTTCGCCCGAGTACGCCGCCAACCTCAACGATTTCATGATGCGCGTGCAAGGTCTGCTGACCGGCTGACCCTGCGCTCCCGGCAGAGACGCGGGCCGGCTACGCCCGCCGCGCCCGTGCGAATCCGAGTACGGCCAGGCCTGCGGCCACGATGAAAAGGATCACCGACGCCGTGCGCACCGCGTTCGCGATGGCGTCGGTCGACTCGAGCCGGCCCAGCGTCCCGAGGATGTTGTGCCAGTCGTGGCCGGCGCCGGAGCCGTCGTCGCCGACCAGAGACAGGACCATGTCCTGCGCGTCCGCGACGTAGATCGAGACGTTGTTCAGCGACTCTGCCGCCCAGGCGAGGAGGATGATCACGGCGAAGTCGTCGCGGCGCCACCAGAAGCAGGCGGCGATCACCAGCGGCAGCGCCACCTGGGTGATTGACCCGCCCATCTGCATGAGCAGAGTCGGCGCCCACACGAAGAGCACGTGCCCGGTCTCGTGGACGACAAGGTCGAAAGGCGAGAGGATCGGGATCCAGCCGTGAGTCGCGAACGTGGCCCAGGCGAGCGCGACGACGAGCGCCGCGGCCACGACCCATTGCAGGGTCATCTGCCAGAGCGTGGGCTGCGCCGCCGCGGCCGGCCGTCGCCTGGGGAGGCGCGCAAGAAGGGCCGTACCGCCCGCGGCCGGCCGCGCGCGTCCGCTTGCGTCGGCGCGGCCGATCTCGTCCAGCGGTCGCGGGACCGCGGGTGGACGCGCGGCTGGTGCTGTTCGTGTCCCGGTCGTCTCCATCGGATCCTGTGCGCCTTCCGACGGCCGGATGGGCCGTCTTTGCATGCGTTCGCCCTCTTCATCGTCATCCGGGCCGACAAGGTTGAGCGCGGACGCACGGTGGGTGGGGTGCCGTCGTCATGGTCGGCGGGAAACGCACCCGCGAACATCATCTCTGATGGCCTTGCGCGCCGCGCCGCCGTAGTCACATGTTCCATGTTCCGCGCCGGCGCCGGCGCCGATGGCTGCGGTGAATGCTCACGCGCCCGCGTGTCACGCGCCGGGCGTCTTGCCCCCGGGAGGCATCATGCAGCTGCTCATCGCACACGGCGACGCCGCATCGAGGCTCGCGCTCAAGCTGGTGGCCGCCGGTCTCCCCGGCGCGGACCTTGAGGTGACGGAATCCGCCGACGGCATGGAGACCCTCGACGTGCTGCTGGCGGCCGGCACCCCGCTCGTCGCGATCGTCGATTGGGACCTCCCGGGGTGCGATGGCCCCGAGCTCTGCCGGCTGGTGCGCGCGTACCGGCACGCCGGCCCCCCGTACATCATCCTGCTCGCGCGGAGCAGCCATCGGCTCGCCGAGGGCCTCGAGGCCGGCGCCGACGACTGCGTCCACACGCCCGCCAACGCCGATGAGCTGCGGGCGCGCATCAACGTGGGCCGGCGCTTCATGGCACTGCCGTGGGAACGCGCCATCCAGGCGGTAGCCGGGGATCCACAGGGCGGGGTCGAGCGCCACATGCACGCGGTGCCCGAGCTCGACGCGCTGCGTTCGCAGGATGACGATGAGCTCGACGGCGATGCATGCGCGGCCCGGTCCAAGCTGAAGTCGGTGCTGGTCGCGGGCTGACGAACGGTGCCGGGCCGCCGGCGCTCGCGGGCCGGCTGCTCGACTTCCGGGCCGCAGGCCCGCTAGACTCCACCGGTCAACAGCCCCCGCCAAGGTACGCGGGCGCGCAGCACGAAAGGACCGGTTCGCTCATGACCCTGCACGTCACCCTTCCCGACGGTTCCCCCCTTGAGCTCGACGACGGCGCCACCGTGCGCGACGCGGCGGCGGCGATCGGCCCGCGACTGGCGAAGGCCGCTATCGCGGGCCGTGTGACCGCCGCGGCCACGCCCGGCGTCACCCGGCTGGTCGACCTCGGCGCCCCCCTGAAGGAGGCCGACGGCGTCGCCATCGTCACCCTCAAAGGCGACGACCCGGACGCTGTCGACCTGCTGCGCCACTCCGCGTCGCACATCATGGCGCAGGCCGTCCTGCGGCTCTTCCCGGGCACCAGGTACGCCATCGGCCCCACCATCGAAAACGGCTTCTACTACGACTTCCAGTTCTCCGCGCCCGTCACCGAGACCGACCTGGCGCGCATCGAGAAGGAGATGGCCGGGATCGTCAGCCAGGACCTCCCAGTCGAGCGCCTTGAGGTGCCCGCCGACGAGGCGCTGGCGGTGTTCGGGGCCGGCGAGCCCGGCACGGGCGTCTCCGGCCTGCCGCTGGGCCTCGACCAGCAGTTCAAGGTCGAGCTCATCGCCGACCTTGTCGCGGCCGCGGAGGCCGAGGGCAGCGAGGCCCCGACCATCAGTGTCTACGCCCAGGGCGACTTCGTCGACCTCTGCCGCGGCCCGCACCTGCCGAGCACCAACAGGCTGGGCAACGGCACCTTCAAGCTCACCAGCCTGGCCGGCGCCTACTGGCGCGGCGACGAGAAGAACGCCATGCTCACGCGCGTGTACGGCACGGCCTTTGCCACCAAAGAGGAGCTGGCCGCGCACCTCGAGGCCCTTGAGCTGGCCCGCCAGCGCGACCACCGCCGCATCGGCCGCGACCTCGACCTCTTCAGCTTCCACGACGAGGGCCCCGGCTTCCCCTTCTTCCACGCCAAGGGCATGCGTATCTGGAACGCGATCATCGACTACTGGCGCGCCGAGCACGTGGCCGCGGGCTACGAGGAGATCCGCACGCCGCAGATCCTGCGCCGCGAGCTCTGGGAGCTCAGCGGTCACTGGGAGAACTACAAGGACAACATGTACTTCACGCAGATCGACGAGCAGCCGTTCGCCGTGAAGCCCATGAACTGCCCCGGAGGCCTGCTCGTCTACAAGAGCCGCCGGCGCTCCTACCGCGACCTGCCGCTGCGCCTCGCCGAGCTCGGCCAGGTGCACCGCCACGAGATGAGCGGCGTGCTCCACGGCCTCTTTCGCGTGCGCTACTTCACCCAGGACGATGCGCACATCTACTGCACGCCGGACCAGCTCGAAGAGGAGGTCCGCGGCGTCGTGCGCTTCATGCACCACATCTACGCGGCGTTCGGCTTCAGCGACGTCAGGATCGAGCTCAGCACGCGGCCCGAGAAGAGCATCGGCAGCGATGAGATGTGGGCGCGCGCCGAGGGCACCCTCTCGCGCGTGCTTGACGCCGAGAAGGGTCCCGACGGCTCGCCGCTCGCCTACATGCTCAACCCCGGCGACGGCGCCTTCTACGGCCCCAAGATCGACTTTCACATCCGCGACGTCATGGGCCGTACCTGGCAGTGCGGCACCATCCAGGTCGACTTCGCCATGCCCGAGCGCCTCGACATCACGTACACCGGGGCCGACAACGAAGAGCATCGGCCGGTCATGATCCACCGCGCGCTGCTGGGCAGCATCGAGCGCTTCATGGGCATTCTGCTCGAGCACTACGGCGGCAATCTGCCGACCTGGCTGGCCGCGGAGCAGGTGCTCGTCATCCCGATCGCCGACCGCCACGCCGCCTACGGCCACGAGGTGCTCGGCGCGCTGCACCAGGCCGGGATCCGCGCCGATATCGACGAGCGCAGCGAGAGCATGGGGCGGAGGATCCGCGACGGCCAGCTGCAGAAGGTGCCCTACCTGCTGGTGGTCGGCGACAAGGAGCAGGAGACCCGCGAGGTGGCGGTGCGGGAGCGCGGCGAGCAGAAGGGCTCCGCCCTGCTCGCCGACGCCGTCACGCAGATCGCCGCCGAGATCGCCGAGCGGCGGCTGCCGGCGTAGCCGAAGGAGGGACGGACCTCGTGCGCGAGGCGCTCGAGCTGCCGTTCCGGACTATCGATCCTTGCTGACCCGGCGGGATCTGCGCGCTGCGGCAACGTCACCCGGCGCAGGGCGATTGTCATCTTGACCACTTCTGGTCATACTGTGACCATGGAACGCGTGTCCGTCGCCGAGCTCAAAGCCAAGCTCAGCCACTACCTTCGCGAAGTCCGCGAGGGTGCGTCCTTCACCGTCGTCAGTCGCGACATCCCCGTGGCTGCTCTCGGGCCGTGGGACCCTGGGGCTATCGATGATCTCAAGACGATACCCGCCGATCCGCACGCGCCGGGTCTGCTCGACACGCTTCTCGGGCCCTCAGGCCTGTCCATCGACGGAGCCGAGCTGATTCGTCATGACCGGGAGGCGAGCGACGGCCGGCTGGGCGACACCGGCCTGTCAGGCTCGAGCGGCGAGCGGCGGGTCGACGACGAGGGTGACCGGTGATCGCCTACTGCGATTCATCGGTCTTGGTGCGGTTCATCCTTGAGCAGGCGAACAGCCTGGTCGAGCTGGCCACCTGCGACCAGCTGGTGACATCCGTCGTGACCCAGGTCGAGTGCCTGCGTGCCATCGAGAACGCACGCCTTCGCGGCGAGCTCAGCGACGACGAGCTTGCCGGACGCCGCGGGGCGGCCTACGCCAGACTGAGCGGCATCGAACGCATCGAGGTGTCACCGTCGATCCTGGCTCAGTCAGAGCGGTCATTCGGTGTCGTGCTCAAGACACTCGACGCGATCCATGTTGCCACGGCGATCGTCTGGCGAGAGCGTCGTGCCCCGAGCCTCGTGTTCGCCACCCACGACCGGCAACAAGCTCGCGCGGCCATAGCGCTGGGGTTCGAGGTCCTTGGCGCGACCAGAGGGTAGATATACTCTTCGCTTGGGTAGCATCATTTTCGAGAGACATCTCGAACGAGGAATACCCTATGAGTCACGAGTACACAGCTCAAGACATCACCTGGGCGACACGGAGGCTCGACATCGCGATGTCACGCCTGACGGTGGCCCTTTCTCGCAAGGTCGGCATCAGCGTCCCCGAGATGCTTGCCCTGGAGTACCTGGACGCTGATGGGAGTATTGGACCGAGCGAACTGGCGCGCAGGCTGCGGATGACGTCGGGCGCGATGACCGCGCTCGTCGATCGTCTGGAAGACAGCGGTCATGTGTCGCGCGAGCGCCATCCTGCTGATCGCCGAAGGGTCCTTGTGACGCGCACGAAAAAGGCGGACGCAGACATCGCCGCTGAGACCGCGCCCATGGCGATCGAGGTCCTCGATCTCGCCGAGAGCTTGGACGGCGCCGAGCGTCAGGCGGTAGGCCGCTTCTTTGACGGCTTCATCGCCATCGTCGAGAATACCGCTGCAGAGGCGAGCGTGATGACGCGCAGCCACACAAGACCCGACCTCGCCGTCACTGCCGACGGCGACCACGACTGAAGAAGGGGCACGAGATGGCCAAAGACATGTCGGACGATCTACGCCTTGGTCGACTACGATGGTGGAACATCATCGTCGGTCTGATTCTCGCCGTTCAGGCGGCCGCTGTCGCGCTGCTGACCAACGACTTCAGCCTGCCCGTGACGTCAACCTATTGGAGGGGCCCCCCCGGCACCCCCCCTGAGCTCACAACGCTGTTCGACCTCCCGCTCGGCTGGGGTGTGTTCGCCTTCCTGGCGATCTCGGCGGCGGCGCTGTTCATCATCCCCTCACCAGGCGTCTTCGAGTGGTACAAGCGCAACCTGCTGCAGGATCGCAACTACGGGCGCTGGATCGAGTACTTCTTCAGCTCCTCGATCATGATCGTGCTCATCAGCATGATCACCGGCGTCAGCGACGTCGCCGCCCTCCTCGCCATCTTCGGCGTCAATGCCAGCATGATCCTCTTCGGCCTGCTCATGGAGAAGTACGAGACGCCGGGCAAGCCCAGCTGGCTCTCGTTCTGGTTCGGGACCTTTGCGGGCATCATCCCGTGGATCATCGTCGTGATCTACGTGTGGAGCCCAGGCCTCGACGGCCCGTCGCCCCCGACGTTCGTGTACGGCATCATCGCCAGCCTGTTCATCTTCTTCAACGTGTTCGCCATCAATATGTGGCTGCAGTACAAGAAGATCGGGCCTTGGAAGAACTACCTGGTCGGCGAGAAGACCTACATCATCCTCAGCCTGACGGCCAAGGCCCTGCTCGCCTGGCAGGTGTTCTCGGCCGTGCTCGCGGGCTCAGGTTCCAGCTGAGCGACGCTGTTCGAGGCCGGGGCGGACGCTCGCGAGCGCCCGCCCAGGCCTCTCATGCTCTGCGCCTGTCAGGACGCCGTGCCGCCTGGCGCCAGAAACCTGAAGGGTCTCGCCGGGCGGAACGACCGGGTGACGTCGCCGACCCGGTCGGGATGATCCATCAGATCGAGCTTGCGGACCTTGGCTCCCTCGCCCAGATCGAGGTCGTCGAGGCGCAGCCAGATCACGTTGGGGCTGACCGTGGACTCGAAGAAGTACGCACGGTGGGTCAGGTCGGCGACGGTGCGCCACCGGGTCGTGGAGACGTTGGGGCGCGCCGGGTCGGCGGTGCCGAAGGGAGCGCTGGCGTTGCGCATCACGCTCATCACGGAAGCGATAGCGAGGCGCGCTTCGTCCGTCGACGGCAGGTGCGCAGTGTAGTAGGCGGCGCGCACGAAACGGTCCGCCGCAGCGGTCGTCCCGGGCTTGCCGCTGGATCCCAGCAGCGACGGGCAGATCTGCACGCCGCTTCCCGACGTCCACGCGACGAGATCGGCCACCGTTGCGAAGGAGTCCAGGAAGAACTGCAGGCTGATGGTCATCGCGCCGTACATGGAGGCCACGACGCTGCCGTAGCGGGCCTTCCAGCGCACGGTGTCTCCCGTGGTCATGCCGTTTCGCTCGATACCGCGCGGCAACGCCCACAGGTCGGTCTGAGTATCCTCGAACCAGTCCATGTCGCGGCCCACGACGACGATGCCCTTCTGCTGGGTCTCCGCCGCTCGATCAGCGTGCGCGCGTGCACATCGCAGCTTCATCCGGCTCTCGGAGGGGATCGCTCACGGTCCATCGGCCCGCACACGACTCGTGCGATACTCACCTCATGCCGTCTGTGAGCGCAGGACTCCTGCTATATCGCCGGGTCGCCGCCCCCGGGCCGGGCGGACCGCGCCTCGAGGTGCTGCTCGTTCACCCCGGCGGCCCATACTGGGCCAAGAAGGACGCCGGCGCCTGGAGCATCCCCAAGGGCGAGGCCGAGCCGGAGGAGCTTGGCCCCGAAGCGGCGACGGTGACCGCTTCAAAGGCCAGGAACCGCGCCGCCGGCGTCGACCTCCTGGCCGTCGCCCTGCGCGAGGTGAGGGAGGAGACGGGGCTGGAGCCCGCAGGTCCCTTCCAGCCCCTCGGCGGCGTCAAGGCGCACCATCACAAGCTCATCTACGCCTGGGCGGTGGAACACGACTGCGACCCGGCGGCCATCGTGAGCAACGCCTTCGCGATCGAGTGGCCGCCGCGCTCCGGGAAGCAGGCCGAGTTCCCCGAGGTCGACCGCGCCGCCTGGTTCGATCTGCCGGCGGCGCGCGCGGCCATCGTGCCGGTGCAGCGCCGCTTCCTCGACGATCTGGAGATCGTCGCCGGCGGCGCCTGATCAGGCCGGCTCGTCTCCCTCGGCCGCCGCCGCCGGCTGTTCGGCGCTCGGAACATCCGTCGGATCCGCCTTTTCTGGCGCCCCCGCCGGCTGCGCCGTCGCTTTCACGCTCGGCAGGCGCGGCTTGCCGGCGATGAGGTCGAAGAAGGCCTCGCGCCAGGCGCGCCAGGTGGCGTTGACGTGGTCCTCGCGGCGTTGCGCCTTGACCAGCCTCCTGGGCTTCTTGCCGTAGCGCCTGTGCGCCCAGGGGGAGGTGGGCCGCGCCACGCGGATCGCCCCGACGATCCCCAGGATCGGCACGAAGATGCCGAAGAAGCCCGTCCAGTACTTGCCTTTCAGAAGGCAGACGACGGCGAA
>JAPLCM010000172.1 GCA_026392275.1 Actinomycetota bacterium | reverse complement strand
CCGTGGCTGGGGCCGATGATGGCGATGGGGTACTGCGTGACCTTCTCGATGTTCTTCAGCACCTGGGCGCCGAACGGCATCATGATCTCGGCGTAGTAGCGCTTGGCGCCGTCGTACACCTCGTGCTTGTCGGCGAAGATGTCGCTGGTGGCGTAGTGCGAGCCGAAGAAGTCGCAGCTGAACAGGATCCTGTCCTCGTCCAGCCAGGTGCTCATGGTCTCAGGCCAGTGGACCCACGGAGTGAAGAGGAACTTGAGGGTCTTGTCGCCCAGCGAGACCTCGTCACCGTCGGCGACCACGTGAAAGCGCGCGTCGTCGACGTGCAGGTGGTCGATGAGCATCCCCCTGGCTTTCTCGTTGCAGACGACGATGAGCTCGGGGAAGCGCTCCAGCAGCATCGGCGTGGAGCCCGAGTGGTCCTGCTCCACGTGGTGGATCACGAGGTAGTCCGGGGCGGGGAGCTCGTCGAGCTGGAGCGACAGCGTGCGCCAGTGGACGGGATCGACGGTGTCGATGAGAGCGTTCTTCTCGCTGCCCTGCACGAAGTAGGCGTTGTAGCTCGTGCCGTGGGGCAGCGGGATGAGGGCATCGAACAGACGGCGGTCCCAATCCACGGCGCCGATGAGATGGACGTTGGGGACGATCTGGCGTGGCTTCATGACACCCCTCGATGAGGTCGGGAACCGCAGACGCGGCTACCTCGATTATATCCGCGGGTGTGCCGGCCAAGCCTGTCGGAACGGGGAATCGAAGCAGTAGCATTGGACACATCGGCAGGGACGGAGGTGCGGCGATGGGAGTGCAGGCACGAGTCAGCGTGGTCACGCTGGGGGTGGCGGACGTGCCCCGGGCCAGGGACTTCTATCAGGCTCTGGGCTGGCCGCTGAGCGGCGCGCCCCAAGATGGCGTGGCGTTCTTCAGGAACGCCGGCTCGCGGCTGGCGCTGTACTCGCGGGAGGCCATGGCGGAGGAGGCCGGGCGGGCGGCAGCCCCACCCGGCTCGATCGGCGTCGCGTTGGCCATCAACCTCGAGAGCAGGGCGTTGGTTGACGAAGCGCTGGCGGCGGCCGTGGAGGCCGGCGGCACGCTCCTGCGGTCGGCCCAGGAGCGCTTCTGGGGCGGCTACTCCGGCTACTTCGCCGACCCCGACGGCCACGCGTGGGAAGTCGCCCACAACCCGTTCTGGGCCATCGGCGAGGACGGGCTGCCGGAGCTGCCCTGAGGCCGGCCGAGCCGGCGCGGGCCGAGCCGAGCCGAGGACAGGCGTCGGGCGGCCGCGTCAGCGGCCGTCGTCGTCGAGCTCGTTGGCGAGCTGCTCCACGAACAGCCCTACGTCGGTGACGATACCGACCGTCTGGAAGCTGCCGCGGTCGGCCAGCTTGGTCACCACCGCCGGGTTGATGTCCACGCAGACGGTGCGCACCGAGGCCGGCAGCATGTTGCCGACGGCGATGCTGTGCAGCATGGAGCTGAGCATCAGGCAGGCGCCAGCCCGCTGCGCGTACTCGCGCATGATGCTCTGCGCCTTCATGACGTCGGTGATCACCTCGGGCATGGGGCCGTCGTCGCGGATGCTGCCGGCGAGCACGAACGGCGTGCCCGTCTTGACAAGGGTGTACATGAGGCCGCCGGTGAGGACGCCTTGCTCGACGGCGGCCTTGATCGAGCCGCAGCGGCGGATGGTGTTGATGGCGCGCAGGTGATGCTCGTGGCCGCCGGGAATCGGCGTCCCCTCCTTGAGGCTGATGCCCAGCGAGGTGCCGAACAGGCTGGCCTCGATGTCGTGCGTGGCGATGGCGTTGCCGCCGAAGATGGCGCCGATGTAGCCCGCCTCGATGAGGCGGGCCAGGTGCGGCGCCGCCCCCGTGTGGACGACCGCCGGGCCGGCGACGACGATAGCCAGCCGGCCCTCCTTCCTGGTCTGCCGCAGCACGCGTGCGATCTCGTTCACGATCTGCGCCTTGGGCTTCTCGCTGCTGACCGCCGAGGCCATGAACTCGAATGGCTGGCTCTCTCGCGGCCGCTCGAGCGGTAGCACGCGGATGCCGCGATGGCCGGTGACGAAGCGGTCGCCGGCCTGCACGTCGCTCATCACCACCGTCTCGGCCGCGCCGGCCGCCGCGTCCACGCGGATGCCGCAGTCCATCTCGGGATGCTGCACCCGCACCCAGTCACCAGCCAAGCGAACGAACGTCTCGAGGTTGGTGGTGGAGTAGAAGGCATCGGGGAAGACGCCGTCCATGTCGGCGGCCTCGAACACGGCGTCGTGCGGCTGCACCGCGACCATGCCGAACTTCGTGATGGCCGTGAGCAGCTCGTCCAGGTGCGCGGCGTCGCGGCCAAAGACGCGCATCACGGCGTGCGAAGGGTCATCCTTCACGCGCCCGACGTCGAAGGCGAGCACCTCGTACTCGCCCTCGAGGTCCATGATCTCGTCCATGGTCTGCGGCATCATCAGCGAGTCGATGAGGTGGCCCTCGATCTGAACGTCTTCGTAGGGCTTGTCGGGCATCAGATCCTCCGTGGCTCGTGACGGCTCAGAGACAGGATAGCAGGCGCGTCAGGCCGGCGGCCCTTCTTCAGCCTCGATCTCCTCCACCACGCCCTTCGACGTCGGCAGAAGCTCCACGATGAACACGCCGCTGAGCATCAGGGAGCCGCCCACCAGCAGACGCCAAGTCACGGAGTCCATGCCGAAGGCGATGCCGGCAAGGGCGGCGAACACACTCTCGAAGCCGAGCAGGATGGCGGCGTGCGTCGAGGTCGTGTAGCGCTGCGCCCAACTCTGGATGAAGAACGCGTAGATGGTGCCGCTCAGGGCCGTCCATACCACAGCCGCCCACACCTGCCAGGGCAGGTCGAGGGTGATATGGACGAAGAACGGAGTGAGCACGGTGAGCGCCGCCGTCGAGACGATCATCTGGGTGACGGCGAGCGTGGAGGGGCGCACTTTCGGCGCGAAGAAGCCGGTCGTCATGATGTGCAGCGCGTAGAAGAGCGTGCCGGCCAGGGTGATGGCGTCGCCCCAGCGGATGGAGAAGTCGCCCTGCAGTGACAACGCCCCAAGACCGATGGTGGCGACGACCGCGCCGATGATCTGCCACTTGCCCGGCGAGCGGCGGGCCACGGCCCAGTAGAGGAAGGGCACCATGGCGACGCTCATCCCGGTGATGAAGCCCGAGACGCCGGGCGAGGTGCGTTGCAGGCCGATGGTCTGCAGGATGAGGGCGGTCAGGTAGAAGAAACCGAGCAGACCGCCCATCTGCCAGTCGCGTCGCGAGGCCTTCAGCCAGCTCCTGGGCTGCGCGGCGGCGAAGATGCCGGTGGCGACCACGTAGCGCAGCAGCAGGTACAGCATCGTGCCGGCGACGATGCTGCCCGCGGCGAGCTCGGTGGTGCGCTCGACAGCCGCTTTGATGAAGACGAAATTGGCGCCCCAGAAGATGGCGACACTGAACAGCAGGATGTCGGCGACGAGCGCCTTGCGGCGCGAGCTGTGGGTCATCGTCGCGGGAGCGGTCATCGCGGCAATCCTCGCAGATGGGCGCCGGCTACGCGAGCGAGAGCGGCGCGCGCGGGCAGCGGGTGCGGGAGCGGCTGGCGCCCGCAGGCGGGGGCGAGCGGCGCTGGCGGGCGGGGTCGAAGGTCCCCGCCGCCCCGCCGCGACCTACTTGAACGGCCGCAGGTGCCACTCGCGGGCGACGACCGCGAGCATTGCCTTCGCGACCTTCATGCCGCCTTCGACGGTCATGTGCACCTTGTCGGCCTGCCGGTACTTCGCCTGATACGTGTCGGCGGGCGCATCGACGATGGTCCAGGCAGCGATGTACTCCACCTGCGGCGCCCTCTTCGCGGCCTCCGCTTCGTACACGCCGTTCATGAGCTCCATGCGCTTGTTGAACCAGCCGATGCCCATGCGCGGCATGCCCACCCAGTAGACCCGCTTCACGCCCCGCTTGAGGTAGAGATCCATCACGTCGCCGACCCGCCCCGAGTACATCGCCTTCCACGCGCGGGTGCCGAAGTCGAGCTGCTTGCCGTTGAGCTTGATGTCCTGCCCGTCGTTGGCGCCGAACATGAGCGCCACCGCGTCGAAGGGCTGCTTGCGCTTGTCGATGTCGTGCTTCAGGTAGGCGGGCCAGTCGAAGTAGTCTGGGCGCGTGAGGCCAGTCGCCACTTTGTAGTAGCGGTGCACGGCGATGTCCTTGCGGCCCTCGGTGAGCAGCTTCAGGCCGAGGAGCAGGCCGGCGCCGACCGACTCGCCGTAGGCGGCGAGCCGCAGAGGCGCCGCCGCCGTGGGCGTGCGCAGCGCGGTGGGCTTCGGCGACGGCTCGCCGGCGGAAGCGCCGGCCGTTCCGTCGCCGCCGCAGCTGCGCGCCACCAGCATGATGAGCAGGACGAGCACGACGACGATGACCACGAGGGCGCCGAGTGCGACCAGCCGCCGGCGGCGCAGCTGCCTCCGGCGGCGCGCCCGTGCCGCCGTGCGCTCCTCGGGCGGGCGACCGCTTGGAGCTCGCATCTGGCGATCTCTGTGTCGCTGGTCGTTCACGTCCTGCCGGAGGGTCGCGTGATCCTGCTCCTACGGGGCCAAGAGTACCAGAGAGACGCCGGGAACTGGAGGGCGAGAGCGGCCGCGCCCGGGCAGCGCCGGCGCCGGTTACTCGCGAGCTGCGCCGGAGCCGAGATCGCGCAGCGCGCAGGAGATGCCGTCGCCCAGCTCGCTCGAGATGCCGCCGCGCAGTTCGGCGGAAAGCGCGTGCGCGAGCAGCCCCTCCTCACGGGCGATGGTCGCGACCAGAGGCGCCAGAGCGCGGGCGCTCTGCGCGCCGATCTCGACGACGCCTACGCGACGCACGAAGGCGTCGACCGACAGGCCCTGGCTGAAGCGCGCCGAGCCGCCGGTGGGCAGCACGTGGTTGGTGCCGGCCGCGTAGTCGGCGAACGCCGTCGCGGCGTGACTGCCGAGAAAGACGGCGCCGGCGCAGCGGACCTGCTCCAGCACCGCGCGGGGGTCGGCGACGTGCAGCTCGAGGTGCTCGGGGCCGAAGGCGTTCACGAGCTCCATCGCGGCCTCCAGCGCGGGGCAGTCGACGATCGTGACGTTATCGATGCCGATCCCGAGTCGCTCCGACAGGCGCTTGATCTCGCCCTCGAGCGTGTCGCTCAGCGAGCTGCTCAAGGACAAGACGGCGCCCATCGCTCCGGCGCCATGCTCGGCCTGCGCCAGGGCGTCCGCAGCCAGCCATTCCGCCTGGGCGTCGGCGTCGGCGACGATCATCACTTCGCTTGGGCCGGCCAACCCATCGATGGCCACCTGCCCCATCACCTGGCGCTTGGCCTCGGTGACGTAGGCGTTGCCGGGGCCGACGATCACGTCGCAGCGCGGTACCGACTCCGTGCCGTAGGCCATCGCAGCGACGGCCTGGGCGCCGCCGACCGGAAACACCGTATCGATGCCGAGCAGCGCGCACGCGGCAGCGACGCCGGGAGGCACCGAGCCGTCCTTGCGCGGCGGCGAGCAGACGACGATGCTGCCGACCCCAGCCACCTGCGCCGGGATGGCGGTCATCAGCACCGAGGACGGGTAATCGGCCAGGCCGCCGGGCACGTAGAGGCCGGCGACGGCCAGCGGCATGATCTCCTGACCCACCGTCTGACCCTGGGCAAGCTGCGCCCGCCAGGGCCTCGGCGCCTCCCGTACGTGATACTCGCGCACGTTCGCGGCGGCCTTCGTGAGCGCGTCGACCACATTCGGGGAGGCATCCTCAAGATTCCGCCGCAGGGTCTCGCCCGGCACGGCCAGTGGCGCTGCCAGCTCGACGCCGTCGAAGCGCGACGTGGTGTCGCGGAGCGCCGCGTCTCCCCGGCCGCGCACGTCCTCGAGTACGTCGGCCACGACGGCGTGGACTTCAGCAGAGCTGATCCCGGTCGCGCGCAGGGCACGGACCGTTTGGTCGACATCGTCAAGAGTGAAGCGCTGCATCGTGTCCTCCGTTCGCCTGCTCACGCGGTGAAGCCGCCGTCGACCAGCCACGAGTCGCCGGTGACGAAGCTCGCCTCGTCGCTGGCCACGAAGGCGACCACGGCGGCGACCTCCGCGGGGCGGCCGACCCTGCCGACGGGGTACCCGTCGGCCTGCCCGGCCGCGTAGGCCCCGGGATCCTCGGCCCCGGCGATGGCGCCGGCGAGCATGGGCGTCTCGATGATCCCCGGCGATACCGCGACCACACGAACGCCGTCGGGCCCGTGGTCGTGGGCCAGCGTGCGCACCATGTTGATGAGCCCGGCCTTGGCGGCGCCGTAGGCCGCAGCGCCGGGCTCCCCGTGGTACCCGGAGTCGCTGGCGATGACGACGATCACGCCGCCGTCGGCGGCGACCATCGGCGCCAGCGCGGCCTGCATCGTGAAGAAGGCGCCCTTCAGGCACGTGTCGAGAACCGTATCCCAGTCCTCTTCGCTGACATCGAGGGTGGGGCGCTCGTCCCAGACGCCGGCGCAGTGGACGAGCACGTCGAGCTGCCCGTACCGCTCCATGGTGGCGGTGACGAGGGCCCGGCAGTCGCCGACCTCACGCACGTCGCCCGTCACCCACCCGTGCTTACCCTCGGGCAGCAGACTCCCGGCGACGGCGCGCGTCTTGGCCTCGTCGCGACCCGCGACCATCACGGCGCAGCCCTCCGCGCTCAAGCGCCGCGCGCACGCCTCACCGATCCCCGACGAACCGCCGGTGACCAAAACGACCTTGTCGGCCAGACCCTCCACGACGACCTCCCGAAGCGGCGGCCCGCGCACACGGACCGTGCGGTAAGCCTACAACGGCAGCTCGACGGAGTGCAGCGGTGCGCCAGGTACGCCCTTGATCAGCATCGACGTCTGTTGCGACGACTTGACAGAACGTGAACAGTAGTTCACTATGTAAACGATTGTTCACGTTCATCGAGGAGAAGCAAGTGCCCACAGATACCCCTGCGCCCCCGGTCACCGAAGGCCGGCGTGCACAACGACACTCCGCCACAGAAGAGCGCATTCTGGCGGCGGCCCGCAGCCTGCTGCTGGAGCGGGCCACGATCGACACGCTCTCGATGCGCGAGGTCGCGCGCCGCGCCGGCTTCACCCCCGGTGCGCTCTACCGCTACTTCGACGACCGCCGGCATCTCATCGAAGCGCTGTTCCTGGATGCCCTCGCCCGCCTCGGCACCTACCTGGAGACGGCCGGCGGCAGTCAGGGGCCCGAGCGGCTGACGGAGCTCGGGCTCGCGTACCTGCGCTTCGGCCGCGAGCGCCCGGAGTTGCTCACTCTGCTGTTTCAGACCCCGGTGCCGACCACCGCCTGGGGGGAGTACATCTCCGTCGCGTGGCCGTTCACGCTGGTGGTCGCCGCCGTTCGGCAAGGCGTTGACGAGGGCGCGCTGCGCTTGCTCCCCGAGCTCGACGAGGCCGGCACGGCGTACTCGTTCTGGGCCCTGGTCCACGGCTTCGCCACGCTCGAGAGCGGCCATCTGAAGAGCGTCCGTGGCGACTTCGCGGCGCTGCAACGCGCTGGCCTCGCGGCGTTCGTGGACGAGCTGCGCCCGACTCGAAGGGGACCCCGATGAAGCGTCAACGACTCCGCCGCCGGCTCATCGTCGCGTCGGCGATCCTGCTGCCGGTCACCCTGAACTACTTCTCGCCGTACCTCATGACGACCGGGGCGGCGCTGGGGATCGTCACCGGCAGCTTCATCGTGTGGGTGGCCTGGTCGGTGGCGGCGCTGTTCGTGGGCCGCGCCGCCTGCGGCTGGGTCTGCCCGTTGGACGGCATCCAGCTCGTCTGTGACAAGGCTGCCCACGGACGGCGCCTGCGGCGTATCCCCGGCTTAGGCGCGCTGCGCTACCTTCTCTGGGCGGCCTGGATGGGTGCCGTGGTCGCTCTGCTGGTGCGTCACGGCGGCGTCAGCCACGTCGAGCCGCTCTACATGACGGCTCACGTCATCTCCGTCGACGCTGCCGGTAACCTGGTCACGCTTGCCATGCTCGTCGCCATCGTCGCCCTGCCGGCGCTGCTGCTTGGCCGCCACGCCTTCTGCCGCTATCTCTGCCCGTTCGCGCCGTACAACATCATCGGCAGCCTCGTGGGCAGAACATTGCGACTGCCGCAGCTTCGCCTGCGCCTGAGCGGCGCGCCCTGCAGCGGTTGCGGCTCGTGCGCCGGGACCTGCCCGATGAGCCTGCCCGTGCCCGAGATGGTCGCTGCCGGCGACCTCCGGCGCACAGACTGCATCATGTGCGGGAGCTGCGCGGACGGCTGCAAGCAGGGCGTGATCGCCTACGGGTTCGCCCGCACTCCCAAGGCGGCGGCAAGCGCCGCCTCGACGGCGGACGGAGTGCCGCGGGCAGAGCGCGACACAGCGTAGCGGAGCAGGTCGGGCAGGGCGGGCGGAGGAGCCTCCCCGCCCGCGTCTCAGACCTCTTCGAGGAAGAAGCCCTCGGTCTCGCCGGCCTCCCACTCGTCGAACGGGTCGTCGGCGACCGCGGCGCGCATGGCCTCGACGCCGGCGCGCCATGAGGCTTCATCCTCCCAGTGCGCCATGCCGACGAGGCGACCGCTGCGGGTGTCGCGCAAGATGCGCGCCTCGACGAAACCTGGCTGACCGGCGCCGGCCGCGCCGAAGCGGTACATGGAGTCGATGAGGTCCTGCTCCTTGCCGGCCTTCGGCGTGTGGATCGACAGGTGGATGATCATCTTGCTGCTCCTTCGTTGGCAGCGGCCAGCAGCTCCACCGTGTGCACGACCGGCCGGGAGTCGCCGGCCTGACTGAGCACATCGGCGAGCTGCATGCGGCAGCCGGGGCAGCTCGTGGCCACGACCTCGGCGCCGGTGGCGACGATGTCGACGGCCTTTCGCGCCCCGATGGCCAGCGAGAGCTCCTGGTGGGTGAGCGAGAACGATCCGGCGCCGCCGCAGCAGCGCGAAGGCTCTCGCATCTCGCTGAGGCGCACGCCCGGGATGCCCGCGAGCAGCGCGCGCGGCTGCTGCGTCACGCCGAGGCCGCGCGCCAGATGACAGGGGTCGTGGTAGGTCACGGTCGCCTCGAGCCGGCCGGCCGGCGGCCCCACGCTGAGGACGTCGACCAGGTAGCTCGTGATGTCGTAGCTGCGCGCCGCGAGCAGCTGCGCCCGCGCGGCGTACCGCGGCTCAGCCGCGAGCAGCCGCGGATACCGATGGACGAACGAGCTCGTGCAGGTCGGGCAGGCGGCCACGAGCGCATCGAACTCGAGGTCGTCGAGCTGGTCGAACTGGAGCCGCGCGAGCTCGGTCGCACCCGCCAGATCGCCATGCGCCTCAAGCGGCACGCCGCAGCAAGCCGCTTCGGGCGGGGTGACGACGTCGACGCCCGCCCGCTCCAGCACCTCGACCGCGGCGTGACCGATGCCGGGGTAAACATAGGTGACCATACAGCCCGGGAAGAGGAGGACGCGCGGCCCCGCACCGGCCTTTCTCCGCGCGCCGGGGTAGGCGAACGGGCGCGCGGCCAGCGGCGGGTACGCGCGCCTGGCCGCGAGTCCGTACGGGAAGCGCAGGCGCCGCAGGTCGCGATCGGTTGCAGGCTTGAAGGCCGCACCCTGCAGGCGGGCGGCGGCGTCGGCGGCAGCCCGCAGGATACCCGGCCGCTTCACGCCGCCGAACACCGCGCGCTTCACCCACGGCAGCCCGCGCGTCTCGACGATCTGTGCTCGGGCCGCGTTCACGATGTCGACCACCGGCACGCCGGACGGGCACGCCTCTTCGCAGGCCATGCACGTGGTGCAGGTCGCGAACGCGGCGGCCGTGTCGGCGTCGACCGGGAGGTCGCCGCTGAGGATCGCCGCCGCCAGCCGGACCTTGCCGCGCGCCACGCCGGGCTCGGTGCGCGTCTCCGCGTACACCGGGCACACGGCCTGGCAGTTGCCGCAGCGGTTGCAGATCGCGACAGCGTCGGCGAGCGCGCGGATGGTCGGCAGATCCTCCGGCGACCGCGCGGAGCTCACGCCGTGAACTTGCCCGGGTTGAGGATGCCCTGGGGGTCCAGAGCAGCCTTGATGCGGCGCGTCAGGTCGAGGCCGCCCTCGCCCAGAGCCCAGACGAGGTAGGGCGCCTTTGCCGAGCCGATGCCGTGCTCGCCGCTGAGCGTGCCCCCCAGGTCGAGAGCCGCGCGGAAGATCTCGGCGACGGCGCTGTGGGCGCGCTCCATGAGCTCCGCATCGTCGGGGTCGACGAGAACGGTCGGGTGTAGGTTGCCGTCGCCGGCATGGCCCACGGTAGCGATCGTCAGGTCGTAACGCCGGGCGATGTCCTCGATTGCCGAGAGCATCTCGGGCACGCGGCTGCGCGGCACGGTCGCGTCTTCGACGATGGTGCCGCGGCTCTGGCGCGCGAGCGCCGGGTAGGCGGCCCTGCGGGCCGCCCAAAGGCGCTCGCGCGCCTCGTCGTCCGCGGCGCGCTCTACCGCTGCGCCGTGCTCCCGGCAGACGCGCTCCACGAATTCCGCCTCGCGAGCGACGGCCTCGGGCGGACCGTCGACCTCGATGAGCAGCAGCGCCGCCGCATCGACCGGCAGGCCGGCGTGCAGGTACTCCTCGACAAGCCGCAGCGTCGTCGCGTCGATGTACTCGAGCGTCGCCGGGACAACGTTGCCGGCGACGATCGCGGCGACGGTGTGCGAGGCGTCGCCGCTGCGCGCGAACGCTGCAGTCATCGTCGCGCGTGCCTCCGGCGCCGGCACGAGGCGCACCGTCGCCTCCGTGATCACGCCCAGCGTGCCCTCGGAACCAACGAAGAGACCGACAAGGTCGTAGCCGGTCACGTTCTTCGTCGACTTGCCGCCGAGGCGCACCACCTGGCCATCGGCGATCACGACCTCGAGTCCGGTGACGTAGTGCTTGGTGACGCCGTACTTGAGGCCGCGGAGGCCCCCGGCGCACTCGGCGATGCTGCCGCCCATCGTAGCGACTGCCACCGAGCCGGGGTCGGGCGGATACAGCAGCCCGTGCTCGGCGGCCAGGTCGTTGAGACGCTGGATGACGACCCCGGGCTGGACGACGGCGCATTGGTTCGCGGGATCGAGCTCGAGCACGGCATCCATCTGAGAGGTGCTGAGGACGATGCCGCCGCGCGCGGGGACCGCCCCACCGCTGAGGCTCGTGCCGGCGCCTCGCGGGTAGACCGGCACGCCGGCGTCGCGGGCGATGCGCACGACGCGCGCGACCTCGTCGGTCGAGGCGGGCAGCACGACCACGTCGGGGGCCCGCCCCTCGTCACCGGCCGTCGCGTCGTAGGCGTAGCAGAGTAGCTCGGACGCTTTGGTCAGGACCCGTTTCTTGTCCAAGGCGCTTACGAGCGCCCGGGTGAGCTCGCTGCTCACGGTGCCTCTAGCCTCCCTGGCGCTCCGCGCGCGCCTTCTCGACGAGCGCATCGAGCCGCCGCAGCGCGTCTGGCTCGAGTCGATAGGCGTGATCGCCCTCGCGCAGCTCTTTCGTCTTCTGAGCGGTGCGCTCCAGCAGCGTCGACCCGCCGGCAGACGCCCAGGCGTCGTACTGGTCCTGGGAGATGAGCTGCGGCATGACGTAGTCGCGCACGTGCTGCCGCGTATACTTGCGCGCCAGGTGCGTGCCGCCGGGGCCCACAGCGGCGATCTCGTCGACGGCGAGAGCCTGCGTGTCGATGGCCACTCCGTCGAGGTACGCCTTCACCCAGCCGACCAGCTCATCCATCACGACCATGGACTCGTAGGCGCTCGCCGTGCCCGAGGCGACGTATCCGATGTCATGAAGCAGGGTGACGCCCGCCTGGGCGGCAGTCAGCAACGTCATGCCCGCCTCGAAGGCCCACTGTTCGTCCAGCATCAGGGAGTCGGAACAGCCGCCGTAGCCGAACGTTGGCAGGCCGTAGTGCCTGGCAAGATCGGCGGAGGCCTGCTGCACCGCCATCGCCTCTGGATTGCTGTAGAGCACGTGTGCGGTGCGCGGGTTCATCGCGCCTTGGGCGACCCCGTAGACAAACGGCGCTCCGGGCCTGGCGAGCTCGGAGATCACGAGGCCGCTCAGCATCTCGGCGTTGGTGAGCACGAGGCAGCCGGCCCTGGAGGCAGGGGCGGTAGCCCCTTGCAGTAGGGCCGTGGCGTAGACCATCGGCACGCCGAGCTCTGCGCAGCGCACGAGCCTGGCCGCCGAGTGCTCGCCGTGCACCAGCGGCGGTGTGGGCATGGCGTAGAGGGCCCAGCTGTCGGCGGCGCCGCAGACGGCCGCCATCTCGTGGAAGAGATCGATGTCGGCGGCCGACTCGGGGACCATGATGAGCGGCTTGCCGGTGCCGCGCAGCATGGCGGCGAACTGCGCCACCGGCGCGAAGTCGGCCGAGAGCTCGTGCGGGTGCGCCATGCTCATCACGAAGTCGATGTTGGGCAGCTTCTCCTGGACCACGGCCAGGCCCTCGACGTCGGCGAGCGACACCGGCCGCCGGTCCTTGGCCCCGGGGCCGAGCAGATAGAGGCAGTCTGAGCCGGTGCCGTAATAGACGGGGCCGGCCTCCAGCGTCAGCCCGCCGGCCCCGGAACGCGACATCAGCGGCACGCTGCGAGGCGCCGCCGCAAGGGCGTCGTCGACCAGGCCGGACGGGATCCGCACGCGCGACCCGTCCACCTGCGCGCCCGCTTTCGCGAGCAGCGCGAGGGCGCGCTCGTGCTGCACCTCCACGCCCGTCTTCTCGAGGACCTCGATCGTGGCGGCGTGCACCTCGGCGCACCCCGCCTCGTCGAGCGCGGTGGTGCGGAGCCGGTACTGTGTCATCGGGGTCCTCCTGAACGTCATGCGCAGGCCACGCCGTACCAGCGCTTGGCCGTCACGGCGACAACGGGTCCGCGCCATTGTACGCTCGTCCCAGACGTCCGGCACCGGCCCACGGCAGGAGGGACCCATGAGCGAGACTCGCTCCACCAAGATCCGCGTCATCAAGCCTGAGGATGTGATCTGGGAAGAGGCCTTGACCGGCGGGGACGAGACGCAGGCGCCGGGCCGGGAGTTCACTGCAGCGCAGTCGGCCGACGACAGGTTCAGCTTCGGCCTCTGGCGCCGCGACGCGCAGAGCCGGCACTTCGAGCGCTCGTACCACGAGATCGCCTACATCATCGAGGGCGAGGTCGAGATCACCGACGACGACGGCGAGGTCCTGACCGCCGGCCCCGGCGACATCCTGATCACTCCACAGGGCAGCAGGGGCTACTGGAGGAACCTGAGCCCGGTGAAGAAAGTGTGGGGGATCTACGAAGAAGTCGGCGCCGACCTCGAATCGTACATCGGCCCCGGAGCGTTCTGAGAGGCACGCGCCCGGCGCAGCTGGCGGCGCGCAGCCCGAGGCGCGGCGCAGGCGCTCGCCGCCCTCAGCGCACCGTCACTCTGAAGCGCGCTGATCCGCTGCCCCCGTCGTCGTCGCGCACTGTCACGACCACCGTGTAGCGGCGGCCGCGGGCGCGCGGGAAGCGGTGCGCGAGCGCGAAGGTCTTGTCGGCGCGCAGGCGCAGCGTCGTACGCGCCGAGCCGTCGCCCCAGTCCACGGCGCCGGTCCAGGTGTCGGCGCCGGGGTCGGCGAACGAGCCGCGGCGCGTGAGCAGCGCGCCCATAGCCACGTTCGCCTTCCCCCCGGCGCGTACTCGGGGCACCACGTTGACCACGGCGACCGCGACGCTCGCCCTTGCCAAGCGCGCCAGATCGCTGGTCACCGTCACCGGCACCCCATACGTCCCGTCATCGAGCCAGACATGTGCCAGCTCGAAGGTCCTGCCCACGTCCAGGACCAGTGGCTCTGGCCCGGCGCCGTAGTCCACCGTCGCCGTCCACGCCGAGCCGCTCTCGTCGACGAACGATCCCCCCAGCGTCCACGCCTCGCCCTCGCGCACCGTGTCGGCCTGCGGCAACGACACCGTGAACGCTTTCGGCACCAGGAAACGCGAGTCCACCACCTCGAAGTCGCTGCCCTTGACGGCGCGGATGGAGCTCAGCGCCTCGTCGTCCCAGCGCGGGTCCGGGGCGCCGCCCACGTACCAGTCGGCGCCGTTGTCGGCCACCATCATGCCGTAGGTCTTGAGCGCCTGGAGCACCACGCGCAGCTCGCGGGGAAAGCCGCTGATGTCGTAGCTCGCCTTGAGCCGCAGGCGCAGCCCCATCGGCGGCAGGTCCGGGTCGGTCTCGTCGCTCGCGAAGTGCGTGGCCGGGTAGACGTAGGCGCGCTGCGTCGCCGCGACGGTGAAGCGCAGGGCGTGATCGATGACGCCTTCGTCCACGGTCTCGTCGTATCTCACCAGGCCGGGAAGGATCGGCAGGCCGGCCGCGTCGGCGGACGTCCAGCCGTCGGGACGCAGGGCGTTGCTGGTGAGATCGAACACGGCGCCCGACCCGGCGTGCCAGTGGTCGCCGTCACGGTGCGCATCGTAGACCTCGTAGAGCAGCTGGTGGTCGGGGTCGAGCACCAGCACGTGGCGGTCACCACCATCGAGCCAGCCGCCGGCGCCCTCGACCGGTGCGTCCGGCGGTATCGGGTAGGGCCCGGGGTCGCTCTCGTCGGCGTAGTAGAAGTCGATGGGGACCTTGGGCTGATCGCCCGGCACCACCAAGTAGGGAATGCCGATCGGGGCGCCACCCCACACTGTGCCGAAGTCGGGGTGCAGGCCGGTGCCCGGCGCCATGTGCGCGATGTAGTCGGCGGAGTTCGGGTCGAGCGGCAACGTGTCGACGCGCGTGTTCCACGGGTTGTCGGGCGGGAGAAGCAGGAAGGGGATGGGCGCGTTGGCGCCGGAGCCGGCGGCGGACGCCGGCACCAGCATCAGCGCCGCGAGCAGCAGCGCCGGCAAAGCGCCGGCAAGAAGGGCGAGCAGCGGCCGTCGGGACAACGTGTCCATGGTCCCGGTATCGGCCGACGCGGGCGCCGGCTGAGCCTCTTCCGTCGCCCGCGCAGACCACGTCTCCATTGTCATCTTGCGAGTCGGACAAAGAGCGAGTAGAATCATGAGGTCACGTCATGAGAGAAAATGAGGTCACAATGACCACGGTCGGCATCAGAGAACTCAAGGCGCACCTCAGCAAGTACATCCACCTGGCCAGTGAGGGCGAGAAGGTCGTCGTCACGCACCGCGGCAAGGATGTCGCCATCATCCAGGCGCCCGATGCCCAGCACGACGGCCTGCGGCGCCTCATGGAGAGCGGCATGGTCAAGTGGTCGGGCGGCAAGCCGAGGATCCCCAGTGGGCCACCGATCAAGATCAAGGGCGGGCCGATCTCCCAGACCGTGCTCGATATGCGAGAGCACGATTGATCGTGTACTTCGACACCAGTAGCTTGCTGAAGCTGTTCGTCGACGAGACGCACACCGAGGAGACGCGCAACTGGGCGCGCGCCGCCGACGCCATCGCGTTGTCGCGGGTGACGCTACCGGAGGCGAGCTCTGCCATCGGCCGACGGCATCGAACCGGGGGCCTCACGCTTTCCTCAGCCCGGCGACTTGTCAGCGAGATCGCCGCCTTCTGGCGCGCGGCCATCGTACTCGAGCTTGACGAGGTGCACGCCGCCGATCTCGCCTTCGAGCACGGCCTCCGCGGGTTCGACGCGGTCCAGCTTGCGGCGGCCCTGACCGCGCGCGATAACGCCGGCGTGGAGACCCTGGCCTTCGCCTCTTTCGATCTCTCGCTGAACCGGGCCGCCCGCGCCGAAGGCCTCACAGTCCTGGAGCCGCTCGACTGATAGCATCGGACGATGGAGCGCTTCCGCCCCCTGCACCCCATCGCGAGCCTGCGCAGCCTCGATCCCAACGTGCGCAGCCTCGGCCTCGTCAGCTTCTTCGCCGATCTGAGCTCGGAGATCGCGTACCCGCTGTTCCCGATCTTCGTGACCTCGGTGCTCGGCCTCCCGGTGGCGGTGCTCGGCCTCATTGAGGGCATCGCCGAGGCCACCGCCAGCATCACCAAGTACCCCTTCGGTCAGGCCGCCGACTACACCGGCCGGCGGCGGCCATTCGTGCTCGCCGGCTACACCCTCGGCGCCCTCGGCAAGCTTGTGATCGCTCTGGCGGCCGGCTGGCCGCTGGCCCTGGCCGGCCGCTTCACCGACCGCCTCGGCAAGGGCATGCGCACGGCGCCGCGCGACGACCTCATCGCGGCGAACACGCGACCCGAGCAGCAGGGCCTCGCCTTCGGCCTGCACCGCAGTATGGACACGCTCGGAGCGGTGCTCGGGCCGCTGGTCGCCCTGGCGCTGGTGCAGGCGCACGTCTCGCTGCGCTGGATCTTTGCCATCGCCGTGGTGCCGGGGCTGCTGAGCGTGCTCGCGATCGTACTCTTCGTGCGCGAGCACCGTGAGCAGCCCCGGCCATCCGCCTTCCGCCTCTCGCTGCCGGCGTCGCCGGCCTTCCGCTGGCTGCTGGCCGGCGCTCTGCTGTTCGCGATCGGCAACTCGAGTGACATGTTCATCCTGCTCAAGGCCAAGGACATAGGCATGGGCACGTCGGCGGTCATCCTCCTGTACGTGCTGTACAACGTCGTGTACTCAGCAGCCTCGCTACCGCTCGGCGGCCTCAGCGACCGCGTCGGTCAGTACCCGCTGGTGCTCACCGGCTACGCCTTGTTCGCGGCCGTGTACCTGGGATTCGCGGCGGCCGGATCGGGCTGGGCCATGGCGTGCCTCTTCGCCGCCTACGGCCTCTACATCGCCGCCACCGAGGGTACGAGCAAAGCGCTGATCGGGCGCGCCATCCCTACTGGCGCGCGCGCCTCGGCGCTCGGCCTGTACTACACCGCCACTGGCCTCGCGAGCTTCGCCGCCAGCACGGCAGGCGGGCTGCTCTGGAGCACCGTGGGGCCGTGGGCGACCTTCGCGTTCGGAGCGGCGGCGGCCGTGGCCGCCGCCGGTCTCATGCTGCTCGGCCGCGGCAAGGTGCGCCGGGCGCTCGCCGCGTAGCGGGGCGCGGCGCGCCGGTCGGCGGCGTCCCGTGACACCCCACACCGCCGCATCCGCCCTGTGCCGAGCGGCGCGAAGCGGGTACCATGGTGCCGAGAGACAGCGATGCAACGCACCCGGAGGGGGACAATGGTCACTAACTGCCCGTCTTGCGGCCGCGACAACGAGGACCAGGCGCGGTTCTGCTCCGGCTGCGGTGGCGAGCTCGCCACCACCTGCCCCTCTTGCGGCGCCGACCTGCCAGCCGACGCCGTTTTCTGCAAGTCCTGCGGTGCCATCGTCGACATGCCTCCTGCCACCGCCGCAGCGAGCGCGGCGCCCGCCGCCGCGGCCGCCACCCGCGTGGAGCCGGCGCCGGCCGCGGCGCCACCTCTGCAGGCCGGCCCGGCCGGCCCGGCCGGCTCGGTGCCCCCAACGCCGCAGACGGGCGCCGGCCGTGCCGGCGGGCCGCCCCGCAGGAGGCCCGGCCCGGCGCTGCTCGTCATCATCATCGTCCTGGTCGTCGCGGCGGCCGCGGCGGCGGCGATCTATTTCTTCATCGTGCGCGACGGCTCCGACAACGGCACGGGCGGCAAGACGCCCACGCCCGTCGCGTCGTCCGGCGGCGCCACGCCGTCACCCGTCGCGGGCGGGTTCCTCGCCGCGGCCGTCGGCCGCCAGGGCGACGTGCTCGGCACCGTGGCCGCCGACGGCGCCGTCAAGGAGCTGGCGACCACGCTCGGGCCGCAGATCATCCAGATCGCCTACTCGCCGGACGGCAAGCGCCTCGCCTGCATCGCCGGCGACTGGAAGCGCCCCGAGCTGTCGGTGGTCGACGTGGCGCAGGGCACTGTGCAGCGCGTCCGCATCGCCAGCCCCGCGGTGGTCGCCATCGATTCGATCGCCTGGCTGGGCCCGCAATCGCTGCTGGTCGCCGGCTTCACCGTGACCCCGAACTTCCAGGGCGAGGACGCCGAGCTGCTCGTCTACGACCCCGTCAGCGGGAGCGCCGAGCCGGTTAAGGACGACGCCGGCGTCGCGCTGCGTGGCGTCTCCGTCAGCGCGTCTGCCGACGGCGGCAAGGTCGTCTACGTCACGTACACCGACCAGAAGTCGGACCAGTACGGCTTCTGGTCGGCGACCGAACGCCTCAACGTCCTCGACCGGGCCTCCGGCAGCGTCACACAGCTTGGCTCGGCGAAGGCGTTCTTCGACGTGAACGCGCGATCTTTCGACGACCCGCTGATCTCGCCGACCGGCACCGCCGTGATCTTCCGCCAGGCCGGGAGCGACGTGGGCACCTCGTACACGGTCCTGGACATCAACGGCACCACGCTGATGCCGGCCAAGAAGCTCCTGTTCCCGGCGGGCTACGCGTGGGACCCCAGCGGCACCAAGGTCGTGTTCACCGGGCAGTCCATCAAGAGCAACGGCAACGGCGCCGTGTTCTTCTACCTCTTCGATACGAGCCTCGGCGGCGCACCGAAGGCCATCACCAACTACACCAAGACCGTGGTCCAGGATCTCGCATGGTCACCCGACGGGAGCACCATCGCCTGGGCGGAATGGGAGATCGGCAAGTACCGCAGCGGAAACCTGTATCTCCTGAGCCCCAGCGGCGGCGACTCCACGCGACTCGCCAGCTGGGCGATAATGCCGGCATGGGCGCCGGGCGCCGTGACCTCGCCGTCGCCATCTCCGAGCCCGTCACCCTGACGCCCTGAGGGGCGCCTCGTTGTGCCCCAGGGAGCGACCATCACGGCCGCTCTCCGACCAGAGCCCCGCGAACACCCTCGTCGAGGCAATGGTCACCGAGGCCCGGGCATTTGTGAATCAGAGGACAAGCTTGCCCAGATTCCCCGGCGGCTCTACAATACGTTCAGGAGCAGGTTCGCACTGCTACCTACCCAGGGTACCGGCGGGCGCCCGCAGCGCCGCCCGCTCGCAGCAGAAAGGCAGGAAGCCGACCTTCATGAGCGCTCTGTCTCGCACCCTCGCCGCCGACCTCCTCGAGGCCACCGGCATCAACGCCGCCACCTGCTACCAGTGCGGTAAATGCTCCGCGGGCTGCCCGATGGCGCCCGAGTCCGACCTGCGCCCGCACAACGTCATGCGCCTGGTGATGCAGGATCGCCGCAAGGCCGCTCTGGCCGACGAATCCATCTGGCTCTGCCTCACCTGCGAGACCTGCTCGGCCCGCTGCCCCAACGCCTGCGACCCGGCGCGCGTCATCGACGCCGTCCGCGAGATGAGCATCGCTGCCGGTGCCGCCGACATGCCGCGCAACGTGGCCGCCTTCCACCGCGCGTTCCTCCAGCAGATCCGCAGCAACGGCCGTCTTCACGAGATGGGCATGGTGATGGAGTACAAGCTGCGCAGCGGCGACCTCATGAGCGATGTCACCAACGTCCCGGGCATGCTCAACCGCGGCAAGCTCAGCTTGCGCGCCGACCGCATCGAGGGCCTCGCCGAGATCAAACGCATCTTCGAGAAGTGCGGCGTGACCCCGTGAGCGAGATCGCCGCGCCCTCGCCGCCCATGATGACCGACGTCGCGTACTATCCCGGCTGCTCCCTGCACGGCACCTCCCGCGAGTTTGACGAGAGCCTGCGCGCCGTGGCCGCCGAGCTGGGCGTCGGCCTCACCGAGATCGCCGACTGGAACTGCTGCGGCGCGAGCAGCGGGCACACCACCGATCACTTGCTCGGCGTGGCGCTTCCGGCGCGCAACCTTGCGCTGGCGGAGGCTCAGGGCTTCGACACCGTGCTCGCGCCCTGCGCCGCCTGCTACAACCGCCTTTCGGCCGCCCGCCTGGCGATCACCACCGAAGACGGCCTCGCCGAGCGGATTCCCGACATCATCGGCCGCACGTTCGCCAACAGCGTCACCGTGCACAATGCCGTCGAACTGCTCCGCGGCGCAGCGGCGACCATCGAGGAGAAGGTCGCCGTCACCACGGCGCCCAACCCACTCGGAGGCGTCAAGCTGGCCGCCTACTACGGCTGCCTGCTCGTGCGCCCGTTCGAGGTCTGCGGCTACGACGACCCCGAGCAGCCCACCTCGATGGACGAGGTCATCACCGCCTGCGGCGCCGACAATGTCGACTGGGACATGAAGGTCGAGTGCTGCGGCGGCGCCTTCAGCGTGAGCCGCACCGCGTCGGTGCTGCGGCTCGGACGCGCCATCATCGAGAACGCCCGCTCCCACGGCGCCGAGGCCATCATCGTGGCCTGCCCTCTGTGCCACTCCAATCTCGACCTGCGCCAGAAGGCCATGGCCCAGCGCGGCGAGGATCCCATGCCGATCCTGTTCGTCACGCAGATGGTCGGCCTCGCCCTCGGGCTGGCGCCCGTGGACCTCGGCATGAGCCGCCATTTCGTCGACACCGCGCCGTTCATGGCGCGGCTCGTCCAGCGGGCCGCCGACAGCGTCGCCGCCGAGAAGCTGGCGAAGCAGGAGGCCGCCGCCAAGGCCGCCGCCCGCGCCGAAAAGCAGAAGCTCGCCGCCGCCGGCGCTTCCGTCGGCGCCGGCCCCAAGGAAGGTGAGGCTCAGTGAGCCGCGTCGGAGTCTTCGTCTGCCACTGCGGCGAGAACATCGCCCGCACCGTCGACTGCGAAGCGGTCGCCGAGGCCCTCAGGGATCATCCCGGCGTCGCCGTCGCCGAGGACTACAAGTACATGTGCTCCGACCCGGGCCAGGCTCTGGTCAAGAAAGCCATCGAGGAAAACAACCTCACAGGCGTCGTCATCGCCGCCTGCTCGCCGCACATGCACGAAAAGACCTTCCGCCGCGCCTGCGACCAAGCCGGCCTCAACAAGTTCATGTGCGAGATGGCCAACGTCCGCGAGCACTGCAGCTGGATCCACGAGGACCGCGGAGAAGCCACCGACAAGGCCATCGACATCACCCGGACCATCGTCGAGAAGGTCAAGCACAACCGGCCCCTGGAGAGCATCCACATCCCCGTCACCAAGCGCGCCCTGGTCATCGGCGGCGGCATCGCCGGCATCCAGGCGGCGCTCGACATCGCCGACGGCGGCCACGAGGTCGTCCTCATCGAGAAGGAAGCCTCGATCGGCGGCCACATGAGCCAGCTCAGCGAGACGTTCCCCACCCTCGACTGCTCGCAGTGCATCCTCACGCCACGCATGGTCGAGGCCTACCAGCACCCCAACATCAAGCTCCACACGTGGAGCGAGGTCGAGAAGGTCGATGGCTACATCGGCAACTTCGAGGTCACGATCCGCAAGAAGGCCCGCTCGGTGAACGAGGACCTCTGCAACGGCTGCGGCGACTGCCAGGCGGCCTGCCCGGCGAAGAGGATCCCCAGCGAGTTCGAGGCCGGCCTCGGCAAGCGCACGGCGATCTACGTGCCGTTCCCGCAGGCGGTGCCCAACATCCCGGTGCTCGACCGCCAGAACTGCACGCTGTTCAAGGGTCGCCGCAAAGGCCTCAAGAAGGACGCCTGCGGCAAGTGCAAAGAGGCGTGCCTCAAGGGGGCCATCGACTACGACACCGAGGACACGTTCGTCACCGAGGCGGTCGGCGCCATCGTGATCGCGACCGGCTTCAAGCTCTACGATATCGGGCGCGATCAGCCCGAGGGTCTTAAGGGCTACGGCGAGTACGGTTACGGTGAGGTACCCGACGTCATCGACGGCCTGCAGTTCGAGCGCATGGCGTCGGCCAGCGGGCCGACCTCCGGCGCCATCCTCAGGCCGTCCGACGGCAAGGAGCCGAAGACGGTGGTCTTCGTCCACTGTGTCGGCTCCCGCGACCCTGAGAAGGGCATGGAGTACTGCAGCAAGATCTGCTGCATGTACAACGCCAAGCACGCGATGCTCTACAAGCACAAGGTGCACGACGGACGCGCCGTGGCGTTCTACATGGATATCCGCGCCGCCGGCAAGGGCTACGACGAGTTCAGCCGCCGCGCGATCGAAGAAGACGGCGCCGAGTACATCCGCGGCCGTGTCAGCCGCATCTTCCGCGACGGCGACAAGGTCAAGGTCTGGGGCTACGACACGCTGGGCGGCGAGCAAGTCGTCATCGACGCCGACATGGTCGTTCTGGCCACGGCCATCCGTCCGCAGGACGGCATCCGCGAGCTCGCCCAGAAGCTCAGCGTGAGCACCGACGAGCACGGCTTCATCAACGAGGCGCACCCGAAGCTGCGCCCCGTCGAGACGAACACGGCCGGGGTCTTCATCGCCGGCGCCTGCCAGGCGCCGCGCGACATCCCCGACGCCGTCGCGATGGCCAGCGCCACCGGCGCCAAGGTGCTCGGCCTGTTCAGCGCCGACGAGCTCGAGCGCGAGCCGGCCGTCGCCGTTGTCGACGAAGACACCTGCATCGGCTGCATGCGCTGCGAGCTCGTGTGCCCCTACGGCGCCATCGAACAGCGCGAGATCTGCACCGTCGACGGCCACGTCTGCGGCAACGTCGCCTACGTGAATCCCGGTGTGTGCCAGGGCTGCGGCACCTGCCAGGCGGTCTGCCTCAGCAAGAGCGTCGAGCTGCAGACGTTCACCGACGAGCAGATCTTCAGCGAGATCAACGCTCTGTGCTACTGGGAGTGACGTGAACGACGCGATCGACATCAGCGGCGCGACTGCGGGCGATTTCGAGCCCCGCATCACCGCCTTCGTGTGCAACTGGTGCACGTACACCGGCGCCGACCTCGCGGGCACCAGCCGCCTGCGCATGGCCAGCAACGTGCGCATCATCCGCCTGCCCTGCACCGGACGCATCGACCCGCTGTTCATCATCAAGGCCTTCGAGCGCGGCGCCGACGGCGTCATCGTCAGTGGCTGCCATCCGGCCGACTGCCACTACACCTCGGGCAACTACCACGCCCGGCGGCGCTTCGCCGTGTTCCACGACCTCATGGAGTTCGTAGGCGTCGACCCGCGGCGCATGACCTTCAGCTGGGTCTCGGCGAGCGAGGGCGCCAAGTGGCGCGACGTGGTCGACGAAGCCGTGACCAACGTGCGTGCGCTGGGGCCATTTGAGGCGTACCGCGAGCTGGCGCCGGAGTCGGCGCAGGTCGTCGCGGGGGCCGAGGGCTCATGAACGAGCTGCGCGAGCTCGCCCGCACGCTCCTCACCGACGGCACGGTCCGCGTGATCATCGGTTGGGAAGACGCGCGCCGCGGCGCGCGGCCGGTCTTCATCACCGACCCGGCCGACGCCGACAAGCTCATCTTCGACACGCGCTGCGTGCACAACCTCGTCACCTATCTAGACCCGCGCCGCGACAACGTCGCCGAGCTGGGCAAGATCGGACTTGTCGTCAAGGGCTGCGACGCCAAGGCGGTCGCGGGCCTGCTGCGCGAATCGCAGCTCACCCGCGACGACGTCGTGCTCATCGGCGTGCGCTGCGGCGGCGTGCTGGAGGAGAACGAACTGCCCGAAGCCGTCGCCCTCAGCGCCGAGAACGTCGCCCCGCGGTGCTACGGCTGCGACAACCGCGAGCCCAAGCTCGTCGACCACCTCCTCGGCGAGTCGCAGCCCGAGCCGCCGCGGCCCGTCACGACCATTGGCGAGCGCGTCGCCGCGCTCGATGCTCAGCCGCTCGAGGAGCGCTGGGCCTTCTGGACCGAACAGTTCTCCAAATGCGTGCGCTGCTACGCCTGCCGCCAGGTGTGCCCCCTGTGCGTCTGCGAGAGGTGCGTGGTCGAAAAGAGCCGGCCGCGGTGGATCGAGGCGTCAGCTCACCCGCGCGGCAATCTCAGCTGGAACATCACCCGCGCCATCCATCTCGCCGGCCGCTGCGTCGACTGCGGCGAGTGCGAGCGCTTCTGCCCGGTCGGCATCCCGCTCAGCCTGGTGAACCGCAAGCTGCAGCAGATCGTCGCCGAGCGCTACGACTACACCGTGAGCGACGACCCCGAAGACCCGGCGCCCATCGGCGACTATCGGCTCGACGACAAGCAGGAGTTCATCAAGTGACGAACGCGGCAGCGACAGGAACGACGTACTTCATCAAAGACGACGACCTACGCGCCCTCACCGGCGAGCTTCTGGAGGCGGGCACCGAGGTGATCGCGCCTGTGGCGGTGGACGTCTGCGCCTCGCCGTCGGCGATCGCCTCGTCGGCCTGCCTGCGCCCCGGCATCAAGCCCGTCGACATCGAGTACCGCGCCCTTGCCGACGCCGCGGAGCTCGATCTCAGCCGCGGCCTGCCGGTACTGTCGCTCAAACAGTACCTCCTGCCCGAGCACGAGGCGCTCTGCGGCTGGCGGCAGCACGGCATCGAGGTCGAGATCGAGGCGGTGCCCACCGAGTTCGCGCCCCGCGTCGTGCTGGCGGCGAAGCCCTGCGACAGCGCTGCTCTGGCCATCGTCGACAAGGTCATGAACTGGGACTACCAGGACGAGCTGTGGAACGGCCGCCGCGAGGCGACGACGATCGTCAACCTCGCCTGCCCCGTCGTCGACGAGAGCTGCTTCTGCACCGCGGTCGGCACCGCGCCCGACGACAGCAAGGGAGCGGACGCTCTGCTCACCCCGGTCGAGGGCGGCTACCTGATGGAGGCGACCACCGACAAGGGACGCGCCCTGGTCGACACCCACGCTTCGCGTTTCAAGGTGGAGACGGGCGCCAACGACGCGGAGCACCGCGTCCGGCAGGCTGCGGAGGAGCGCGCCGCCGCACGCGCCCGCGTCGCCGCCAACCTCGAGATCGACGCCGAGTCCGTGCGCGACTGGATCGACACACACTTCGAGGACCCGCTGCTCGCCGCGCTCGGCGTGCGCTGCAACGGCTGCGGCGCCTGTTCGAGCGTGTGCCCCACCTGCCACTGCTTCGACATCGTCGACGAGGAAGAAGGCATCGGCAAGGGCACCCGGCGCCGCTGCTGGGACACCTGCCAGGCGCCCACCTTCACGCTGCACGCAAGCGGCCACAACCCGCGCGACAGCCAGAACCCTCGCTACCGCCAGCGCATCAACCACAAGTTCTCGATCTACCCGCTCAAGTTCGGCGAGGTGCTGTGCACTGGCTGCGGCCGCTGCACGCGCGTCTGCCACGCCGGCCAGGACCTCGTCGAGATCCTCCAGGCCATCGACATCGCCGCGCGGCGCCCCGAAGTGGCGGCCAAATGAACATCTACCAGCCTGAGTTGACCCTCGTGACGGAGCTCGTCGAGGAGACGCAGGACACGCGCACCCTGCGCCTCGAGTTCAAGGACGAAGCGCTGCGCGACTCCTTCCACTTCCACGCCGGGCAGTTCGGCGAGTACAGCGTGTTCGGCGCCGGCGAGAGCACGTTCTGCATCGCCAGCGCGCCCACCCGCAAGGGCTTCATCGAGTGCAGCTTCAAGGCCGTGGGCAAGGTGACCAGCGCATTGCGCGAAGTGAACGTCGGCGACACCGTGGGCTTCCGCGGTCCCTACGGGAACTGGTTCCCGGTCGACGACTGGAAGAGCAAGGACGTGGTCTTCATCGCCGGCGGCATCGGCCTGGCGCCGGTGCGCTGCGTGATCTGGAACGTGCTCGACCGCCGCGAGGAGTTCGGCGACGTGACCATCGTCTACGGGGCGCGGTCCGTCGAGGACCTCGTGTACA
>JAPLCM010000034.1 GCA_026392275.1 Actinomycetota bacterium | reverse complement strand
ATGACGCCGGTCGCGGCGATCGCCGCCAGCCAGTGCGAGTACACGAAGAGGCCGAGCAGGCTGAGAAACTCGCCGACGAAGCCGCTCAGCCCGGGCAGCCCGGCCGAGCCGAAGGCGAAGAAGAGGAAGAACCCGGCCATGATGGGCAGCGGCCGCGCCAGCATTGCCATGTCGGCGATCTGGCGCGTGTGCGTGCGTTCGTACAGGTACCCCACCATGAGGAACAGGGCGCCGGTGAGCAGGCCGTGGCTGAACATGACGAGGATGGCGCCCTCCATGCCGGCGGCGTTATTGGCTACCGCGATCGCCGCGAAGATGCCGGCCGTGACGAAACCCATGTGGCTCACGCTCGAGTAGGCGACGAGCTTCTTGAGGTCCTTCTGGACCAGCGAGACGAGCGCCCCGTAGACGATGGCGATCACCGAGAGCACGACGATGTACGGGATGAACGTCACGGCGGCGTCCGGGAAGAAGGGCAGGCAGAAACGCAGCATGCCGTACCCGCCCATCTTCAGGAGTACGCCGGCGAGGATCACGGAGCCCGCCGTGGGCGCCTCGACGTGCGCGTCGGGGAGCCAGGTGTGCAGCGGGAACATGGGCACCTTGATGGCAAAGGCCACGAAGAAGGCGAGGAAGGCCCAGAACTGCAGGTCCAACGTGTAGACCAACCGGCTGAGCTCCTGGATGTTGAACGTCAGCCCCGCCCCCGTGTGGTCCTTGGCGTAGTACACCACGACGATGATGGCGATGAGCATGAGCAGGCTGCCGACCAGCGTGAAGAGGAAGAACTTGATGGCCGCGTAGATGCGCCGCGGCCCGCCCCAGATGCCGATGATGAAGTACATCGGCACCAGCATGGCCTCCCAGAACACGTAGAAAAGGAAGAGGTCGGTGGCGCAAAACACGCCGCTCATGCCCGCCTGCAGCAGCAGCAGCGAAACGAAGAAGCCCATCTCGCGGTCCTTGACGTAGTTCCAGCCGCCGATGATGACGATGACGCCGAGCAGCGTGGTGAGAAACAGCAGCAGGGCGGCGATGCCGTCGACCCCCATGCCGTAGTGGATGTTGAGCGCCTTGATCCAGGTGAAGTCCTCGACGAACTGCATGCCCGGCACCTTGGTGTCGAGGGCGATGAGCATGACGATGGAAAGCGCGAAGGCGGCCAGCGTGACCACCAGCGAGATGATCTTGTAGACGGCCGGGCGCCCGCGGCCGACGAGCAGCATGAGCACCACGCCGGCCAGGGGCAGGAAGGTGATGAGGCTGAGGATCGGGAAGCCGATCTGGTCGGTCCAGGTCATGTCACGACCCCCAGACCCAGGCGAGGACGACGACCAGCACCAGCATGCCCGCGAGGATGGAGAAGGCGTAGTTCTGCACGCGCCCGGTCTGCAGCGGCCGCAGACGCTCGCCGAACAGCTCCCAGAGGCGCGCCAGCCCGTTGACGGCGCCGTCGATGACCTTGACGTCGAAGAAGGTCCACAGCCAGCCCGCGAAGGCGATGGTGCTGCGGATCGGCACCTTCTCGTAGACCTGATCCATGTACATCTTGTTGTACGACGCCTTGTAGACGCCCGGCAGGCGCTCCGCGAGGCGGCCGGGCAGCTCGGTGCGGCGGATGTACAGCACGTA
>JAPLCM010000085.1 GCA_026392275.1 Actinomycetota bacterium | reverse complement strand
ATCTGTGGATCGCCATCGCCTACGCGACCGTCGACGCGGCCGGTCTGAAAGACGGCGACGCGTTGCTGAACCCGTTCCCTCTGGTCAACATGTCGGGCATCGGCGGGATGCTCGTGCCCTGGCTGCTGCGGCGCGGCAAGCTGGCGATGCATCAACCTCTGGACCTGCCGGTCTTTCTGGCACAGATGGGCGACGAGGAAATCGCCTACACCGTCGCGCCGCCTGTCTTGCTGAATCTCCTCCTGCTGAGGCCGGGCCTCCTGGAGAACGCCGACTTGAGCCACATCAGGAGCATCGGCTCGGGATCGGCGCCTCTCTCGCCGTGGATGGTGACGCGGTGGCAGGAGGAGCACGACATCTCCATCCTGAACTTCTTCGGCTCCAACGAGGGCATGGCGCTGGTCAGCGCTGCGGTCGACATCCCCGACCCGGCGGAGCGGGCGCTCTCCTTCCCCCGCCTGGGCGTGCCCGGCTTCAGCTGGTCGAACCGCGTGGCCGACATGATCGAGACCAGGCTGATCGACCCGGGGACGCGACGGGTGATCACCGAGCCGGACGTGCCGGGAGAGCTCGCCATCCGCGGCGCGACGGTGTTCTCGGGCTACTGGAAGCGGCCCAGCCTGAGCGAGGCGTCATTCGACGACGAAGGCTTCTTCCTGACCGGCGACCTGTTCGCCATCGCCGGCGAGGGCGGGGACCGCTATCGTTTCGTGGGCCGCCTGAAGGATCTCATCATCCGCGGCGGCATGAACATCGCCCCGGAGGAGATCGAATACCTGCTGGCCGATCATCCGCGGATCGCCGAGGTGGCTATCGTCGGCGTGCCCGATGGCCGCCGCAGGCTCGGCGAAGAGGTCGTCACGGCCGCCGTGGTGCCCAAGGAGGGCGAGAAGGTCGCGCTCGGCGACCTGGTGGCCTTTCTGAAGGCGAAGGACATCGCAGCCTACAAGCTGCCGAGAAAGCTGGCCACGTTCGACAGCCTGCCGCGCAACGCCGTCGGCAAGGTGCTCAAGCGCCAGATCAGGCGGCAGCTGGCTGCCGGCGGACAGCAGCCGGCGGAGGCAGACTAGCCGTCCGTTTCGTCCGCCGGCAGCGTCGCACCGAGGATGTGGTAGCCGGCGTCCACGTAGACGATCTCGCCGGTCACGGCCCGCGCCCAATCCGAGCACAGCCAGAGCGCGGCCCGGCCCACGTCGGCCTGCGTGACCGCCGTCCGCAAAGGGGTGACCTTCTCGTTGTATCGGTAGGCCTCGCGGAAGCCCGGTACGCCGGTCGCGGCCAGGGTCTTGACGGCCCCCGGCGACAGCGCGTTGACACGGATGCCGTCCGGGCCGAGGTCGTCGGCCAGATAGCGCACGCACGCCTCGAGCGCGGCCTTGGCCACGCCCATCACGTTGTAGTGGGGCAGCACCGCGACGCTGCCGTATGCGGTCAGGGTGAGGATCGCGCCGCCGGCGGGCATGAGCGGCGCGGCGCGGCGGGCCAGCGCGACCAGCGAGTAGGCGCTGACGTCGAGCGCGTTCGTGAAGCCCTCGCGGCTGGTATCCACGAAGCGTCCTACGAGGTCCTGCCGGTCGGCGAAAGCGATGGCGTGGACGAGCACGTCCAGCGAGCCAAACGCCTGCCCCGCCTTCTCGAAGAGGCGCTCGATGGCCGCGTCGTCGGTCGCGTCGCATTCCTCGATGAGCTCCGCGCCGACGCTCTCGGCCAGCGGCCGGACGCGGCGCTCCAGACCGCCGTGAGCATACGAGAAACCGAGCCGCGCACCTTCGTCATGGAGCGCCTCGGCGATGCCCCAGGCGATGGAGCTCTTGTTCGCCACGCCGACGATCAGTGCGGTCTTGCCGTCAAACAGGCCCATTGCTCAGTGTCCCTCCGGCGCTGCCGGTACCGGAAACGCCTCTGCGTCTCAGCGACCCCGGTCACAGGCCCGGGCCGCATCCCAGTGTAGCCTCTGCCCCGTGCTCGTGAAAGGAGCGTGCCGGCAGACTGCTACGCAGAGCCGCCGACGGCGACAGCCTGCGTGGCGGCTGATCGGCTCCGCATGTCTGGCCCAGGGCGGCTCGCGGTCACCGTCGCACGCCCGCGCGGCAGCATCACACCGGCCGCCGGAGTTTGCTGCCCGGCGGCGCGGGGGCATACGTCTACCGGACCCCGCCCACCAGGGCCGGCTTCACATGACCGACCCGCCAGACACAGGAGAGCCGCATGGCAGACGAATCCGTCTTCATCTACCTGGCCACCTACGAAACCGAGGCCGAAGCGAAGCTGGACTACGACGCCGTCAAGGATCTGCACTCCACCGGCATCGTCGGCACCTACGACGCCGCGATCATCACCAAGGACGCGGACGGCAAGGTCAAGGTACATAAGCACGAGAAGCCCACGCAGCACGGCGCCTGGACCGGCGCGGCCGTGGGCGCGGTCGTCGGTATCCTCTTCCCGCCCGCGCTCCTGCTCGACATCGCTGTCGGCGGCCTCGCCGGCGGCGCCATCGGCCATTTCTGGAACGGCATGTCGCGCAAAGACGTCATGGAGCTCGGTGAGCTGATGGACGACAGCTCCGCGGCGCTCCTGGTCGTCGGCAGGTCGAAGCTCGACAAGGCCCTCGAGAAGGCCGTCACCCGGGCCAACAAGGTGGTCGAGAAAGAGATCAAGGCCGACGTGAAAGAGCTCGACAAGGAGCTCAAGAAGGCAGAGAAGGAAGCGGAGAAGGACGACAAGTAGGAGATACGCGCAGGCTTGGCGCTCGGGGGCGGAGGGGCTCACGGTCCCGCCGCCCCCGCGCGTGTCTGCGCCCTCGGCCGGGGCCGCTCAGAGCAGGGATTCGACGGCGCCCGCCACCACGCCGGCGACGATCGCGTAGCCGGCGGCAGTGAGGTGTACGGTGTCGCGGTAGTACTCCACGTCGGTCTCGGCGCCGTCGGCGCCGATGGTCTTGTCGGCGCCGACGTCGGCGAGCGCGTCGGCGAACGACCGCCAGTTTGCCCGAAGCTCGGCGTTGAGGGCGTTGCGGGCTTCGTAGAACGCCGCCGACCCGCCGCGCGGCAGGACCGTGCAGATCACCACGCGAAAGCCGGCCTGCTGCCGCGCCCGGCAGTAGGTGGCGAGATGGCGGTAGGCCGGCTGGGCGTCGTACGGCGGCCCACCCCCGTAGATGAGGTCGTTGGTGCCTTCCCAGCAGACGAGGACGTTGGCCGGCCTGGCGGTGTCGTACAGGGGGTCGACCTCGGTGGCGGCGTCGGCGGCCATCATCTGCGTGCTCTGGCCGCCGACCCCCAGGTTGTGCATGTCGAGACCGCCCGGGAGCAGCGCCATGACCTGGGCCGGCATGCCGTCCTCGGGTGCGACGCCGGCGTCGGCGACCAGCGAACAGCCGTCGAAGACGACGAGCCCGCGGCTGAGGTCCGGCTCTCCCGGCAGGGCCTCAGCCGCGGGCCGTTCGGCGCCTGAGGGCGCACTGTGCCCGTGCTGGACGATGACGAACACGACCGCGGCTGCGGCCACGACCAGCAGGAGCAGCACGGCCTTGTGCCAGGCGCGTCCGGCTTGCCACCAGGGCCTCGACGACGTCATCGTGGAGTCCTATCGGTAGACCGCGGGCGAAGTACCCCTCCGCGAGACGCGATGGATCAGCGCGGGCGCCGGCCGCCCTTCTCGATGCCCTTGGCCTCGGAGACATACGGGATGAGGGCCATCTCACGGGCGCGCTTGATGGAGGTGGCGAGCTGGCGCTGATGACGCCGGCAGGTGCCGGTGACGCGCGGCGACTTGATCTTGCCTCTATCGCTGATGAAGCGGCGCAGCGCGGTGAAGTCCTTGTAATCGACCTCGTCGATCTTCTCTTTGCAGAAGTGGCAGAAACGACGGCGAGTGGGATCGAACGGGCGGCCCCTCTTCTTGTCGGTCCTCGGCCTGGCTTTGGTGCTCGGCATGCTCTTTTCCTTTCTCGGCCGCTCCCCCGTATGGGCGCGACCTGCGACTCGTAGGGGAGAGCATGCCGGGATATCGGCCGCGGTGCAAGCCCGGGGTGTCGGCGGAGGCCCCTACTGCCGTCGGCGAGGCGCCAAAGAGAGGGCGGGCGGCGGGTCGTTCGGCCCGCCGCCCGCCCCGCGACTGCTCGCGGACGCAACGTCCGCGCTCAGCCTGAGGTCGTAGTGGTCAGTTCGTCACTTGACCTTGAATGCCCTGGTCGGGGACTTCGAGCCCTTGTATTCATCGGTCGCCTTGATGGAAGCCGTCATGCGGTACGTACCCTTCTTGGCGGGCTTGTAGGTCCAGACGTACATGCCGACGGCACTCACGGTCGCCGAGCCGCCCTTCGCGGCCTTCCAGGCCTTGCCGATCTTGATCTCGGCCTTGAGAAGGACCTTGATGCCGGCGAGATCGGCGGCCGGCGTGACGGTGCCGCTGGCCTTGACGGTCTTCTTGAGCTTGATAGAGGTCGGAGCGACCGTGAGCGAGACCGCGGTAGTGATGGGCTCGGGAGCGGCATGGCATCCCGGAACGGTGCAGCCCGCAGCCAAGTGCTTCACCAAGATGGCGGCTGCGCCGTGGCAAACCGCGCACGCGGCCGGCGTCGGCGGGTTCTCTGTACCGTTCGTGTGGCAGTTGGCACACTGATTGCCCGTGATGAGGGGTACGTGGGCCGCGACGGCGTGCGTAGCGGCCTGAGTGTGGCAGCCTGCACATAAGGCGAACGTCGGCTGGGCACTCGCGTTCGCGGTCACCACTGACGCACTGAGCGCGATGGCCGCTAGCAAGATCAGCAAGGCGGCGACGGGGTAGTATTTCCTCATTCTCTATCTCCTCCTGCCGCCTCTCCCGATCTGGGAGGGCAGCATCTCGCTTCCTCTGGCCGTGATCTTCCTGTCTTGGGACCTCCCACGATCGCTTTCAAGGCAAATCTCCGCCTGACAGTGTGGCGGGTCTTGGGGATTGGTGCAACCACGCGCACTGTCGACCCCTGAGCCGCGAGATCAGCAGAGCCCGGCCTCGGCCAAGTCTTTCTCGGCGGTCTCCAGCAGCCGGCGCCCGGCCTCGCGCGCCGTCGCGCTGAAGACCGAGGGCGAGATGAACGGCACGCTGCGCCACGACAGGGAAGTGGTGCCGCTCGAGAAGGCGCAGCCGAGCTCGGTGCAGTCGAGATGGAGCACCCAGCAGGCGATCGGCGTGCGGCCGTCTTCAAGCTCGGTGCCGGGTGCGCAAGCGTGCGTGGTGAGTACGAACGAGTGGCTACCGAACTCCAGGATGCGCTCGCCGGGAGCCGCGATGCACCTGGCATGGTCCGCGTCCGCTTCGTCCGTCGGGTCGTTGATCCAACGCCAGTCCATGGCGGCCCTCCTCTCGTGTGCCGTAAGCCAGCGTGCCGTAGTGAGAAGCCGCGTCGACCCTACTCTTCAAGCATACTCTCTTGAACGGCGGCCCACTCACCGCGCACGGCAGCAGCGATGCACGTGGTCTCGCCGGGCTCGAGGACACGCACGTCGACCTCGGGCGTCAAGTGAGCGGCGTACCGCTCAAACGACATCGGCCAGCGGCCGAACTTGGCGTTGAACGCCGGCGGCAGCCACGGCGGATAGAGCGTGCCCCAGTGGATGGGCACGGCGACGGCGGGCCGCAGCAGGCGCAGCGCCTTCGCCGCTGTCAGCGGGTTGAGATGGTCCTCCGGCAGGCGCGGTCCCCACCCCCCGACGGGAAGCAGAGCGAGGTCGAGGTGGTCGGCCAGCCCCGCCATCTCGTCGAACAGGCCGGTGTCCCCGGCGAAATACGCCATGAGCCGGCCCTGCACCAGGTACCCCAGCGTGTTGCCCGGCGCTGCCATCGGATGGCGCGTGACGCCATGCACGGCGGGAGTGGCGGTCAGCCGCACGCGGCCCACCGTGCGGCTCTCCCCCGCCTCCATCTCGGTCACGTGGGCAAAACCCAGACGCTTGATCAGTCGCTTCGTCGCGCGCGGGGCCAGAACCGGCGTGTCCTTGTCTATGAGACGCAGGGACGGCACGTCGAGATGGTCGAGGTGCGCGTGCGAGATGACGACTGCGTCGAGGTCGCGGTAGACGCTCGCCGGCGGCAGCGGGCTGTGCCGCAGGAGCACGCCGATGCGCAGCCGCAACAGCGGGTCGGTGAGGATACGCGCACCGTCCACCTCGATGAGGACGGTGGAGTGGCCCACGAACGTCGCCGCCAGCGTGGCGGCCGCGGTCTCTGTGCCCATAGGTCCACTTTACAGCGAGCCGCTTCGCCGCGCCCCGGCGCAGCGGCGGACGCCATGGGGCCGGGTCCTGCTTGCTGCCGGGGCGGATTCGGGCGAGAATCCAGGGCGGCGCATCCACAACCCCCTGAAGGAGACCTTCCATGGCGTACGCAGAGGATTTCGAGAGAGCCCTCCAGGTGGGCCGTCCTCCCAACATCCAGACCCTGTTCCCGAACTCCAGGGCACTGATCGTGAGCGGCAAGGTCATCGACCGGGCGATGCGGGCCAAGGGCAAGGCCATCGCCATGGCGGCGAACGGGCGCAACTCCTTCGTCATCCGGGGGGCGCTGCGGGCGGCGCAGCGGGCCAACGCCGCCCTCATCATCGAGATCGCCAAGTCCGAGGGCGGGCAGAAGGCCTACTGCGCAGTCAACTACTGGAACATGGCACGCATCGTCGATGCCCTGTGCAACGAGATGGGCATCACCGTCCCCGTCGCGATCCACGCCGACCACTACGGCATGAAGAACGACAAGGACCTCGCGCAGGCCCTGGTCGAGATCCCCACGATGTTCGAGGCGGGCATCACGTCCATCGCCATCGACGCGTCCCACCAGCCCAACGACCAGAACCTGCTCGCGAACCTTGCCGTCAGTCCGCACATCCCGACATGGGCCGGCCTTGAGACCGAGATCGGGGAGATCAAGGGCTCCACCGGCCTTTCCACGCCGGACGAGGCGCTGTTCCTCATCCAGGGGCTCAACGCGCACGGCATCTTCGCCGACTGGATCGCGCTGAACAACGGCACCACGCACGGGATCGAGGCGTCCAGCGCCGGCATCCAGGTCGAGCTCACCGCCGAGGTCCACGCGGCTCTCACGCCCTACAACGTCAGTGGTGCCCAGCACGGGACGTCGGGCAACAGCTCCGAGCGACTCCGCGAGATCGCGGCCAAGACCCACACCACCAAGGCCAACGTGGCCACCGCCCTCCAGATGATCTCCTGGGGGCTCGAGGTCAACGACTACGGCAATGCGCAGCTCGACGCCGACGGCAGCTTCATCAAGGTCGAGGGCGAGGGCGTGACCGAGGAGATGTGGGCCGAGGTGGTCGCCTACGCCGACGACAAGGGCTGGAAGAAGGGCGACTACAAGAACCTCAACCTCCCGTTCGAGAGCAGGTTCCTCGCCCAGCCCGCCGAGATCCGCGAGCGCATGGCGCGGCGGGTCGAGGACTTCGCCTACAGGATGATGACCGAGGTCCTGGGCACGGGGGATACCTCGCCCCTCGCCGTCGAGGCCATCCTCGCCGCCGGATCCTACGACCTTGGGGCCAAGGTCGGACGGCTCGAGGACCCGGCCGACTGGACCGACGCGCAGATCGTCAAGAAGGCGAAGTCGCTGGACACCGACAAGGGCGCCGAGGGGCACTTCGACGATTGACCGACGAAGCGTGGTCGAGGTGGGGTGCGAACGCGCCCTCGACATCCTGAGAAACTACGAGCCCGCGCCGCTCGAAGCGAAGGCTACTCCAGCAACATCCGGTCGACGGCGAACGCCTCGCCGGCGACCTCGTGGAACTTGTCGATGAGGTCGCCCACCTTGAGGGAGGCCTTGTGCTCCTCGTCGAGATCGAGGACGACGCGGCCGGCGTGCATCATGATCAGGCGGTCGCCGTAGCGCAGAGCCAGCTCCATGTTGTGGGTGACCATCAGCGTGGTGAGGCCGCGCTCGATGACGATCGCCGCCGTGAGCTCCATGATCGTCGCCGCGACCTTGGGGTCGAGCGCGGCCGTGTGCTCGTCGAGGAGCAGCAGGCTCGGCTCGGCGATGGTGGCCATGAGCAGCGACATCGCCTGGCGCTGCCCGCCGGAGAGCTTGTTGACCCCGGCCCTCAGGCGATCCTCGAGGCCCATGCCGAGCCGCGAGAGCTGCCCCCGCATGACCTCGCGGCGGCGGTTCGTGACGCCGCGCCGCAGACCGCTGCGGCTGGAGCGCAGCAGGGAGATGGAGAGATTCTCCTCGATGGTCATGGAGGGCGCCGTGCCGGCGCGGGGATCCTGGAAGACCCGGCCGATCATACGGCTGCGCACGTGCTCGGCGTGCTTGGTCACGTCGCTCCCGCCGAGCACGATCGTGCCGCCGCTGGCGGGAAACGTGCCGGCCACGGCGTTCAGCAGCGTCGACTTGCCCGAGCCGTTGGAGCCGATGATGCTGACGAACTGGCCCGCCGGCACCTCGAGGTCGATGCCGTTCAGAGCCACGACCTCGTTGGCGGTGCCGGGGAAGAAGACCTTGCGCAGCCCGCGAATCTCGAGAGTGGCCGGGGCGCTCACAGACGCACCACCTTGCTGCGCACGGTGGGGATGGAGAGCGCCGCGACGACCAGCACAGCGGTCAGCAGTTTGAGGTCGGTGGGCTCGATCCCCAGGCGCAGGCTTATCGCGATCAGGAACCTGTACACGATGGACCCGCCGATCACGCTGAACAGCACCCAACTGACGCTGCGTACGCCGAAGATCACCTCGCCCATGATGACGCCGGCGAGGCCGGCGACGATGGTACCGAGGCCCATGCCGACGTCGGCGAAGCCCTGCTGCTGCGCCACGAGCGAGCCCGTGAGCGCCACAAGCCCGTTGGCGAGGGAGAGACCGACGATGCGCGTGAAGTTCGTGTTGGTGCCCATGGCGCGGATCATCTGCTCGTTGTCGCCGGTGGCCAGCAGCGTGAGCCCGAACTCGGTGTGCAACAGCCAGTCGAGGAAGTACTTGACGAGGATGGCGAGCGTCGCCAGCACGAGTACCAGGTTCCAGCCGACCATGGTCAGCGTCAGGAACGCACCGATCTTGTCGAAGATCACCTGCACGCCCAGCAGAGGGATGTTGCTCCGGCCCATGACGCGCAGATTGACGGTGTAGAGGGCCGTCATCGTCAGGATCCCAGCGAGCAGCTTAGGCCCGTAGTTGGTGGATTCACTCTCGCCCGACTTGAGCAGCAGGTGCAGGCAGCCGGTGACCACGCCGGCACACATGCCCGCGCCCACGCCGGCCGCGGTGGCCACGAACGGTGAATGGCCGCCGACGATGAGGGCGCCGGTGACGGCGGCGCCGAGCGGCAGGCTGCCGTCGACGGTGAGGTCGGGAAAGTCGAGCACGCGGAACGTGAGGAACACGCCGAGCACCATGAAACAGTAGATGAGCCCTTGCTCGAGCGCGCTGGTAATGATCACTTGCACGTGTCGTCTCTCCCGTAGCCGGGGCCGGGGCCGCTTGAGCGGCCCCGGCCCCGGCTAGCTAGCTAGCTAGTCTATCGCGCCCGCGACTGTCGCGGCAGCCAGCGCGTCAGAACTTGTTGACGGCCTGGGCCACCAGGTCCGCCGGCAAGGTGACGCCTTGAGCTTTGGCCGACTTCTCGTTGATCGAGAGCTCTTCGGAACCGGGCAGGTCCTTGGCGTAGATCACCGGGATGTCCTTGATGGGCGTGCCGGTGAGGATGAGGGCCGCTTGGTACCCGGTCTGCCTGCCCAGCTCGTAGTAGTTGGGGCCGTACCCGGCGGCCGCGCCGCTCTTCACGCTGTCGGAGTCGCCTGCGTACAGCGGGATCTTGTTCTGCTGGCAGACCTTGACGATACTCGCGATGGCCGTGACGGCGGTGTTGTCGCCGATCACCGTGATCGCGTCGACGCGCCCGACCAGGGACTGCGCCGCCGCCTGCACCTCGGCTGAGGTACTGGCAGTCGCCTTGACCAGCTTGAGGCCGAGCGGCGCCACGGCGGCCTCGACCTGCTTCACGATGAACACGGAGTTGGACTCGCCGGAGTTGTAGACGATGCCGACGGCCTTGGCGTCCGGATTGATCTGCTTGACGAGCTCCAGGACGGGTTCGACGCGCATCTGGTCGCTCACGCCGGTCACGTTGGCGGAGGGCGCCTGAGCATCTGTCAACAGACCGGCCGACACGGGGTCGGTGATGGCCGTGAAGACGATGGGTGTGGTGGTGATGGCCTTGACCACAGCTTGCGCGCTCGGCGTGGACACGCCGAGGATCAGATCGAGCTGGTCGCTGGCGAACTTCTGCGCGATGCTCGCATTCGTCGACATGTCGCCCTGGGCGTTCTGCATGTCGTAGGTGGCATTGGTGAAGCCCTTCTCGGCAAGAGCGTCTTTGAACCCCTGCACCGCGCCGTCGAGGGCCGGGTGGCTGACGATCTGTGTGATGCCGATCTTGTACGCCTTGCCGGTGTCGGCGCTGGCGCTGGCGCTTGGGCTGCTCGTAGTGTCTGAGCTGCTGCCACAACCGGCGACAATGCCGGCGAGGGCGACGGCGGCGAGCAGCGCCACGAGCCAGATTACCTTGAATGCGCGAAGCATTGTTCTCCTTTCGACCACGGACGAATGTTTCATTGTAGTGTGAGCCGTGACTCGCACACAAGCCCAACGCTCATCATTATTCACCTTCTACGCGTCGGGAACCGGCGCGACGAAGCCGCCGCCGTGGCCACAGGCACACAGTATTCTGCGGGGCTGCATCCCCGCGCGGGGCACGGCGGGCGCGCGGGGCACGGCGGGCGCGCAGCGCACGTCCGCCGCGCCCTGCCCGAGGCCTCAGCCCGCTACAGCCGTGCCCGCTTCTTGAAACGCTCGACGCAGTTGATGGGGATGTCGAGGGTCCGGCTGATATTGAACTTGGCCTCCATCATGCCCGCCTCGTCCGGGTGCGTGGCGGAGGTGGCGGCCAGAGTGCCCAGGCCCTTGTCGAGACGGATCTGCTCCATGGCGATGGGGTCGCTGAGGTCGCGCGGCGTGCAGCCGAGCTTGCCGGCGACGTACTGCTTGGCTTCCTTGAGGCGCATCCTTCGGGTCATCTGCATGCGTGCGACCAGATCTCCGGCCGCTCGCATCCCGCCCATGCCCGAGGCTTGCGCGTGTGCCCCCTCCATACCGAGGGCATCGCCGGTGCCCGCCTAGTAGCCGTCGATCTTGAGGATCTCGACGAAGGCTTTGGAGGCGCGGCTCGTGGCGTCTGCCGGCGGATACACGCAGGTCGGCACCGCGCCGACGCCCATGCCCACGTTGACGTGCACGGGGATCTCGGCGATCTCCATGGCCGGCTTGATGAAGGTGATGGCCCGGGCGATGTTCCAGGCCGTGGACCTGCCGGTGTTGATGTTGACGGCCGGCCCGTAGATGCTGGCCCCGGCCTGCTGCGCCATGCGCAGCTGATCCTTGGGCCACATGCCGGCGAGACGCTCGCCGTCGAACTCGAGCTGCCCGTGCATGCCGAGCACGAACTCGGCCGCCATGCCGATCTCGATGCCCAGCCACGGGTACTGCTCGCGGAGCCGGCGACAGGCCGTGAGGCCGGCGAGAAAGTCGGCGTCGCCGGCCGCTCCGGTGGTGTCGAAGTCGATGCCGTCGGTGCCTGCCGCGACCATCGCGTCGGCGACGAAGTCGATGTCGGCGACGAGCATCTCGCAGGCCTCCTCCTGGGCTTGCCGCGCCTCGTCGATCCTGCCCATCGGCAGCAGCTCCGACCAGTTCGGGATCGGGCCGTCCGGCTGCGAGTAGCGGCCCAGGTCGGGCATGGCGCCGTACTGCACCGGATTGGTGAGCAGGCTCTGGGCGATCTTCATCGTCTGCCCCTCGTGGGCCACGTTGGTCTTGACGGCCTTGTACGAGTAATCGATCTGCCACAGCTCGACCATGTCGACGCCGAGCAGGGTCTCGTAGCTCTGCAGGTCCTGCACGCGGTTGCCGATGTGCTTGGTGCCGGTGCCGTCGTTGCTGAGGATGACCTCGTCGCCGATGTCGACGGCCGTGAAGCGTGCCGCGGAGGCGTAGATGTCGAGCAGGTGATCGAGCTCGTCCTGAGCGAGCTCAGGGACTTTGGCCTTCTTGGCCGCAAGCTGGGTGCCGGCTTCGAGATCGGCCTTGATCTCGGAACGGGTCATCTCGACGAGAGACCCGTCGCCCATCCGGGTCGGGATCCTGGGTTCCAAGGGCGGTACCTCCGTGCTTCATCCGGAGCGACCGAGCGCCGCATGGCGGGCTCGAAGGCCTGAGGGTTTCCGCGAGGTCGCGACGCGCGTCGACCACCGCTGAGCGGCCCCCGCGCGCAACTGTACAGGAGAGCGGAAGGCGCGCGCTACCGCGCTTCGGGCGCCCCGGGGCGGGCGCCTGGACTGCCTGTGAGCGAGCGACGCTGCGGCCGGCCGGCCGCCGGCCTCACGGCAGCTGTGAGACCAAGGCCGCGAACTCCTCGCGCGTGAAGGCGCGCAGGGTCTGCATGGTCACGTTGCCCTGTGCTGCCAGTGACATCGCAACCACAGCCGCGGCGTCATCGCTCGGCGCCTCGGCAACGGCGACATAGTCGTAGGGACCCATGGTCATGTGGAAGCTCTGCATGCTCCCCCCTGCGGCCTCGACCGCCTTTGTGCCCGCCTCGATGCGGGCGGGCGCCGACTTGAGGTCCGAGAGTCCCTTTTCGGTCAGATTCATGAGCATGACGAAGGTCGGCATCCTCTTACCCCCTTCTGTTCTCCGGAAGTACGTGACGAATGTTCGTCGGCGCTCCGCCCCGGGTGCGTCGGAGGGGGTCTACCCGCGAATCGCGTGAGGTCACCGTTGGCGACCGGCGACAGAGCCGCGCCGAGCCTGTTGGAGCCGGCGAGCGGGGTCGAACCGCTGACCTGCCGCTTACAAGGCGGCTGCTCTGCCAACTGAGCTACGCCGGCTCGCACGTGGGGCGCGACGCGCGTCCGACCAGTGTATCCAGTGTGGCAGGCTACGGGAACCGGCCGGTGGCTCTGCCGGCCGCCGGCGCCCCGGCTGCGCCACGCCCCGCCGGCGGCCCCACGACTCGGCCTGACTCAGCCGCGACTCCCCGTCATCGTCTTGAAGCGTTCGACGGAGTTGACGGGGATGTCGAGCAACTCGGCGATGTGGAACTTGGCCTCGAGACCGACGGGATCGTGGACGTAGAGGATCTCGCCTGCCTCGGTCGCCGAACCCAGACCGCGCTCCTTGCGCACCTCGAGCATCGCCACGGGGTCGGAGAGATCCATGAGCGACACGCCGAGCTTCTGCGACACATACTCCTTGGCCTGCGTCAACCGCATCCCCCGGGTGATCTGCATCCGGGCCACCAGATCTCCAGCCGTCCGGATACCGCCCATTCCCGAGGCTACGCCGTGGCTGATCGCCTGGCCGTAGACATCGCCCGCACCCACCTACAAGCCGTCGAGGCGCAGGATGTCGACGGCCGATCGGGAGGCCCGCGACGCGGCGTCTCCGGGCGGCAGGATGTGCATGGGCACGCCGCCCACGCCCATGCCCCCGTTGAGGTGCACGGGCACGGTCGCCTCCTCGCAGCACTGCTTCACGATGGTGATGGTGCGCGCCACGTTCCAGGCAACCGGCTTGCCGGTGTTGACGTTGATGGCCGGACCGAAGATGGTCGCCCCCGCCTTGGCGGCAAGCTGCATCTGCTCGCGCGGCCAGAGGCCGGCCAGCCGCACGCCGTCGTACTCGAGCTCCCCGTGCATGCCGAGCACGAACTCGCTGGCCATGCCGATCTGGATGCCGAGGTCGGGGAAGCGCGCGCGGATGCGCGCGATGGCCTTGAGCGCCGCCAGAAAGTCGGCGTCGCCGGCCGCGCCGGCGGTGTCGAGGTCGATGAAATCGGCGCCGGCCTCTGCCAGGCTCGCAGCGACGTGGAAGATGTCGTCGACGGCGAGCTCGACCGCCTCCTCCTGGGCGGCGCGCGCCTCGGCGACCTTGCCCAGCGGCAGCAGCTGCGACCAGTTGGGCAGCGGGCCATCGGGTACGGTGTACAGGCCGAGGTCGGGCATGGCGCCGTACCCGCACGGTGCCGTGATGAGCAGCTGTGCCTGGCGCATGATCGTCTGCTCGAGCCCGAGGACGCCCTTCGCCGGCTTGTACGAGTAGTTCTGGTGGTAGAGCTCGACGGAGTCTGCGCACAGGTACTGCTCGTAGTACTGCAGATCGTTGACGCGCGTGCCCATGTCCTGGCTGCCGCAGCCGTCGTAGCTGAGCGTGACCTCGTCGCCGATGTCGACAGCGCTGAAGCGCGAGCGGCTGCTGAAGATGTCGAGCAGGTGCGCGATCTCGCCCTCGCTGAGCGGATCGACCCTGGCGCGCTTGACCGCGGCCGCGACACCGTCGCGGATCGCGGCTTCTATCTGAGAGGGTGTCATACGCACCAGTGCGCCGTCGCCCATGCGCGTCGGGAGGGAATGCTCCATCGCTTCTGCCCCTTGTCCTCGATCAGTCCGGCAAGAGCGTACACGCAGGGGGATCGCCTGTCATCGGGTGATACTTCGGCGAAGTTGGCGATGTCGCCGGGGCGACGGGCGAAACGGTGAGTCGGCCCACCGGGAGGTTCTACGTGAGGATGCCCCGCGGAGGGCAGCGCCGCCCGCCTCAGGCCGTGGTTCGCCCGGGGCCGGGGCGAACCACACAGAAGATAGGAGGTACCGGCTCATTGAGCCGGCAGCGAGCTTCTCGGGGATGGGAAGCCTCGCACCGCGGACAGTAGAAGCGCAATGCGATGGAAATGTTGGGGAAATATTAACCGATGTGAAGCGAGCCGTTGGATGCGCCTGCCAGAGGCCATCGGTCGTGCAGAAGTAGCTCGACGTTCTCGTCGGCCCCGACCGCACTCGCTCCCGGCCAAGGTGCGCAACGCGCGAGACTACGGCGTGAGGATCGTGGCCGAAGAGGCGTTCTGGCGGGCGCTCGGCGCGTGACGCCGTGGTGGCCGCCCAGCCGCCGAGAGGGATCGGTCTCGAACACTCTGGCTATGCCAGATCCAGTTGCACCGGCGCCGAGTCATCGTCGCCGCTGACTCTGGAGCTCTCCAGAAGGCCGAGGAATCCGTCCTCGTCAAGCACCGTGACGCCCAGCCGCTGCGCCTTGGCCAACTTGGAACCGGGATCCTCGCCGGCGACCACATAGTCCGTGGCCTTGCTCACAGATGCGCTCACCCGTCCTCCCCGGGCCTCGATCAGCGCCTGCGCTTCGCCGCGGGTGAGCGAGGCCAGCTTGCCCGTGAGGACGAACGTCGTGCCCGCGAGCGCCCCGCCGGCGCGCCGCGGATGCTCTTCCACTAGCCGCAGGCCCGCGGCGCGCAGCCGTTCGAGCGTCTCGCGGTTGTGATCGTCGGCGAGGTGCTGCGTGACCGCCTCGGCCACTACAGGCCCCACGCCGGGGACGACGGCCAGCTCGTCCGCCGTCGCGGCCAGAAGGCCGTCGATGCTGGGGAAGGCGTCCACGATGGCCTGAGCGGTGACCGCGCCGACGTGGCGGATGCCGAGCGCGAACAGCACCTTCGCGAACGGGCGCTGTTTAGACTCCTCGATGGCTGCCAGTACCTTGTCGGTCTGCTTCGTCCCGGCGATCTCGATGACGTCTCGTCCGTCCTTGACCCGCTTCTTCTTGGTCGACCAGCCTTCAAGCAACACCACCGAGTCCTTCTTCTCCCGCAACGAGTAGAGGTCGGCGACATCCCGCACGAAGCCGCGATCGTACAGAAGCTGGACACTCTCCTCGCCGAGACCGTCGATGTCCATGGCGCCCTTGCTCACGAAGTGCTTGATGCTCTCCACGAGCTGCGCGGGGCACGAGCGGTTGGGACAACGCACCGCGACTTCGTCGGTCTCGCGCACGACCTGCGACCCGCACGCCGGGCACGCCTCGGGAAGGCGCCACTCGGGGAGGGCGGCGTGGCGCGCGGAGCGCTCCGCACGCCGCCCGTCCTCGTCGACCCACCCGTCCAGCACCGGGCCTAAGATCTGCGGGATAACGTCGCCGGCGCGCTGCAGGGTGACGTCGTCGCCCGCACGGATGTCCTTGCGGCGGATGTCGTCTTCGTTGTGCAGCGTGGCACGCTCGACCGTGACGCCGCCGACGAACACGGGCTCCAGCACCGCGAACGGCGTGAGCACGCCCGTGCGCCCCACGTTGACCTCGATGCTGTGCAGCCGCGTGATCACCGTGGTCGGCGCGAACTTGAAGGCGATCGCCCAGCGGGGGTCGTGGGCCACGCTGCCCAGCGCCGTCTGCAGCGCAAAAGAGTCGACCTTGACCACGGCGCCGTCGATGTCGTAGTCGAGGCCGGCGCGGCGCTCCTCCCAGGCCCGACAGGCCGCGGCCACGGCGTCGATGCTGTCGACGACCACGATGCCCGGGTTCACGCGAAAGCCCTGCGCCCGCAGCCACCCCAGCGCGCTGTGATGGTCGGGCAGGTCGAGACCCTCGCTGTGACCGATCGCGTAGCACCACAGCGCGAGCGGCCGCTGCGCGGCGAGCTTCGGGTCGAGCTGGCGAATGGACCCGGCGGCGGAATTGCGCGGGTTGACGAACGTGGGCAGGCCGGCGGCCGCGCGCGCCTCATTGAGGCGCGTGAAGGCGGCCAGCGGCAGGTAGACCTCGCCGCGCACCTCGACCACCGCCGGCGGATGTGCGCCGCGCAGGCGCAGAGGCAGCGCGCCGATGGTGCGCAGGTTGGCGGTGACGTCCTCCCCCACCTCGCCGCTGCCGCGCGTGGCGCCCACCACGAACAGACCGTCGCGGTAGGTGAGGGAGACGGCGAGGCCGTCGATCTTGGGCTCGACCACGTAGCTCAGCGGCACGTCGTCGAAACCTCTGCCGTCCAGATAGCGCCGGTTGCGCTGGTCCCACGCCAGAAGCTCATCCTCGTCGCGGGCGTTGGCCAGCGAGAGCATCGCCTCGAGATGGCGCACCTGCGCGAACTTCTCCAGGGGCGCGGAGCCCACGCGCTGGGTCGGTGAGTCGGGAGTGCGCAGGTCCGGGCGCTGTGCCTCGAGCGCCTGCAGCTCGCGGTAGAGCGCGTCGTACTCGGCGTCGTCGATCTCAGGCTGGTCGAGGACGTAGTACAGGTAGGCGTGATGGTCGAGGATCGCGCGGAGCTCCGCGGCTCGCGCGCCGTCCGTGTCTGCGTCGTTCACGCCTCCCCCCTTCTTCTTGTCGCGCCGGCGCTTGGCTTGGCGTCAGGCGCCGGCGCCGCCCGTGAGGTGCGCGCCCTCGCCATGCAGGCAGAGGGCGAGCAGGTCTCGCGGCTCGTCCAGCCAGAAGTCGGGGCCGGCCGCCAGCAAGGCCTCGCGGCCGAACACGCCCCAGGCCACGGCGGCGGTGGCCATGCCCGCCGCCGCGCCCGCCTGGATGTCGAACGGGCTGTCGCCGACATAGATGGAGCCGTCGGCGGTGGCACCCAGCCGCCGGAGGCAGAGCAGGAGCGGCGCCGGTGACGGCTTGTGTTCCGTGGTGTCGGTGGCCGTCACCACGACGTCGAAATGGTCGTCGAGGCCCACGGCGCGAAACGCCATCTCCGTGGTGTCGCGGCTCTTGCTCGTGACGATTCCGGTGCGGCGCCCGGCGGCCTTGAGCGTGTCGAGCACCTCCTCGATGCCGTCGTACCCGCGGATGAGCTCGTCGTGACGGCGGTGGTTGTACTCGCGGTACACGTCGTACAGCTCCCGCGCGTGCTCGACCGAAAGGGACTCCATCTGGGCGAGCAGCGGCCGCCCCACGCCGGCGACGATGAGCTCGTCGGGCAGCACCTCGCCGAGCACCGTTCTGGTGGCGAAGCGGAAGGACTCGACGATGAGCTCGACGGTGTCGACGACGGTGCCGTCGAGATCGAACACCACCGGGTCGAACCCGGCGCTTTGCAGCGGCTCAGACACGGAGCCTCTCGAGGTCGAGCTCCCAGGTGGCGAGCTCGGCGAGCAGCTCGGGGTCGAGCAGGTCGTAGCGCAGCGGCGTGACGGCCACGCAGCCGCGGCCGACCACGTCGAAGTCGGTGTCGGCCCACTCCCCGGCCGTAGGATGGTCGCAGGGGACGAAGTGCTCGGAGGCGCCGGCGAAGGGGTCGGCGGCGGGCGCGCCGGCGGGCGCCGCCGGCCCGGCGCTGTCGGCGCTCAAGAAGACGCGGTCGCAGCAGCTGGCGCCGCCCAGCAGGGCCGGGTGGATGCCGGCGAAATCGGCCGGCGGCCTGTCCGGGAAGTTGATGTTGAGGATGCTGTGGCGCGGCAGGCCGCGGGCGATCACGTGCTCGACCATGGCGCGCACCAGCGGGATGGCCTCGCTCAGCCAGCCGGGCGTACGGCTCTCCACCGAGAAGGCGAGCGCCGGCCGACCACGAAGTGCCGCCTCGAGGGCGGCGCCGACCGTGCCTGAGTAGGTGACGTCGGCGCCCATGTTGGCGCCGCAGTTGACCCCGGAAACGACGAGGTCGGGGGCGGGTCCGCGCACGCCGAGAAGCCCGATGCGCACGCAATCCGACGGCGTGCCGTCGCAGGCGAGGCCGGGCCACGACGCGCCGAATGTGACCGGCTCCAGATGCAGCGGCCGGTCGATGGTGATGCCGCGCGCGACGGCGCTGGCGTTGTGATCGGGGGCGATCGTGGTGATCTCGCCGAGCCCGTCGACGGCGGCGCGCAGCACAGCGAGGCCGGGGGCGCGGATGCCGTCATCGTTGGTGAGCAGGATCTGCAGAGTCACGCGCCCATTGTAGCCGACACGCCGGCGCGAGGTCGCGCCGCACCTGATTGCTGGATCGCCGCCGACGGCGCGCGCCAACGTCAACCTGCGGCGCCTCATGTCACCCTCGCCGCGCGGCGCGGCCTCCGCTAACCTGTCCGGGGGACGCCCCCCCTGAGCGCGCGGCAGGAATGCCATACGCCTCGTCGTAAGTGTGCTAAGGCCAAGTCGCGAAGGAGCGCCGTGAGCGACGTGAAGCACGCCCCCCACGATCCGGACGGCCGTCGCCTGACGGTCCGTCGTATGGTCGCCCTCGCCGCCACTCTCAGCGCCGTCTCATGCCTCGTCTTCCTGCTCGGCGCCGACTACCTGTGGCCGCTCTTCATCTTCCCGCTCCTCCTCGGCGCCGTGTTCTTCTTCGAACTCGGCAGCCTCGCCGTCACCTTCTGGCTGGGTAACTTCTTCGTCCTCTACTACAGCTTTCGCGCGCCGGCGACGGCCGTGGTCGTGCGGCAGGCCCTGCTCGGCACGCTCCTCTTCTTCCTCGCCGGCCTGCTCCTCGGCCGGGTGCAGCGCAAGAGCCACGAGATGCAGGCGCTGCTCGCGGCCTCGTCGCTCAGCGACCGGCTCACAGGGCTCTACAACTACGGCACCTTTGTCGACTATCTCCACAACGAGGTCACGAAGAGCGATCGCTACGGCGGCGAGCTCACGCTCCTCATGCTCGACCTCGACCACTTCAAGGAGTTCAACGATCGCCACGGGCACGAGACCGGAAACGATGCGCTCAGGCGTGTCGGGGCCACGCTGCGCACCATGGTGCGCGACGCCGACCTCGCGGCACGCTACGGCGGCGAGGAGTTCGCCGTGCTCATCCGCGGCGACGAGACGCACGGCTTCGAGCTCGCCGAGCGCCTACGCCGCAGCATCGCGAGCACCGCCGTCCAGGTTCGTGATGGCGGCGAGGTGTTCTGCACGGTCTCGGCGGGCGTGGCCACCTACCCTGCGAGCGCCGCCGACGAGACCGAGCTTGTGGAGCGCGCCGACGACGCCCTCTACGAGTCCAAGCGCCGCGGACGCAACCGCGTCACCATCTACGCCGGCGCGGCCGATCAGAGCGAGCTACCGGCGAGCCTGAGCGCCTGAGGGCGGCCGCCCCTACGGCCCGCCGCCCTCCTCGCGGTCAGTCCGCGAACGACACCTCGGGGAGCCGCGTGTCGGGCCGCGCGAACAGGTCTCCACACGAGAGCTCCACTCCGTTGCGAGCCAGCAGCCGCTGCTGCTCCGGAGTGCGCACGCCGGTGGCGATGAGCTGCGCGCCGATGCGGTCGCTGTAGCGAACCAGGAGCTGGACCACCTCGACCGGCGTGAGCTCGCCGCCGAGCCCGGCGACCAACGCGGGGTCGAGGCAGAGATACTCGGGTCTTGCCTCTGCGATCAGCTCCAGGGCGGTGAACTGGGCGCCGAGGCCGGAGAGGCACAGCTGGAAGCCCATCTCGCGCACATCGGCGAGGGTGCGCAGCGACGACGCCGTGTTGGTGCCCAATTCGTCGGCGTCGATCTCGAACACGACGTGCTGCGGCACGAGCGCCTGGTTGAGCGAGTAGAACTCGCTCACGGCGACGACGGCGGCGTTGGGCAGCTCAGCGGCGGCGCAGCCGAGAAACAGCAGGTCGTCGGGGCGCAGGCCCGCGGACGCCGTGACGGTGGCCGCGCGCGCGGCGATGCCATAGGAGACCAGCAGGCTCGAGCGCCGGGCCACGTCGAGGAGCACGTCGGGAAGGCGGAGCGGCGAATGGAAGGGGCCGCGAACGCTGCTGCGATAGCCGATCACGGCCGCGGCCGCAGGCTCGATGACCGGTTCGAAGAGGGGTTCGAGCTCGCCACTCTCGATGCAGGCGGCGAGCGTCTTCTCAAGCTCCGCATCGTAGACGGCAGCGCTTTCGGCGGCCGCCTGCATGGCGAGCGCCAGGCCCTTCTGCAGGTTCTGCTCGAAGGTCAAAGCGTCGTCAAACCGCAGGACGGCGGCGCCGACGGACGGATGCACCCTGTCGTAGACGCCGGGGGCGAGGTCGTTGAGCAGCAGCGACTGCAGGCGTTCGTACACCCGGCGCGTGACCGCGGCGAGATCGTCGTCGGCGATCACCTGGGCGGACCGCGGCGGCGCGAGAAGCACGATGAAGGCGTCGTCGGTGAGGGTGAAATCGCTCACCACATCGAGTCGCCGCAGGGTGTTGCCGCCCATGCTCTCGAGGTTGGCGGCCACGGCGTCGAGGATCTCGGCGACGATGCGCCAGCCGAAGACAGGCTCGAGGCGGCCGTAGCGATCGAGGCTGATGTAGAGGAGCGCGACTTTGCCGCGCTTCTCGAGCTCGAGGCGCACTGAGTCGGCGACCAGATTGAGCGACGGCAGCTGCGACGGGCCGTCGCTCACCAGGCTGCGCAGGTTGGTGCGCGCCTTGCGCAGAGAATCGTCGCTGGGTCGCTGCACGCTGCTCACCCCCGGGCGCACGGTTCAGGTCGCCTTCTGCTTCTCCTTGAGCCTACCGCCGTCCTTGGCCGGCTTGGCGTCCGACGACGCGGGCGCCTTCTCGCCGCCGGAGGACTTGCCCTCAGAGGGAGACTTGCCCTCAGAGGAGGACTTACCCCCGGAGGAAGATGCGCCTTCGCCGGCAGACTCGCCCTCGCCGGCCGCGGCATCGCGCCCCCCGGGACGGCGGCTGGAGCCCTTGCCGTAGTCGGTGGTGTAGAACCCGGACCCCTTGAAGTGGATGGCCACGGGATGGAGCACCTTGCGCAGCGTGCCGCCACACTCCTCGCAGGTCACGAGCGGGTCGTCGCTCATCCTTTGAAGGACATCGAACGATTCCCCGCACTGGTCACATCGGTACTCGTAGATAGGCACGCAGAAGACTCCTTTGCGTGGTCAGGAGGCGCTCAGTCTAGCACAGCGCCCCGTCGCGCCCCGGAGGCTGCGCCGGGGACTACGGCGCGAACGGCGCCAGATGTCCGGCGATGACCGTCGCGGGCTCCCAGGCGCGGATGCGCTGCCAGGATCCGAGCAGCTCGGCGGCGGCCGGTCCGGAGGGCAGCATGGCGTCGAACTCGGCGCGCCCCGGCCCGATGGTGTCGCCGCACAGCACCACCGGGCCCTCAGCGGTATCGACCCGCAGGCTGATATGACCGTCGCAGTGCCCCGGCGTACGCGTCCATGCGACGCCAGGCGCCAGCTCGCCCTCCTCGCCCGAAAGCCGCTCCAGCGGGAGGAGCTCCAGCAGGCCACCGACGAGGACCCACGACGGCGAGCGAGTCTCGAGCTCGTGCACCGCCACCGGCGCCATGAGGTCGGCGCAGGCGCCGGCGTGGTCGAGATGCGCGTGCGTCAGCACGACGAGGTCGATGTCGCCGGGCGCCAGGCCTCGAGCCTCGAGGGCCCTGACGACGGGCTCGTTCTGCAGGGGAAGGCCGGGGTCGACGACGATCGTGCGCGCGCCGCGCAGCAGCACCGTGTTGGGGAACGTGGTCATGCCGACGACAGGGTGCTCGGCACGCAGGCGACGGTACTCCTCGAAGGCCTCGGGCGAGCGGAACTCGGGCAGCACGCGTGCGCACCCCTCCTCGACGCTGAACACGAAGCGCGCCGTGGGGATGAGGATGTCTACCTCGTACATGGCGTGATGGGAACCGGCGGCGCAGACGGTGAGGCGCGCCCACGGCGCGCCTCACTCGGGGGCGCGGCCTTCGTCGTCGTCGCGGGCGTAGATGAAATCGACCTTGTCCATGTTGAGGAGGACGAAGGGCGCCGTGTCGAGCAGTTCCTTGGTGGCCTTGCTGTAGATGCGCACCTGGGACAACGTGAGGCGGACGTCGCTGAAGGCGCGGATGTAGTCCGAAGCGCGCCGGGAGCTCGTGCGGCTGCCGACCCCGAAATGCGCCACGCCGACGATCTTGAACTCGCCGATGTAGGCCACGATTTCGAGCTCCTTGAAGCCGATGTCGAAGCGCGGACCCCCGCCTGCTGCCGTCGATCCTTCGTCTTCCATGTTCTCCTCCTTCGGCCGGGTCGCGGACCTGCTAGCCGAGGGCCGGCACCTGCTCCGCCTCGGCGGAGGTCGAGCCGGCCTGTGAGCACGGCGTGCCGGCAAAGGCGCTCAGCGAGCCGCGGCCCGGGCGCAGCGAAAGCCGCAGCCGGGTGAGCGCGGCGCGGCGCGACTCGCCGAGTCGCGGAGCCAGCACCACGCCGAGCGCCGCGCCCACGGAGCTCCCGTAGATGAAGCTGTTGCGCTTGCCCATCGTGGCCTGACTATACCGAGGCTACCTGGTGAACGCCAGGGAGCCGTCCACGAGGTCCACCTTGACCGTGTCGCCTTCCTCGAACTCGCCGCGCAGCAGGGCGCCCGACAGGGGGTTCTCGACGAGGCGCTGGATGGCGCGCTTGAGCGGGCGCGCGCCGTACTCGGCGTCGTAGCCCTGCTCCACCACGTACTCCTCGGCGGCCTCGCTCACTTCGAGCGTCATGCCCTGGCCCTTGACCAGCTCACGCAGGTGCGTGAGCAGAAGGTCGACGACCGCGGTGAGCTGCGCACGGCTCAGCGGATCGAAGACGATGATCTCGTCGACCCGGTTGAGGAACTCGGGGCGGAACGTCTTGCGCAGCTCGTCGAGCAGGCGCTTCTCCATGCCCTCGTGACCCAGCGCTTCGCCCTCGGCGGCGAAGCCGAGGCGATGCTTGCTGATCACGTTGCCCCCGACGTTGCTGGTCATGATCACGACGGTGTTCTTGAAATCGACCGTGCGGCCCTTGCCGTCGGTGAGACGGCCGTCGTCGAGGATCTGCAGCAGAGCGTTGAACACGTCCGGGTGCGCCTTCTCGATCTCGTCGAAGAGGACGACGCTGTACGGCCGGCGGCGGACCAGCTCGGTGAGCTGGCCGCCCTCGTCGTAGCCCACGTAGCCAGGCGGCGCCCCGGTGAGGCGAGACGCGGTGTGCTTCTCCATGTACTCGCTCATATCGAGGCGGATCAAGGCCGCCTCGTCGTCGAAGAGGAACTCGGCGAGAGCGCGCGCCAGTTCCGTCTTTCCCACGCCCGTCGGGCCGAGGAAGATGAACGAGCCGATGGGCCGCTTGGGGTCTTTGAGGCCGGCGCGGGCGCGGCGGACGGCTTCGCTGACC
>JAPLCM010000284.1 GCA_026392275.1 Actinomycetota bacterium | reverse complement strand
CGAAGCGGAGCTGACTGAAGAGCATCGCGCAGACGGCCGCCAGGAACGCGATCCTAGGCGGTGAGAAAGGAGCAGAGGTACTCGCCGACGCCCCTGTCGGTGTCGGAGCACCTCAGGGTACTCAGGAGCCGGCACAGCGTGCTTTCGTCGCTGACCACAGTCGAACCGAGGTGCGCGTACCTTTCGAGCACCGACTCGACCGCCTGTTCCTTCTCTTCCCGAGTCACAGTGGACCCTCCCATCGGGTTCCTTCTGCTCCACTTGAGATGTCGGCCGCAGGGGTCGCCGGCGCGATGGGACTCCCGTCTAGGGAGGGATGCCCACGGCCGGTGGGAAGGCGCCGCGCGAGGCTCGCGGGCAAGATCAGGTGCGCTGGCGCGCCACGGCGCCGACAAGGTCCGCGGCCAGGCGCGCGGCGAGCGCCGCCGCAGAGCCGACGCCCCCGCCCCCTGGAACCACGCCACAGAGATCGGCGCCGGCCAGCCGAGACGCGGTCACGATGCCCAGCGCCACGCTGAGATCGCTTGCTCTGAGTCCCACGGGATCGTCGACACCCTCTATGACTCCCAGATCGACCGAGACGTAGATGGCTTCGGTGCCGGCGCTCGCCGTCTCGAGAGCCTCGCGAGTGACGGTGGCGATGCCGGCTTCGGCGATGTCCGCGACCGAGGCGCACCGCGCCGCGAGGGCATCGCAGACGCGGCGCGATTGGGCCCCCTCGGGGCCGCCACGTTCGCCGATGACAACGAAGTTGCGCGGTTCGACCACGCCGAGCTCGAGAGCCAGCGCCCAGCGCGACGCAGCGACGTGGCCTGACTCCGTGTCGAGGTCGAGGCGTGGCGAGAAGGCCACGATCCCGAGACGCCCGTGAAGCTTGCCGGCAAGCACCTGCAGGGCGGGCACCGTGATCGACGCGTCACCGCCGAGCAGGAGCGGAGTTGCGCCGGCGGCGAGTACGTCGGCGAGGTGCTCGTGAGCGCGCACGAAGGTGGCGCCCAAGTCGGCGGCATCCACAGCGACGTCGCCGTAGTCGACCACACGGACGCCCGTCTCGCGCCGGGCGGCCGCTAGCCAGCCGGCGTACCGCTGAGAGGCCTCGCGCACCGCCGCGGGGGCGTCGCTCCAGCCGCCCAGCGGCAGACCCACGACGGCAAGGTCGGCGCCCACAAGGGTATCGGCAGACCCGGCGGGCGCCGCCATGAACGTAGCCGGTGGAAGCGAGACGGGCGCGGGCGCGGAAGCGCGGGCCATATCTGCCTCGCGCCAGAGCCGCCGGAGCTCGGTGCGGTCCACGAAGGCCCTCGTCACCAGCGCCGCACGGCGCGCGATGTGACGACGGCGTCCTCGTCCGGCGTGATGCCCATCCCCGGGGCCCCGGGCACGATCACGGTGGACGCGCCGTCGCGGAGCTCGGCGCGCAGCTCGATGCTGAGGTCACGCGCGTACCCGCCGGGCCTCCACGGTAGGCCGGCGTCGCAGTAGGCGGCGTTGGCCAGCGACGAGGCGATGACGAAGGGCGCTGTCATCTCGGCCGCGGGCATTTCGACGTGTACGGCGGTGATCGTCACGAAGCACCCTCCAGGAGATCGGGTCGGTGCCGGGGGCATTGCGGGAACAGTCTACGCCATGGCCGTGACGGGCCGGAAGCGACAATCGGCTGTGTCACGCCGGGCGCGCGTCGGAATGGCCGGGCAGTGCCCGCCGGGCGCCGCGCAGGGGCACCCGGCGGGCTTGGCTTGCCCGGCGGCGGGGAATGCCGTATAAGATGTCGTCCCCGCAAGGGGCCCACTCGTGGGGCATTAGCTCAGCTGGGAGAGCGCCTGGATCGCACCCAGGAGGTCAGCGGTTCGATTCCGCTATGCTCCACCATCCCTTCCCGCATCGTGTCCTAAGTTCGTCGCCGTCCCGCACGATCCGCTGCGTCCTGGCGGCGCGCGTCGCGGTCGGTGATAGCATCCGCCCCGTGCCCGCCCGCGATGCCCCTCCTCTGCCTCAAGGCTACGAAAGCGCCCCGTGCCCGCTGTGCGGGGACAGGCGAGCGCGCGTCGTCGTGCGGGCCGGCGACCGGCTGGCGCCGGGTGACCCGCGACGCCACACGGTCGTGCGCTGCCTGGGCTGCGGCCTCGCGTACCTGCGGCCGCGGCCGACGCGGGAGGCCACGGGCCGCTGCTACCCGGAGAGCTACTCGGGCAGCGGCCGCGGCGGCTTGGTCGAAGCGCTCGAGGCCGCGTACCGGCGCCGCCAGCATGGCGAGGTGGCCCGCTGGCTGGCGGGCCGCCGCCCTCTCCGCGGCCGCCTGCTCGACGTCGGCTGCGGTGCCGGGGAGCTTCTCGCCACCCTGCGCGCCGACGGCTGGAGTGTGCAGGGCGTCGAGCCGCAGGCCCTCGGAGCGGCCGAGGCACGCGACCGGCACGGGCTGAACGTGCTCAGCGGTCGGTTCGAAGAAGTTGCTCTGCCCGAGGGCTCCTACGAGGTCATAGTGTTCTCGGGCGTGTGCGAGCACCTTCACGACCCGGTCGCGGAACTGCGCCGGGCGCGGGCGCTGCTGGCCCCAGGGGGCTTGGTGGCCGTGCTCTTCCTGCCCATGCTCGATTCGCCGGAGGCCCGTTTGCTCGGGCCGCGCTGGATGGCCCTCGACCTGCCGCGCCACCTGACGCACTTCGAGGAGGCCACGTTCGCGGAGATGGCCACGAAGGCGGGCTTCGGCGTGGCCGGCCGCGAAACGTACTCCCGGCGCCACAACCCGGCGCAGCTCGTCGGATCTCTGGCGCCGCTCCTGCAGAAACACCGCTTCTACGCCGCCGAGAACGGCCCCAGGGCCTCGGCGGCCCCCCGCCTGGCAGCCGTCGCGCAGCGAGTGGCGTTCCTCGCCGCGGTCACGGCCGCCCGGCTGCCGACCCGTCTCGCGGCCGTGGCCGGCGCGCCGTCCATGTGCTCGTACTTCCTGGAGCCGGCCGGCGGCGCAAGCGCGCGGGACTGACGAGCGCGCGCCGCGGCGGGCGGGCTCAGCCCTCCGTGCCGTCGTCGATGCCGACGTCGGTGAGCTGGACCATCGGCGCGCCGGCATCGAGCCGCACGAGCAGCGACCCGCACTGCGGGCACGCCGGCCGCGGCGCGTCCGCGTTGAACTCGTCGCTGCAGCTCAGGCAGGTCGCCGCCACCGGCTTGTGATCGAAGTGCAACGTGGCGCCCCGGAAGAGCTCGTCCTCGCCGGCGAGCAACTCGAAGTACATCTCGATGGACTCCTGCTTGAAGTCGGCGGCAGCCGTCATGGTGAGATAGAGGTCGGTGACGCGCAGCGCGCTGTTGGCCTGCGCGGCTTCACGTGCCCGGTCGATGATCCCCTGAGTGATGCCCAGTTCGTGCACGGCGCGGCCTCCGCCCTCGCGTTTGCTCGGCACCTTGCGGCCGGCCATATCAGTTCTACCACGCCGGCCGTATGATCGACCACAGATCAGGCTCCTGGAGCGGGCCGGCGCGGCCCCGGATCGGAGGCTCTCGCAGATGGCCGCCGAGATCGATTTCACCAGCAGCTATGGCTACCTCAGCACCGACAACGACTTCAAGTCCGAGTTCCACTGCAATCGTTGCGGCAACGGGTACCGCACGGAGCTCGACACGTGGAGCATGAGCGCCGCCACCAAGGTGCTGGACGGCGCGGGCGGTCTTCTCGGCGTCACCTTCAGTCGAGGCGCCGACGCCGCCCAGCGCGTGAAGTCCGCCGCTTGGGAGAAGGCCGGCGGCGAACGCTAAGTTCTACGCCTGTGCGACACCGACCTCAGAGCGTCCGCCCACTGCACCCCGTGCGACGCCAAGCTGCAGCCCGGGCCGGCATTCTGCAACGAGTGCGGCACGAACACAGGCTGAATCTCGCTCTCTGGCGACGATTAACGCTACGAAAGGGTAACATGGATACGCAAATCGTCGCGCTGTCGCTTGTCTTCCCCCGTTGCCTCTGAAAGAATCGGCCGGAGCACTTGTGGCCGCGGCCGCCCCGAAGGGGCCGCGCGGCCATCACCGATCCGGCCATGTCGTCCACGGCGCTCAGCGCCACGACGGAGGCCACGAGGAGGGGAAGAGGATGAAAGTCCTTATCGTCGGCGCCGGCATGCAGGGTCAGGTCATCACGTGGCACCTCGGTCGCAACCCGGCCGTCACCGAGATCGTCGTCGCCGACTACGACGAGAGCCGGGCGCGGTTCGTCGCCGGTCAGGTCGGCAACGGCAAAGCCGAGGCCATGTTCATCGACGCTTCCGACAGCGACGCGGTCGCCAGGGCCGGAGATGGCGCCAGGCTCATCGTCAACGCCGTGATCCCGCAGTTCAACACGTCGCTCATGCGGGCCTGCCTCAAGTGCGGCGCCGCCTACCAGGACATGGCTCAGGGCCAGACACAGACGCAGACCATCGACGAGGCCTACCTCGACCAGATGACCCTGGCCCCCGAGTTCGCCGCGCAGGGCATCCTGGCGCTCCTCAGCACAGGCATGGATCCGGGCGTCACCAACACCTTCGCGGCCAACGGCTACGAGGACCTCGACAAGTGCTTCGAGATCCGCATCAACGACTACGCGATCTTCGACAGCCCCGTGCCCCTGCAGGTCTGGTCGCAGGAGACCTTCTATACCGATTGCGCGCAGCCGCCGCTGCTGTTCGAAGACGGCGCCTTCAAGCGCGTCGAGATCTTCGGGCGCCGCGAACACTACGAGTTCCCCGCGCCCTTCGGTCTCGGCGCCGTGATCTGCCACGACCATGAAGAGGTCAGTACCCTGCCGCGCCTGCTGCCCAAGAAGTACGGCGACAAGGGCCTGCGCTACGTGGACTTCAAGATGGGCGGCCCCGAAGCTGGCATCGACGCCGACCTGGCCTTCGTCGGCTCGGGCATGGCCAGCAAGGAGCCCGTGACGCTCAAGGACGGCAGCAGGGTGCGGCCCATCGATGTCTTCGTCGCCACGCTTCCGCTGAACCCGCCGGCCGAAGAGCTCGCCCGCCTCGCCCTGGCCGGTGAGATCACCGACTACGGCGTGGTCACCGTCGACTGCATCGGTGAGAAGGACGGCAAGCCCGCCACCGTGGGCTACAACATCTTCCCGCCCGACATCAAGTTCGTGAACAGCTTGATCCCCGGCGGCACCAGCGTGAGCTACGGCACCAGCACGCCGTCCAGCATCTACGCCGAGTTCATCCTCGAGGGCAAGATCACCGACAAGGGCATGCTCTGCCCCGAGGAACTGCCGCGCGCCGTACGTGACGCGTTCATCGCCGAACTCGGCGTGCGCAACATGCCGGTCACGCGCAAGGACGTCGTGACGGCGAACTGAGGCCGGCCGGGGCGGCGCCGGCCGCCCCGGCCCTCTCCCTACTCCTGGAATCCGCAGAAGCGGAGAGCCGTCAGGATGAGCGTCTGCGCAGCCACGCGGAGCTCGTCGATCGGGACGTGTTCGTCGGGCCTGTGCGCGACGCGTACATCGCCGGGGCCGAACAGCACCGTCGGGATCCCGCCGACGTTCACGAGCAGCCGCATGTCCGCGCCATAGGTCACGCCTTCGATGCGCGGCGCGGCGCCGGTGACTGCCGTCGCTGCCTCGACGACGGCGCCGACGATGGGGTCGGCCGGGTCGGTGACGGCCGGGTCGAAACGCCCGCCCCACCACTCCACCTGCGCTGGATGCTCTGCGAGCCAGGAGTCGGTCGCGGACGCGCGCGCGATCGCTTCCTCGAGGACCTTCCGTGCCGCGGCCGGCTCCTCACCGATCGCCACCCCGAGGCGGCCTTCGGCGATCAGCTCGTCGGGGACGCTCGAGGCCCAGTCGCCGGCACGAACCGTGCCCAACTCGATCGGCCACGGCAATCTGTAGCGCGCGAACAACGGCGAATGGGGGTCGCCGGCCACGTCCGCAGCGCCGGCGACGGCGCCACAGCGTTCGGCCTCGAGCTGCCTCAGCGCCAAGAACAGGGGCAGGAACTTCTCGATCGCGTTGACGCCCTCTTCTCGCACGCAGCCGTGCGCCGCGCGACCGGGGACGATGAGACGGAACATCAGTGAGCCGGCCTGAGCCGGAATGACCGCCAGCTCCGTGGGCTCCATCACCACGGCGCCATGGGCGGCGTGACCGCGGAGGATCGTGGCCAGGGTCCCCGTGCCGCCGTCCTCCTCACCTACGACGCTGGCGACGGATAGCCGGCCGCAGAGGCGGACGCCGGCGTCGTGGATCGCCTTGACGGCGAAAAGTGCGCACACGAGACCGCCCTTCATGTCGACGGCGCCACGGCCGTAGACTCTGCCCTCGCGCACGACCGAGGCCCAGGGCGGCGTCGCCCAGGCGGACTCGTCGCCGACGGGGACCACGTCGATGTGGCCGTTCAGCAGCAGATCTCTGCCGCGGAGCGCAGTGCGGCCGCCGTGGCCGCCGCGCTCATCGGCCTCGCCCGCCTCCGGCCGCGCCGGTTCGCCCAGCCAGCCGACGAGCCCGAGCGCGCCCTCGCGCTCCACCTCGTGACACCAGTCGGGGTGGCGGCCGAGCTCTTCCAGGTCGATCGCCCAGAGGTCGGTGTGGAGACCGGCGGCTTCCATCCATGCCGCCACCCGGCTCTGCGCCCGCGTCTCGTCGCCGTCCAGGCTGGGTATGGCGATCAGTTCGCGCAGGAATGCGATGAGGCCGTCGAGATCGAGGGCGCCCAGGGCCCTGCGTTCCGCGTGGCCGAGGTCGGCGGCCGCGCCGAGCAAGCCTGCACCGCGAGTGTCGCCCCGGGGCATGCCGCGCCCCCTTAGTCAGCCGCGCGCCAGACCGGCCGCGTCAGGCAGGTCGGGCCACCCTCGGCCTTGAAAGACAAGGGCTCGCCGGGGATGGTGACGACCTCGCAGCCGACTGTCTCGAGCAGCTCCTTCGTCACGGGACTTCCGCCCAGCATGATGCAGCGCCGCGGAGATACGGCGAGCACGTTTGTCGCTTGCGTATGCAGGAACTCCCTCTCGGGCACTTCGAGCAAGCGCACGCCGCGGCGCTGGAGCTCGTCCCAGAAGGCCGTCGGCATAAGGGGCGGATAGGCGACGGCGAGGTTGACGTCCACCGGGCTGATCAGGCTGAGCAGGTGCAGGCAGGCCTCAGGGCCGGTGAAGAAGGGCAGGTCGTAGTCCAGGACCGAGACGCCCATCGGCGCGAGCAGCTCGCGGAGCTGCTGAACGCCTTCGGCGTTCGTGCGAAAGCCGCGTCCTACAGCGAGCGTATCGTGGTCGAGCCACATGGTGTCGCCGCCCTCGCAGCGCGCCGCTCCCACGAGGCGACCGTAGATCGGCACGCCGCAGGCCTGCAGCGTCCGCGCGAGGGGCTCCTCTTCGCCACGGCGCAACTCCTTACCCATACTGAGCAGCAGCGTGCCGCGGTCGGTGACGAGCGCCGGGTCGAACACGAAGGCGCTGTCGGCGTGCTCTGGCAGCGGTTCGTCGTGGTAGAGGACCTCCACGTCCCAGGCGCGCAGCGCATTGGCGAAGGCGTCGTGCGCGCTGCGCGCCTCCTCCAGGTCGATTGCCGACGTGTAGTGCCAGCGGGCGGGGTCTGCGACGGCCATCTCGCGACCAGGCCGCCGCATCACCACGCGGCGGAGCGGAGCGGTCATGCTCTGTGCGCCGTAGCCTTCGTTCATCGGGTCCTCCTCGCGCGCCCCGCTCGGGCGGCTGTCACACCAGGTCGCGGCCGAGCCGCGCGATGATGCGCTTGGGCAGACAGAAGCGCGCCGTCTTGAGTGGGTCGACGACCTGCGAGACCTGAAGCTGCCCGGCCGCGCTCATGAGCATGGTCGCGGTGGCTACCGACAGCCCCAGCCGCTGTATCACCAGATCAGCCATATCGCGGGTCGCCAGGTCGGCGGCCTCGTCGAGCGTCTCGGCCGAGGCGATGGTGGCCACCAACTCGGACGTCTCGACCACCGGGTTCACGAACTCCAGGTCGCGGCGCACGTCGACCCGTAGGGTGACGCTCCCCGCGACCTCGACGCCGGTGCCGCAGATCTCGCCGTCGCCCATCACGGCGTGCAGATCGCCGGCGACCAGCAGAGCGCCGGGCGCGGCGACCGGCAGATACACCACCGCGCCCTCCGCGATGAGCCACGTGTCCATGTTGCCACCGTGAGAGCCGGGCGAGCCGCACGCCACCGGCGCGCCCGCCGGAGCGACCCCGATGACACCGATCATCGGCCGCACGGGCACCTCGAAACCGCCGGGTAGCCGCGCGAGCCCGCCGTCGATGGGCACGATCTCGAAGACCGTCGCGGGTATCCGCTCGCACAGGACGCCGAACTCCGGGCTCACCGCCATCACGCCCTGAGGCGCCACCTCGATGCGTTCGACGAGCACCGAGAGGACGTCGCCGGGTGCGGCGCCCTCCACGAACACCGGCCCGGTGGCGGGGTTGATACGCGCCCAATCCACCGCCGCAGGCGCTTCGCCGGGAGCGCGGATCTGCCCGGCGAAGCAGTCGGCGGTCTCGAGCCGGACGGTCTGCCCGACGCGCATGCGGGCCGCGGGGACGGCCTCTGCCGAGAGGCTGAAGACGTGCTTGTCGTCCGAGACGGAGATCATGACGGTCGCGACAGCACGGCGGCGCGCAGACGGCTCAATCGCCGTGGATCTTACGCCGCCAGGGCGCCCACGACGTGGGCCGGTTCATGTCGGCATACTGATGTACGGGGGTATCGGCGCGCTCCCTGAGGACCAGAAGTCCGTCGGCGTCGAGGACGTCGAGGACGTCGGCCTGCAGATCGGCGAAGATGCTGATGATGCCCACGGCGTCGTGGCCGCCGCCGAGCTCGTCGACGGTGAGCGTATGGTTCGACAGGAGGCGGTCCCAGGTGATCGCCAGCCTCTCCCAGGTGTAGTCGGCCCTCATGCCGCGGACGAGCAGGGACAGGCTGTGATCGTCCGCCCCCACGACGCGCCCCTTACCGCGCCAGAACACCAGCGCGAACTCTTCGCCGAGCATCTGCTCGGTGCGTTGCTTCATCGTCTCGATGGAGATCATGGAGCCTCCTGGGAGGAACGCTGCCCGCTGTAGTCTACCTCGTTGCGTCGCGGAGCGGGCCGTCGGCCGGCGGCAGGGGAAGCTACGGCCGCGGCACGAGACCAACGCGCTCGCGCACCTTGGCGAGCGTGCGTGCGGCGATGGCTTCGGCGCGCTCGGCGCCGACGTGCAGCGCGTTGAGCGTGTAGCTCGTGTCGGCCTCGAGCTCGCGGATGCGCACCTGGATGGGCGCGAGGGCACTGACGACGACCTCACCGAGGTCGGCCTTGAGGTCGGCGTAGCCCTTGCCCTCGTAGCGCCGCACGATCTCGTCGAGCGGGTCGCCGCTGAACGCGCTGTAGATATCGAGGAGATTGCTGAGGGCGGGCTTGTCCGGGCCGCCACGCACCTCAGTGCCCGAGTCGGTGACCGCCCGCCGGATCTTTCTGCGAATGACGTCCGGCGCGTCCATGACGGCCACATAGCTGTTCTCCGAGCCGGCGCTCTTGCTCATCTTCTTCGCGGGGTCGTCCAGGCTCATCACGCGGGCGCCTTCGGTGCGGATGATGGGCTCGGGCACCACGAACGCCTTGCCGAACGCCTTGTTGAAGCGCTCCGCCACGTCGCGCGTGAGCTCGACGTGCTGCTTCTGGTCCTCACCCACGGGCACGGCGTCTGCCCGGTAGAGCAGGATGTCGGCGGCCATGAGGACGGGGTAGTCGAAGATCCCAACGGCGATGCTCTCGCCCTCGGCGCCGGCCGTCTTGTCCTTGAACTGGGTCATGCGCCGCAGCTCGCCCATGTACGTGATGGTGTTGAGGATCCACATGAGCTCGGTGTGCGCCGGCACGTGGCTCTGCACGAAGACGATCGAGCGTTCGGGGTCGACGCCGCTGGCAAGAAACAGGTTGACCAAGTCGATGGTGTTGCGCCGCAGCTCCGCGCGTTGTTGACGGACGGTGATGGCGTGCAGGTCGACGGCGCAGTACAGGCAGTCGTGCGTGTCCTGCATGGCGACCCAGTTCTTCACCGCACCGAGGTAGTTGCCGAGATGCAGGGTGCCGGAGGGCTGGATGCCGCTGAACACGCGCGGCCGACGCTCCGGCCTGGGCGGCTCGTTCTGCGGAGGCTTGTCGGCGGCGGCGCTCACGGGAGGGAAGTGTACCGCGGCGCGGGAGAGCGGGCTACCGCGGCGTGGCCGACCCTCTTGCCGCGCCGCCGGCTCCGCCGCTGCGGCGCTCGTCCTCCATCCGCGTGAGCGTCCCGTCCAACGCGGCCCCGCGGCGCTGCGTCTCGGCGTCACCGGGGCCGCTGCGCTGCCGCGTCATGAAGCGGATGAAGTAGTACAGCCATAGCGCGAAAAGCCACAGCAGTTCGATGATGAGGAGCCACACGGGCCAGACGAAGACCCCCAGGAGCGCCTGGCCGAGCACCACCTGGAGAACGACGAAGACGCCGAGGGCCACGACGGCGCCGCGGAAGTAACGCCGCGCGGGCCCGTCGTCCCAGGAGCGCGCGACCCGCGTGAAGGCGAGCACGGCGAGGCCGACGTAGAGGGCCGCGAGAGCGGCCTGCGCCGGCCACGACGTCAGGAGGTCCAGGAGGTGCCGCGCCGCCTCCGCATTGGCGTCCGCGGCGATCGTGAGCAGAGTCGTGCCCACGTTCATGCCGGCGCTCCCTTCGTGTCGCGGGTCTTCTTGCAGCTACTCTACACCGCGCACGAGGAGGCGCGACCTCGGTGTGGCGCCTCCGGGTCGTCGGCCGCCCTGGACGGACCTGCCCCGTGCCGCTCCGCTGCGCACCCTGCGCGACAGGAGTAGCGTGTGTCGAGGCCATCCTTCTCGGGGCTGACACCGCGACCCGAAGCCGCCCTGCGCACCTGCCCCCTAAGTCGTGAGATCAGACTCGCAACCGCCAGACGTTGCGGCCCGCCCGATGCGGTGCTACCCTGCACCCAACCAAGGACGCCCGGCAGATGGCCGCGTGAGAGTCCGCGATGCTTCGGCGTCGACGGACGCCGAAGGGGCAAGGTGGGTACAGGATGTGCCGCCGAAACTCTCAGGCACCCGGAACGCGGTCGGACGGGCCCCTGAAGCACGCGAGCGCCCCTGCGCCCGCCGGCGGACAGGGTGATGGCGACATCGCTCTGTCCTTCGACAGTTAAGGGGATGCCTCGTGACCGCAAGAGCATGGGTGATCATGAATCCCGGCGGTGTGCGCCGCGTGGTGGTCACCAAGGAGCTGCCCGGCAAACGCTGGCTGCAACTCCTCACCGCCGCCGACTGCCGCGTCGAGATCGCGCAGGGCGATGAGGTCCTCAGCAGGGCCGAGCTCCAGGAGGCCATCGGCGAGCGCTGCGACGCCGCCATCGGTCAGCTCACCGAGAGCTGGTCGGCGGAGACGCTCGGCGCCCTGACCGCCGCCGGCGCACTCATCTACAGCCAGTACGCCGTGGGCTACGACAACGTCGATGTGGCCGCCGCCACGCGCCTCGGCCTGCCGGTGGGCAACACACCCGGCGTGCTCACCGAGACCACTGCCCAGCTCGCCGTCGCCCTCACCTTCGCCGCCGCGCGGCGCCTCGCTGAGGGCGACCGCATGATGCGCGCCGGGGAGTACCATGGCTGGCTGCCGGGCATGCTGCTCGGCAGCCTGCTCTATCGGGGCACCCTCGGCATCGTTGGCGCCGGCCGCATCGGCGCCGCCTACGCGCGCATGATGGTCGAGGGTCACAAGATGGACCTCCTCTACTACGACGTGCGCGCCAACGTGGAGCTCGAAGCCTACGTCGCCGACTACTCCGCCTTCCTTCTCGCCCACGGCGAGCGGCCCGTGACCTGCAGGCGCGCCGAGACGCTCGTGGGGCTGCTTCGCGCCTGCGACGTGGTCAGCATCCACGCTGCGCTCACCGAGAAGACGCAGCACCTCATCGGCGGCCCCGAGCTGGCGGCCATGAAGGAGGAGGCGGTGCTCGTCAACGCCAGCCGCGGCCGGCTCGTCGACGAGGCTGCCTTGGCCGCTCACTGCCGCACGCACCCGCGCTTCCGCGCCGGCCTCGACGTCTACGAGGACGAGCCCGCCATGGCGCCCGGCCTTGCCGAGCTCGACAATCTCGTGCTCGTCCCCCATCTGGGCTCGGCCACGACCTTCACTCGCGAGGGTATGGCGACGTTAGCGGCCGCCAACGTCGTCGCCATCCTCGAGGGCTGGCCGGTGTGGCACGCGGTCGCCGGCCTCGAGGACGTCGCACCGTTCCTTGACGGCCCCGAGTCGCCGCACGCCGCCCCGAGCATCGTCAACGCCGACGACCTGGGCCTGCCGCGCCTCGCCGGGCAGGCTCCGACCAAGGAGGACCAGCAGTGACCGCCTCGCTGCTTCCGATCGCGGAACGCA
>JAPLCM010000275.1 GCA_026392275.1 Actinomycetota bacterium | reverse complement strand
GTTCGGCGCCACGGCGCGCACCCGCGAGGTCTATCCCAACGACCTCGACGCCCTGCGCCGAAAGCTGCTGCAGAACAAGCTGCTGGGCGGCACCGCGGCCGTGATCGTCGAGCCCATCGGGCCGGAGAGCGGCACCCGTCCGGTGCCGTTCGGCTTCAACGCCCGCGTGCGCGAGCTCTGCGACGAGTTCGGCGCGCTGCTCATCTTCGACGAGGTCGTGACGGGGTTCCGGCTGGGGCTGGGAGGGGCGCAGGGATACTTCGGCGTGCGCCCCGACCTGACGATCTTCGGCAAGTGCATCACCGGCGGCTACCCGATGGCCGGCGGCGTGGGCGGCCGCCGCGACGTGATGCTGAGCTTTGCCTCGGGCATCGGCGGCAAGAGCGGCGAGCGCGCCTACGTCGGCGGCACCCTGAGCGCCAATCCGCTGAGCTGCGCCGCCGGCTACTTCGCGATCGCCGAGATGGAGCGCACCAACGCGCCCGTTATCGCCGGCCGGGCCGGCGATCGCCTCACGGCTGGCCTCTGCGACATCATCCGCCGCTACCGCCTGCCGTTCGTCGCCTACAACCAGGGCTCGATCGTGCACCTCGAGACCGCCGGCGTGATGCTGCTCGATCTCAAGCACCCGCTGCGCCTGGCCAAAGAGCTCAAGCCGCGCAAGCATATGATGGAAGAGATGGGCGCGGCCTACACGGCGAGCGGCATGATCACCCTCGCCGGCTCGCGCATGTACACCTCGATGGCCGACACCGACGAGGTGATCGACGAGGCGCTCGCGCGCTTCGAGCGCGTGCTGGCGAGCGTCGAGGGAGCTTGACTCGCGGCCGGCTCCAGTCTCGTCGAGGAGACTGGAGATGAATCTCGATGTCATCGCCGCCGTCGGTCTCGTCGTGCTGCTGTCGCTCGTGGGGCTGGCGCTGTGGCGCCCGCTCGTCGGGCGGGCGCCCAGCCTCGGACGTCGAGTCATGCGCCTCTCCGTCGTGTTGGCCGTCGCCGTGGCGCTCACCGGCTTCGGCGCCTATCGGCTCATGAACGCGCGCTCCGTGCAGCTCCTGGGGCATCAGGTCGCCAGCATCGAGACTGACGAGAAGATCGTCGCGCTGACCTTCGACGATGGGCCGACCGACCGCTATGTCGAAGCCGTGCTCGCCGCCCTCGGCGCGTACCGAGCCAGAGGGACGTTCTTCGTCGTCGGCGCGGCTGCTCAGGCGAACCAGTCGGCGCTCAGCGCGCTCGTCGCCGCCGGCCACGAGATCGGCAACCACAGCTTCACGCACCGTCGTCTCGTGTTCGTGTCCGTCGACACGGTAGCTCGCGAGGTGGAGTCGACGGACCGCGTGATTCGCTCCGCGGGGTATCGCGGTCCCATTCTCTTCCGCCCTCCTTTTGGCAAGCGTCTCCTGTCGGCGCCCTTCTACCTGCGGCAGAACGCGCGCACGACGGTGATGTGGAATCTCGAGCCCGACTCGCTGTCCGCCATCGCCGACGATCCGCAGGCGATGGCTAAGTATGTGGCCGACAACGTGCGCCCCGGGTCCATCGTCTTGCTGCACGTGTGGTCCGGAGCCCGGGCGGCGTCACGCGTGGCCTTGCCGCTTATCCTCGAGGCATTGACGGGCAAGGGCTACCGTGTCGTCGGGGTCTCAGAGCTGCTCGATGGAACATGAGCGCGCGGTTCTCGCACGATCTCACCAGCGCTCGTACTTGACGAGCTCGTCGAGTGGGCGTCGCCCTGTCGTGGTCCTGTCCCTGTCGGGATACCCGAGCGGCGTCAGGGCGATGGGCTCGACGTCTTCGGGGAGGGCGAGCACCTCGCGCACGGCGGCGGGGTCGAAGGCGGCGATCCAGCAGGTGCCGAGCCCGAGGGCGGTGGCGGCCAGCACCAGGTGGTCCATGGCGATCGTCGCGTCGACCTCGGCGTAGGGCTTGTCGTCCATGCGCCGCCAGGCCTCGCCGGGCACGGCGATGACGGCGAGCACCAGCGGCGCCTGCAGCAGCCACGCGCGCCCGTAGACTCGTGCCAGCTCCTCCTCGCGGCCCTCGGTGTGGATCACGATGATGCGGAACGGCTGCCTGTTGGCGGCGGTCGGCGCCTGCCGCGCCGCTTCGAGCACTCGGCCGAGCAGCTCCTCGCTCACGGGGTCGGGCTTGTACCCTCGCACGCTGTACCGGGATCCGATCGCCTCGAACACGTCCATCTGACCCTCCTTGTTTGAGACTCGTCTTTCCCGTGGTCCAGACTACTCCATCCGCCTGCTTGGAGAGCCGGTGCTATGCTGCCGCAACGACAGGGAGTCCGGCCGGCACTGCACCCTCGCAACGTACAAGAGGAGTCTCTCGATGGTCGATATGAAGCGGTCTTCAGAAGACGGCACGAACGCGGACCTCGCGCCCGCCACTCTCTCCGTGTGGGCGGGCGAGGACGGATCTCCCGTGCAGGGCGCGACGCAGGTACCCATCGTGTACAGCGCCGCCTACGGCTACCCGGATGTGGAGTCGTGGCTCGACGTCGCGCTCGGTCGCGCGCCCGGCCACATCTACAGCCGCAACACCAATCCGACGGTGAGCGCCTTCGAGGAGAAAGTGCGGATCCTCGAGGGCGCCGACTCCGCGACCAGCTTCTCCACCGGCATGGCGGCCGTGAGCAATACCCTGTTCGCGCTCCTCTCGGCGGGCGACCGCGTTGTGTCCGTCAAGGACACCTACGGCGGCACCAACCGGCTGTTCCTTGATTTCCTGCCTCGCGTCGGCATCGAGGTGAAGCTCTGCGACACCAGTGACCACGAGCAGATCGAGGCGGCCATTGCCAAGGGCTGCCGCCTCGTCTACCTGGAGACCCCGACCAACCCGACGCTGAAGGTCATGGACATCGCCCGGCTGTCGGCGGCCGCGCACGCGGTCGGGGCGCTCGTCGTCGCCGACAACACCTTCGCAACGCCCATCAACCAGAACCCGCTGGCACTGGGCGCCGACCTCGTGCTGCACAGCGCCACCAAGTTCCTCGGCGGCCATGCCGACGCGCTGGGCGGCGCGCTCTGCGGCGCTTCAGAGCTGATCGCCAAGGTCTACCACTACCGCGAGATCACGGGCGCGTCGCTCGACCCGATGGCCGCCTACCTGCTCGTCCGCGGCATGAAGACCCTGGCCTTACGCGTCGGGCGGCAGAACGAGAGCGCCCTGCGCATCGCGCGGTGGCTGCAGGAGCAGCCGGCAGTCGCGGCCGTCTACTACCCGGGGCTTGAGACCCACCCGCACCACGACGTCGCCGCGCGGCAGATGCGCGGCTTCGGCGGCGTGCTCAGCTTCATGCTCGAGGGCGGATTCGAGGAGGTGAAGCGCGTGCTGGCGCGGCTCCGGTTGGCGCACCGCGCCGCCAACCTCGGTGCGGTGGAGACCATCGCCGGGCCGCCGGCCACTACGAGCCACGTGGAGTGCACCGTCGAGGAGCGCGAGGCGATGGGCATCCCCGAAGGGCTGATCCGCTACTCGGTGGGCATCGAGGACGCCGGCGACCTGATCAGGGATCTCGAGCAGGCGTTCGCGGTGGCCTGACCGGGATGGGCGCCAGGTACATCCTCTCCGTCGACCTCGGCACCTCGGGCGCCAAGGTCGCGCTCATCGGCGTCGACGGGCGCGTGGCCGCCTGGGACAGCGAGCCCGTGGCTCTGCGCGTGCTGCCGGGCGGCGGCGCCGAGCAGGCGCCGGACGACTGGTGGCGGGCGCTGGTCGCCGCGACGCGGCGACTGCTCGCCCGCCACGCCGGCCCGGCCGCCGAGATCGCCGCCGTCTGCTGCAGCACGCAGGGCGAGGGCACCGTGCCGGTGGACTGCGAGGGGCGCGCCCTCATGGACTGCCTACTCTGGATGGACATGCGCGGCGCGCCGCACCTGAGGCGGCAGTTCGGCGGACTCGCGAACATGCAAGGCATGAGCCTGCCGCGCATCCGCCGCTGGATCCGCCTCACCGGCGGGATGCCGTCGCCCACCGGCAAGGACCCGGCGGCGCACATGCTCCTCATCCGCGACGCCTTCCCCGAGGTGTACGAGCGCACCTACAAGTTCCTCAACGTGCTCGACTATCTGAATCTGCGCCTCACGGGGAGGTTCGTCGCCACCTTTGACTCGATCTTAACGAGCTGGGTGACCGACAACCGCGATGCCGACGACATCAGGTACGACGCCGGTTTGGTAAAGGACTGTGGCATCGACGCCGACAAGTTGCCGGAGATCGTGAAGTGCACGGACGTGCTCGGCACGCTGACGTCCGCGGCGGCGGAGGTGCTCGGGCTGGCGCCGGGGACGCAGGTCGTCGCCGGCGCCATCGACAACACCGCCGCCGCCGTCGGCGCCGGCGCGGTGGCGGATTACGCGGCGCACCTGTACGTGGGCACCTCTTCGTGGGTGTGCGCGCACGTGCCGTACAAGAAGACCGATATCTTCACCAGCCTCGCCTCGATCCCGTGTGCGATGCCCGGCCGCTGGCTCCTGACCGCCCTGCAAGCCACGGCCGGCGGCAACCTCGTCTTTCTGCGCGACAACATCCTGTATCACGAGGACGAACTGCTGGCCGAAGCGAAGCAGCCCGATGTGTTCAAGATCTTCGATCGCATGGCGGCGCGAGTGCCGCCGGGCAGCAACGGCGTGCTCTACACGCCGTGGATCTGGGGGGAGCGCGCGCCGGTCGACGACCGCGCCTTGCGCGCCGGCCTCTACAATCTCTCGCTCGAGAACACGCGTGAGGACATCGTGCGCGCCTTTCTCGAGGGTGTCGCCTTCAACACGCGCTGGCTGATGGGGCCGGTGCAGAAGTTCCTTCACCGGCCCCTCGAGACCATCAATCTGGTGGGCGGCGGTGGCAACTCGTCCGTCTGGTGCCAGATCTTCGCCGACGTCCTCGGCCTGACGGTGCGCCAGGTCAGGGACCCGATCCAGGCGAACGCCCGCGGAGCGGCCTGGATCGCCGCCGCCGGCCTCGGCGAGATCGGCCTCGCCGATGTGCCCGAACTGGTCGAGTTCGACAGCGTCTTCGAGCCGCAGTCGGTGGACCGCGCGGTGTACGATGATCGTTACCGGACCTTCCTCGAGATCCACAAGCGGATGCGCCCTCTCTACCGGCGCATCAACAAGGGGGCGCTGTGAGCGAGTCGATCGACGGGGCATCAGCGGCCGGCGCGGCGACATCCGCGGGCCAGTACCGCGTCCATGGTTACCGCTGGGTGGTGCTGGCCGTCTTCATGCTGGTGAACGTCAGCATCCAGGTGCTCTGGATCAGCTACGCGCCCATCACCAGCCTCGCGGCCGAGTACTACGGCGTCTCCGACCTCGCCATCGGCGTCCTCGCGATGTCGTTCATGATCGCCTTCATCCCTCTGTCGCTGCCGGCTGCGTGGGTGATCGACACGCGCGGCTTCCGTGTCGCCGTCGGCTTCGGCGTGATCATGATGGCCGTCTTCGGCATCGCCCGCGGCCTGGTCGGCACGAACTACACGCTGGTGCTGCTCAGCACCGTCGGCATCGCCATCGCGCAGCCGTTCCTGCTCGACGCCTGGACCAAGGTCCCGGCGAATTGGTTCGCGCCGGACCAGAGGGCGACGGCCGTCGGTCTGGTCACTCTGGCCAGTATGCTGGGCGTCGCGCTGGGCATGGTCCTCACGCCGATCCTGGCAGACATGATGTCGATCGCGACGCTGCAGCTCGTGTACGGCCTGCTGGCCGCGACCACTGCAGTCGCGTTTCTGGCGCTGGCGCGGGAGAGACCCGCGACGCCGCCGTGTCCGCCGGGCATGGACGAGCGTGCCCTCGTGCTCGACGGTCTCAAGCACGCGCTCAAGGTCCGGCCCTTCCTGGTCATGCTGGGCGTCGCCTTCATCGTCATGGGCGCCTTCAACGGCGTGACCACCTGGGTCGAGCAGATCATCAACCCGCGCGGTTTCAGCCCGACCGAGGCCGGCGTGATGGGGGCGCTCATGCTGGTCGCCGGCATCGTCGGGGCGGTCGTGCTCTCGGCGCTCTCCGACCGCCGCGGCAGGCGCATCCGCTTCCTGGTCATCGCCCTCGTGGCGACCGTGCCCGGGATGCTCGGCATCGCTTTCGTGTCGTCCATCTGGCTGCTCTACGCCTTTGCCGCGGTCCTCGGCTTCTTCCTTGTCGCCGTGCTCCCGATCGGCATGCAGTACGCCGCGGAGATCACCAATCCCACGCCGGAGGGCACCTCCAACGGGCTCATCCAGCTCTGCGGGCAGGTCTCGGTGGTCTACGTCTACATGATGGCCGCCCTCCGCACCGGGGACGGCTCGTTCACCGTGTCGTTGGTGCTGTCGGCGGTGCTGCTCGCGGTGGGCGCGCTGGTGGTGTCGCGGCTCAAGGACGCCGCGCCGGGAGCCGCGGGAGGGCGGCCCCCGGGCTGAGCCCGCCGCCGCCGGCCGACGCCGCTTCAGCGCACCGTCAGAAGCGCGGAGCCGACGCGGCTCTGGCGGTTTCCCGCCGCGTCGGTCGCCTTGACGAAGAAGCGATACGTGCCCTTCGCCAGCGCGCAGCGGAACTTGACGGAGTGGCGCGCGTTGACCGTCCGCGTGCCGCAGGCAAGCGTCAGGGCCGTCGTCCCCGACGAGCGCTTGATGACGATGGTGACGGTGGCGGTCCGGCTGCCCGGCCGGGCGTCGATGACGCTGTATGACAGGGTGGCCGTGGCGTGCCGGCGGACGACGACATCTGCCGCCGCGCGCGTCGCCGGCGGGGTCGTGTCGAGCATGACGTCGTCGCTGACGGTGACGACGTGACCGGCGCCGTCGCGGTACCTCGCCGTCACGCACTTGGGCCCGTCGCCCTTCGGTAGCAGCCACGAGACGCTCTCTGCGTAGCCGTGCCAGGCGGTCCACGGCGCGCGCGCGTTCGCCAGCCGCACGCGGCAGGCGTCGGAGTGCCAGCCGATCGATTCGAGGACGGGGGCCACCGCCGCGGCCATGACGCCGTAGCCGGCGGTGGTGGGGTGCGTGCCGTCCGCGTAGTAGAGCGCGTCGAGATTCGCACCGTCGGCACCAATGCGTGGGTCGGCGGCCACGTCGGCGAGCCCGTCGGCGAAACCCGCCCAGTGTTCGCGGATCGCGGCGTTGTACGTGGCGCGCGCCGCGTTGAAGCCCTCCCGGTCGCTGCGCGGCAGGAGCGTGAGCACGACGACCTTGAAGCCGGCGGCGCGGCGCGCGGCGCAGTAGGTGAGAAGGCCGTCGTAGACGGTCTGCGGATCGCCGCCGGCGCCGAGGTCGCCGCCGCCGGCCATCACGATGCAGACGGCGGCGTCCGCGTCCGGGTCGCCGTGGACGTCGACGCACAGAGGGGCTTCCGCGATCATGTCCGTAACCGTGCGCGAGCTCGAGGTCGACTTGAAGCTGCGGCAGGTGTGGTCCATGAGAGCGAACGTCTGCGCGGTGAGCTCGATGCCGTCGGTGGCGCCGGCGCCGGCGATGATGCTGCCGCCTTCCCAGACGAGGACGCCGCGCGCGAAGAACGGGGAGTCGCCGCCGTCGCCGACGGCCACGTGGCGGTCGTTGGTGGCCACTCGCCCCTCGGCGATGGCGAATCCGCTCGTTGTCGGCGTGGCCGATGCCGCCGCGGCGAGGAGGAGGCCGCATGCCAAGGCGCCAACACTGGCGGCGAGCAGACGAGCGGCTCGCTGCCGTGCCGTGCCCCTCAGAGGCTTGCCCTCACTGGACCCGCTCCCGCTCATGCGCCCCTTCACCCTGACCCCGACACGGTACCACTGCAGTCTCGCCCCTGCCATACTCCGCGCTTATGGAACGCAGGGACTACGACAACAGCCGCGCCGCCCGGCGGCGGGCGCTCAATCAGCGGCGCCGGCGGCGGTGGTGGATCGGTGGCGCGGTCGCCGTTGTGGCCGGCGCCGCCCTCGTGTATGGCATCGTGTTGCTCGCCGACCGGTCGCTCGCCGAGCGCGCCTCCGGCTCCCCGGCGCCGCATAGCACGGTGGCGTCGCTCGCGTCACCGGCGCCGTCGAGCCCTTTTCCGAGCCCCGCGCCGAGTCCGTCTCCCGCCCCTGCGAAGCCGCCGCTCGACAAGCCCACCAGGAAGCATCCGCTGCGCGTGTACTTCGGCGGCGATTCGCTGGCCGGCGCGCCCGGCATCCTGTTCGCGCAGCGCGGCGCGAAGAGCGGGCTCATGAGAGTGCGCACCGACTACCAGGTCTCGTCGCGCCTCACCAACACCGATCCAGTGGACTGGCCGGCGCGTCTCAAGACGCAGATCGCCGCCGGCCACCCCGACGTCGGGGTGTTCCTGATAGGCATCAACGACCCCGGCACGCCCATGATCGCCAAGGGCGACTACACGTCGTACCCCAAGAAGTCGTGGCTCGAGGAGTACCAGCGTCGCGCCGAGAAGCTGATGCTCATCATGCTGCGCGAAGGCGCGCAGCGCGTCTACTGGGTCGGTCTTCCGGTGATGCCCGACCAGGGGCAGACCAACCAGGTGAAGCGTCTCAACGAGCTCTTCAAGGGCGCGGCGGCCAGGCATCCCGAGGTCGTCTACGTCGACACCTACGACCTCCTCGCGACGAAGAAGGGCGGCTTCATCGCCGCGCTGCGCAGCGGCGACGGAGTCCATTTCACCGACGAAGGCGCGTGGCGTATTGCCGACGCCGTGTGGGCGGCAACAAAGCGCGACTGGCTCCCGGCAGAGTAGCCTGACGGGATGAGCGAGCGGCACCTGTATCGGAGTCGGCGACTGCGCCGACGGCGGGCGCGCATCCGTGGCCTCATCGCGCTCGCCGTGGTCGCCGTCGTCGCGATCGCGGGCGGCCTCGCCCTGGCTCGCGCGCTGACGGGCGGCCGGGGCGAAGCGCCGGCGGCCGCCCGGGACACCTCGAGCCCCACCCCGGCGCACTCGACCCCCGGCGACGCGGGCACGACGCCCGCCGCCGAGCCGCCGCCCGCCGAGCCGCCGCCGGCTCGCATCGTGAGCGGCGGCGACGTCATGACCGACCGCGTCGTGAAGAGCTACATCGCCTCGTACGGCGCCGCGGCCGTGCTGCGCGGCATCGCGCCGCAGCTCAGGAAGGGCGACGCCGCCTGGGTCAACCTCGAGTCGCCGCTCTCCACGCTCGGCAGCCCCACGCCGGGCAAGGACTACACCTTCGAGGGTCCGCCGAGCATGGCCAAGGCGCTCGCCGCCGCCGGCGTCACGGTGGTGACTCTGGGCAACAACCACACGGTCGACTACGGGCAGGCCGCCCTCGCGGACACGATCAAGCGGCTCGAGAAGGCCGGCGTGCAGGTCGTCGGCGCGGGCCTCGACGACGAGGACGCCTGGACGGCCGCCATCGTGAAGACGTCCGGCGGCGCGACCATCGGCTTCCTCGCCTGGACTGACGTCCTGTGGCCGGGCTATCGGGCGACGAGCAAGCCCGGCGTCGCCGAGGGACGCACCGACATCCCGCGCATGAAGCGGTCCATCCGCGCGTTGGCCGCGGAGGTGGACTACGTGGTCGTCGGCTACCACTGGGGCCTCGAGTACGAGCACTACCCTTGGGGCGCGCAGACCAGCGAGGCACACGCCGCCATCGACGCCGGCGCCGATCTTGTGATCGGCCATCACCCGCACGTGCTTCAGGGCCTCGAGACGTACAAGGGCCGCCTCATCGCCTACAGCCTGGGCGACCTCGTCTTCGACCACTACAGCATCGAGACGGGCCAAACGGTGCTCGTCGACGCCGTGCTCACCGCGGACGGCGTGAAGGCCACCCTGGTACCGGTCTACGTGTCGAGCAGCGGCATCCCGGCAGTGCAGAAGGGCGGCGCCGCGACGACGATCCTCAGCCTCGTGCGCCAGTACTCGAAGGCGCTGGGCACGGACGTTGTGATCAAGGGCGAGGTGGCGACGGTCCGCGCCGGGAAGAAGTGACCGCCGCCCAGGGCACGATGGACAACCCGCCGTCACGGCGCACCACGCGCAGTTCGTAGAGCCGTTTGCCCAGCGTCCGCCCCCAAACCGCTTCACTCCACCAGAAGTAGATGCAGCTGCCGCAGAGCGCGACTGCCCACAGAGGCCGTGAGGACGGCTCTTTGCCGACCTCCGCGAAGGCGCCGCCACCGACGGGCACGAGGTAGACGAGTAGCGAGGCGAGCAGAGTCACCGTGCCGACGACGAGGAGGTCGATGAGGAACGCCAGGCAACGGATCCAGACGCCCTGGCAGATACGCGCCCGGTCCATCTCGCCGCGTTTGAAGGTCGCGATGCCGGTGCGCGGGTCGGCGCCGCATTCCGGGCAGCGCGGCGCCTCGGACGTGACGTGCTTGCCATATCGTGCACAGGCGATCGTCTGTGCCGGCGAGTCTGTCGCGATAGCGCCTCCGTTCGCCGAGCTCGCTGACTGGGGACGCACGGGATTCTAGCAGCGTCCGGGCAGTACGGGCCCGTGCCCGGGAAGCCGCGGACGGCGTCAAGGCGGTAGGATGGCGTCGTGAACGTCAGACCCTCCGGTATCTCGTTTCTCGGCGCGCCGCTTGCTCTCGAGCCGACTGCCGCCCAGGCGGACTTCGCGTTTCTGGGCATCCCCTACGGCGACCCGTACGACATGCGCAACGTGTGCCCCCCGGCGGCTGAGGCGCCGGACGCGGTGCGGAGCGCCTCAGCCGAGTTCGCCGCCGATCTCGGCAACTACGACTTCGATCTCGGCGGCCCGCTGTTCCCCGACTTGTCGGTGCGCCTCGTCGACTGTGGAGACGTGCCCGGCGACCCCCGCGACCTCCCCGGCAATCTGACGCGCGCGACCGAGGCGGTCCGCGCGCTGGTCCGGAACGGGACCGTGCCGCTCGTCGTCGGCGGCGACCACGCCATCCCTCCCCTTGTCGTACGTGCTCTCGAGGGTCGCGGCCCTGTCGATGTGCTGCACATCGACGCGCATCTCGACTTTCGCGACGAGGTCGGCGGCGTGACAGGCGGGTTTTCCAGCCCCATTCGCCGCCTGCGCGAGCTGCCTTGGGTGCGCCGCATCGTGCAGGTCGGCCTGCGCGGCATAGGGAGCGCCCGGCCGTGCGACGTTGACGATGCTCGCGCGGCCGGCAACGTCCTCGTGACCGCCGACGAGGTCCACGACCGTGGTGTGCAGTGGCTCGCCGATCTGTTTCCGGCCGACGAGCACGTGTACATGACCATCGACGTCGACGGCCTCGACCCGAGTTGTGCCCCAGGTACACTGTGGCCGTCACCGGGCGGGCTCACCTACGCGCAGGTCGCGACGCTCGTGCGTGCGCTCGCGCGCAAAGGCGAGCTCGTGGGGGTGGACGTCTGCGAGTTCGCGCCGGCGCGCGACGTCCAGGGCCATACGGCGGGCATCATCACTCGCCTTCTCATGAACGCTGCCGGCGCGGCGGCGAGGCGGCGCGCCGGCTGAGCTGCCGCCGCCCGCCTGCAGTCGCAAAGGAGAGCCGGATGTCGACAGAGCTGGTCGTCCACGCCGTTGCTCGCGGTGGCATGGGCATCACCGCGGGCGACGCATGGCGCGCGGTCACGATGGACGCCGGGCCTGCGCCGCGGGGCGGACTCGACGGCGATCACCGAGATCGCCCTGGACAAGGCGACCATCGACGAGGCGTGCTACCGGACGCCGCGGGACTTCTTCAAGCTGCCCATCGAGTGACGAGCGCCGGCGAGTCGGCCGCCTGCGTCAGGCCTCGGACCGGAGCTGCTCCTCGAGCACGGTGATCTTCTGTGGCACCACGTCGCTGGTGGCACACGTGACGGCCTCCTGCAGCTCGATGGATTGGGCGAACTGGTGGGCGTTGGCGGCGCTGTCGAACTCGATGAGCACGGTGATCTCGTGCTCTGCGCCGATGGCGTGGAACACGCGTCCGCCCCGGGACCCGAGCCGGCGGCGGCGCTCCAGATCATCGAGATACACGTTCGTGAAGGTCGCGTCGTCCGTCGCCCGGAACTGCTGGAGCACGTATGCCATCGAGTCCCCCTAAGCAGTCGCCTGACGGAGGACACCACCGGGCGGGTGCCAGAAGGGGAGGCCGCCGATGGCGTGGTCGGCCGGCGGTCGCGAGTGTGCCTCCGGGCGCCGCGCCTCTCTACTTCGACATATCATCCCCTGAACCACCCCCGCCGGTCACGCCTGCGAACGGGGGCGGGTACGAAACACTTGACCAGCACACGCGCGAAGGCTCAATCTGTCCTGGGGCGAGCACATTGCTCGAGCGAACAGGAGGAGAGATGAGCGAGCCACGGGAGACGGCCGCAGAGGTCGAAGAGGTGGCCGAGGGCCTCTACCATTGGCGGATCCGCAACAGCAGCATCGGCGGCAACGTCTCGAGTTCACACGCGCTCGTGACCGGCGATCGCTGTGTGTTCATCGACCCGGTGCGCCTGGAGGAGGACGCGATGGCGTCGCTGCCGCGTCCGACGGACGTTGTGCTGACCGCCAAGTGCCACCAGCGGGCGGCTTGGCGGTATCGCGCCGAGTTCGGCATCGACGTGTGGTTGCCGGAGGACTCCTCGGCTGCCGATGAGGAGCCAGACCGCCGTTACGCGGACGGCGACGTGCTCCCGGGTGGCCTCGTCGCAGTGCGCACGCCCGGCCCCGAATGGCCGCACTATTCGCTGCTGCTCGAGGGCGATCCCGGCGTGGTGTTCTGCTCGGACCTCGTGATGCACGCCGGCGACGGCCTGTTGCGCCTGGTCCCGCCGGAGTTTCACGAGGACCCCGCCGAGACGCGCGCCAGCGTGGGGAAGCTGCTCGGCCTGCCGTTCGGCATCCTGTGCTTTGACCACGGCGTGCCCATCGTCGACGATCCCAAGGCGGCGCTTCGGCGGCTGCTCGCGTCGTCGGACTGACCCCGCGACGGCGCTGCGCGGTCGCGGCGAC
>JAPLCM010000052.1 GCA_026392275.1 Actinomycetota bacterium | reverse complement strand
TTCGCTCGTGCCTCTCGAGACCGACCCGCACTCGTTCGAGCCGACCCCGAAGGACCTCGGCGAGGTGACCGCTGCCGACCTTGTGATCATCAATGGCGGCGGCCTGGAAGGGCCGCTGCTCAAGACCCTCGAGAACGCCGGCGGCGAGGCGACGATCGTCGATGCTTCCGCCGGCCTCCAGAGCCGTACGCCGCAGCCCGGCGAACCGCCGCTCGAGAGCTCCGAGACAGATCCCCACTTCTGGCTCGACCCGGTACTCGTGAAGAGCTACGTGGCCACCATCCGCGACGCGTTCGCGAAGGCCGATCCGGACGGGGCGGCCGAGTACGAGGCCAACGCCGCGGCCTACACGGCGCAGCTCGACGAGCTGAACGCGTGGATCGAGAGCCAGGTCGCGCTGGTCCCCGCCGCGAACCGTAAGCTCGTGATGAACCACGCCAGTCACGGGTACTTCGCCGACCGCTACGGATTCTCGGTCGTCGGGACGGTCATCCCCAGCGTCGGCACCGGAGAGACGCCGACGGCGAAGCAGCTCAGTGACCTCACGGCGGCCATTCGCACGAGCGGCGCCAAGGCCATCTTCGTGGAGATCGAGGAGAACCCCAAGCTCGCCGAGCAGATCGCCGCCGAGACCGGCATCACGGTGGTCGACGACCTGCTCGACCACTCGCTCACCGAGCCGGACGGCGTGGCGCCGACGTACATCGACATGATGACGTTCGACACGCAGAGGATCGTCGAGGCGCTCAAGTGATCGTCGACGACAGCACGCCATCCGCGTCCTACCTCGCCATCGACGACGCCACCGTGAGCTACAACGGGCGCGCGGCTCTGGACGCCGTGACCATGCACGTGCCGCACGGCGCCCAGGTCGCGATCGTGGGGCCCAACGGAGCCGGCAAGTCGACGCTCTTCAAGGCTCTCGTCGGCCTGCTGCCCCTGCGTGGCGGGCGCGTGCTCCTGCACGGCCGCGCGCCCGGCGGCCAGGCGGACCCCATCGCCTACGTTCCCCAGCGCGAGGAGATCGACTGGAGCTTCCCCGTCAGCGTGAGCGACGTGGTGATGATGGGGCGCTACGGCCGTCTGGGCTGGCTGCACCGCCCCCAGGCCGCCGATTGCGAGGTGGTGGCGCGCTGTCTGAACGAGCTCGGCATCGCCGAGCTCGCGGGGCGCGCCATCGGCGAGCTGTCCGGTGGCCAGCAGCAGCGCGTGTTCCTCGCCCGGGCGCTTGCCCAGGAGCCGCACGTGCTGCTGCTCGACGAACCCTTCACCGGCGTGGACGTGAACGCCAAGGAGGCGATCCTCGGCCTCCTTGCACGGCTTCGCGAACAGCACATCACGGTGCTCGTGAGCACCCACGACATGCAGACGGCCGCCGATCGTTTCGAGCTGGTGGCCCTCCTGAATGGTCGGCTGGTCGCCTACGGCTCGCCGCCCGAGGTCTTCACCCCCGAGCACATCAGCACGGCGTTCGGCGGTCAGGCCCTCTTCCTCGACGGCATGGTCGTGATCGACCAGTGCTGCCCCGGCCACGTCGGCGACGGCGAGCAGCATCGCCACAGTCACGAGCCGCACGCCGGGCCGCGATGATCGCCTGGCTCACCGACCCATTCACGCTCCAGTTCATGCAGCGCGCCCTGGCGGCCTCGCTGATCGTCGGAGTGGTGTGCTCGGTGATCGGCTGCTTCGTGGTGCTGCGCGCCATGGCCTTCCTCGGCGACGCGCTGGCACACGCCATCCTCCCCGGGGTCGCCATCGCCTATCTGCTGGGCGCCAACCTGCTCGTCGGAGCGCTCGTCGCGGCGCTCGTCGTGGCCGTCGGCATCGGTTTGTTCTCGCGGCGCGGCGGCGTCAAGGAAGACACCGCCATCGGCATCCTGTTCGCCGCGGCACTAGCTCTCGGCGTGGTGCTCATCAGCACGGTGCGCTCGTATGCCACCGACCTCACCCACATCCTCTTCGGCAACGTGCTGGGCGTCACAGCCGGCGACCTCTGGCTCACCGGACTGCTGGGGCTCGCCGTGCTGATCACGCTGCTGGCGCTGTTCAAGGAGTTCCAGCTGGCCGCGTTCGACCCCGTGCTGGCGCACATGCTGGGCAAGCGCCCCGAGCTTCTGCGCTTCGCCATGCTGATCCTGCTGGCGCTGACCATCGTCGTCAGCCTGCAGACAGTGGGAGTGGGTCTCGTCGCGGCCCTGCTGGTCACGCCGGCAGCGACCGCCTACCTGCTCACCCGCCGCCTGCCCTCGATGATGGCCGTCTCAGCGGCGATCGGCGCTCTGTCGAGCATCGCCGGTCTGTACGTGAGCTACTACCTCGACGTGGCCTCGGGAGCGGCCGTCGTGCTCATCGCCACGGCCGCCTTCCTGGTCGCGTTTGTGGCGGCGCCGGGCCGCGGGGTGCTGGCGCGCAGGGCGGCGGCGCGGCGGGCGGCGTAGCCGCCCCGTTTTGCCGCCGCCCCATGCGAGCATAGTTGCCCCAGAGACCCATCCAAGGAGGACACCATGCCCACAACGCTGGTACTCGGCTACGACGGCTCGGACTGCTCAAAGACGGCGCTCGAGCGCACCATCGACCTCGCCGGCGCGATGCCCGGCGCGGCCGTGGTCGTGGTCTACGCCTTCGAGTTCTCCATCGGCTACGTGCCCATGGGCATGACCGACTCGCCGCTGATGATGAGCGCCGAGTTCGACGAGCACGCGCAGCTCGTGCGGGGCTACGGCGAGGGCCAGGTTGATGAGGCCCTCACGAGGCTCGCCGCCGCCGGCGTGAAGGCCGAGAAGGTGGTCTCCGAGGGCCGACCCGTTGAGGTGCTTCTTGAGACGGCCAAGGAGCATGGCGCGGCCCTCATCGTCGTAGGCAGCCACGGTCAGGGCGCCGTGTCGGCCGCCTTCCTGGGCTCCACGGCGCTCAAACTGCTGCACCACAGCGACCTCCCGGTGCTGGTGGTGCCACGGCATGAAAAGCACTAAGCGGAAGTCGCGATGAAATGGCGTAAGCCCCAGGAGGACCTCATCCGGCTCCTGCACGACGCGATCCCCGAAGGCCAGGCCCCCGTGGAGTCCAAGCCCATGTTCGGAGGTCCGTGCTACTGGACCGGCGGCAACATGTTCGCCGCCGTCCACCAGGAGAGCCTCTTCGTACGCCTCGGCGAGAAGGACCGCGCCGACCTGCTGGCGCAGCCCGGCGCCCACCTCTTCGAGCCCATGGAGGGCCGCCCCATGAGAGAGTACGTCGTCGTGCCCGCCGGGATGCTCGCCGACCGAGAGGCGCTGCGCGGCTGGATGGCCAAGGGGCTGGCCTACGCCGCGAGCCTGCCGCCCAAGGAGAAGAAACCGCTCAAGAAGAAGGCCTGAGGCGCGTTGCGCGGCGCGCGACGGCGGCGCGCCGCTTGGCCGGTCAGCTGCGCTTCGTGGGCTGACCTGGCGTCGGGTTGGGCTGCGCCGCCTTGACCGGCACGGGCGTGATGCCGGCGAGGTCGCCGATGACGTTCACGAGCTCGCCATTGGCCGGCACGATGATCTTGGCGTTCTGCCAGAAGGCCTTCTCGACGGTCTCGAGCTTGCGCAGCACCTGGGCGTTGCCGACGAAGAACTCCTCGGCGGCCTCGTTGACCAGCTTGATCGCCTGCGCCTCGCCCTCGGCGGCAAGGATCTTGGCCTGCTTGATGCCCTCGGCCTTCTTGATCTCGGCGCGCCGCTGCCCGTCGGCCTGCGTCTCGGTGGCCGTGGCGTAGTCGATGGCCGCGATCTTCTCGTTCTCGGCCTTGACGACCTTGTTCATGGTCTCCTGCACGTCCACCGGCGGGTCGATCTCCTTGAGCTCGGTGCGCAGGATCTCGATGCCCCAGCTGGAGGTCTCGACCTTGAGCGTGGAGCGCAGCTCCTCGTTGATGCGTCCGCGCTCGCTGTTGGCCGACTTGAGCGTCAGGGTGCCGATGATGTTGCGCAGCGTCGTGCGCGCCAGGTTCACGATCTGGTTCTGGTAGTTGGTGACGTTGTACTGCGAAGCCTTCACGTCTTCTTCGTCGGCCTTGACCTTGAGGTACACCTGGGCGTCGACGCGCGCGTTGAGATTGTCGTTGGTGATGATGGTCTGCGGCTGCGCCTCGACCAGTACCTCGCGGATGTCCACCTGGAACATGCGCTCGATGATCGGGATGATGATGTGGAGGCCGGGGTCACAGTAGCGGTTGTACTTGCCCAGCCGCTCCACGAGGCCGCGGTGCGTGGGCCGGATGATGCGGATGCCCGTGACGAGGATCAGGATGAGCAGAATGAAAGCGACGACGATGATGGCGCCTACGATGGCCAAGCCCATGTGGTCCCCCTTCGCGCGGGCGCGGCCGGCGGCCGTCCGCCGGAACACCCGATCTCTTTTTCCCTATTGATGGTAGGGCCGCGCCGCGTGAGAGTAAAGTCGCCGGCCCGAGCCGCGATCGCCGTCAGCAGCCCAGCAAGGCCGGCAGCTCGACGATCGAATCGATCACGTGATCTGGCCTGCCGCTTGCCGTGGCAAGCTTGTCTTCGCGGAACTTGCCCGTGCGCACCAGCACACCGGTGATGCCGACCGCCTGCGCGGCGAGAACATCGTTCTCGATGTCGTCGCCGACCATCGCCACTCGAGCGGCGGGCATCCCCAGCTCCTCGAGCCCGGCCACGAAGCACCCGGGCGCCGGCTTGCCGGTGACGACCGCCCGGCGGCCGCTGGCACCTTCCAGCCCCAGCAGGTAGGCCCCGGCGTCGAGGCACTCGCCGGCGCTCGTCATCCAGGTCAGGTTGCGCCGCATTGCCACGAGCGCCGCCCCCTCGAGGAGCGAGCGCAGCACCCGGTTGATGGTCTCGAAGGCAAATGATCCGTCGGGCCCGGAGACGAGTACGACGTCGGGCTCGTCGTCGAGACCGACGAGCCGCACCCCGTCGAGATCCTCCACCCGCGCGTCTCCGAGCAGGAAGACGCGCGCCCCGGAGTGCGCGGAACGTAGGTACGCGGCGGCAAACTGCGACGCCGTCAGCACATCCTCGTCGGCGAACCCGAAACCCTGCCGCCTGAGCTCGGCACCGATCTCGGCCCGGCTCCTCGCGGACGTGTTGGTGAGCACGCGCAAGGCCAGCCCCGAGGCGCGCAGGCGGCCCACGGCCGCGGCGGCCCCCGAAAGCGGCCGCCACGACACGCTGAGCACGCCGTCCATGTCGAGGAGAAGCCCATCGATCTGGTTGAGCGCCATGGTCCTCCCGAGGCCGTAGAGCCGCCCTGTGAGTGGTGCCGGAGCCGGGGTTCGAACCCGGACGCCGCCGAGGCGACAGGGGATTTTAAGTCCCCGGCGTCTGCCAGTTCCGCCACTCCGGCACGGGAGGAGTATACGACGAGGCGCCGGGCGGGGCAGGACCGGCGCGGCGCGGGCGTGGCGGCGCCGCCACAGGGCGTGCACTCAGCCGGGCAGCAGGGAGCCCTCGGCCAGGGCCAGCGCCGCGCCTTCGAGGATGTCGGCCTCGCTGCAGCGTACCTCGGCGAGGCCGAAGGCGCGGCAGGCCTCCCGGGCGATCAGGGCGCCGGCGAGGATCACGTCCTCGCGCCCCTTCTGAATGCCGGGCAGACGGCCGCGCAGCTCGTTGGTGAGGGCGACGAACACGGCGATCGCGGCCTCGATGTCACTCAGGCCGAGCACGTGACCGTGGACCAGTTCGGACCTGTAGTCGCGAAGGTCGAGCTTGTGGGCCACCAGCGTGGCATAGGTGCCGGCCACGCCCACGGCGCCGCGCGCGGCGCCGCGCACTGTGCCCGGCACGCCCTCCGCGATGGCGGCGGCAACGAACGTCGTGAGCCGGTCGAGCTCCGCCGCCGCCGGCGGATCGTGATGAAGAAAGCGCTCGGTGAGGCGCACGACGCCGATGTCCAGACTCCGTACGAAGTCGGGCGGCGAGCCCGCGGAGCCGACGGCGAACTCGGTGCTGCCGCCGCCGATGTCGCAGAGCACCAGAGGCTCGCCCGTCCTGCCGGCGAGCTCGGCGGTGCCGCCGCGGAAGGCGAGGGCGCCCTCCTCTTCGCCGCCGAGCACGCGCGAGGGCATGGCGTAGTCGCGCTCCACGCCTTCCAGGAAGGCGCGGCCGTCGGCCGCGTCACGGAGAACGCTGGTGGCCACCAGCAAGCGCCGCGCGGGGTCGTAGGCCTCGAGGCGCGGCGCATACCCGGCCAGGCAGGCGCGCGTGCGCGTGACGGCGGCAGCCTCAAGACGCCCCGTGCGGTCGACGCCCTGGCCGAGCCTCACCACCGTCGTCAGACGTGCGTCGGCCGCCACCTCGCCGGTATCGCCGACCTCCGCCAGAAACAGACGGCAGGTATTGGTGCCGAGGTCGACGACGGCGACTCTCATCGGGACGGCTCAGCCGGGGGCGCGAAGGCCGCGCAGCGACGGTCGCCGCACCAAGGCTCCTCGACCTGGGCCAGGACTGCCCGGCCCAAGATGTAGCCCGGCCGTGCAAGCGCGTGGGCGACATGCGCGTGCAGGCACTTGACGGCGCGCACGTCGCCCACGCCTCCGACCCCGGCAGTCAGCGACGCGCCGCCGTCGACCATGGCAAGGTCGTAGCGCCTCACGAGGTCGCGGCGGCGGCGGCGCGACGACGACGACGCCGCGACGACGGCTCGGGCCAGCGCCGGCTCGGCAGCCGTGCGCGCGCACCAGGCGCGCACGCCGCCGTCGCTCTCCAGCCGCGACACCGCGGCCACGAGCGTTGGGCACGTGAGGTAGAAGAGCGTCGGAAAAGGCCTGCCGCCGTCATCATACGGCAGCGTCTCGACCGCGGCCGGGAAGGCGAAGGGGCAGCGTGCCACGACGCGGCTCATGGCCCGCGGCGTCCGGCCAAGCTGACCGGCCACGACGGCTAGGTCGGCGTCCATCACCAGGCGAGGCGCCATGCGTGGGCGTGGATCCACCGCTGCGTCAGCGGAGCAGCGTGCGCCAGAGGTCCTCGACGCGGTCGAACACCGAGAGGGAGCCGGCTGTGGACGCGGTGCCCGAACCGGCGACCGGCTCGACATCGTCACCGGGAAGTCCCTTGACGACGAACACCTGCGTATCGGGAGGCACGAGCATGGAGTCGGCGCGCGCCACCTGCGCCACGTAGGTCTTGCTGGTGAGCAGCTGCATCTGTAGATCGAACGCGGCGTTGTCGGCGCGCGCCGCGCGCAGCGCCTCCGCGGCGTGCTGGTAGCGATCCTGCTGGGCAAAGAACGCGCGCAGGGGAGCAACGTAGAACGAGGCGCCGACGAGGACGAGTACGAGGATCACGAGGCGCACGAGATGCAGCCGCGGCGCGGCGCCACGCCTGCGGGCGTGCCGGCCGCCGCGCCGTGGTGGCGCCGCCTGCCGCGCGACTGTCGCTGCCTGAGTCAAGCTTCCGCTCCCGTTGCCGATCCGCCGGACGCCGTACGCGCGGCGGCCGATCGTCCCTAGTGATTCGTGAGTGACGACGCGGCTCCTTGCCCGCCGTGAGCGCCGAGCGACCCGGCGCTGAGGACCGCGGCGGCCTTCCCGCCGCCGCGGTCCTCAGCGGGTCATTGGGTGGGCGCAGGCGTCGGGACGTTGTTCTCGAGCGCCGCTGCCGCCTGTTTGCCGACCTGAGAAGACGGATCCACCGCAACGGCCGCGCTCAGAGCGGCGCGTGCCTGGTCGGCGTACTTCTTCGCCTCGGCCTTGTCTTGAGTCATGCGAGACACATGGCTCAGGAAGATACCTTTGTTGAACAGGCCCGGCTGGAAGCGCGGATCGGCCTTGAGGACGACGTTCACCTGCTTGACCGCGCCGTCCACATTGCCGCTGTAGAAGAGGGCGATGGCCCAGTCGGTGCCCACGTTGGGATCGCCGGGCTGCTTGGCCCACGCGGCCTCGTAGACCTTGGCGGCCGCGTCGAAGTACGCCGCCCCCTGCTCGGTGGGAATGCCGTCCGGCATCTCGGCGGCGCCCTGGTCGTACAGACCGTTTGCGCGCGTGACCAGCTCTCGGTAGTTGCCGCTCGTATCGGCGTCGATAGGCGCCGCGGGTCCGTTGCTCGGCGTGCCGGCGTCGGTGGCTGCGTCGTCGCCGCCGGCACCGGCGGTGCCCATGATGATGACGATCACCACCACCATGACGGCGATGCCTCCGAAGATCCCCCAGATCAGCGCCGGGGAGACGCCCCGCTTGGCGGGCGGGGGAGGTGCGCTGCCTGGCTTCGGCGGTCTGCCGCTCTGGCGGCCGCTGCCGGTACCCCGCTGACCGGTGGTCTTGCCGCTCAGGGCGCTCTTGACAACGGCCAGGTCGGCGCCGCACTCGGGGCAGAACTTGGCGTCGTCGGCGTCGTTGCCGCACTCGGGACAATACATGCTCGCGCTTCCTTCTCGTCGCAGGTCGGCTCGTGAACTGAAACAGAGGGCGCGGACGGCCGTGCGGCCGCCCGCGCCCTCCACACACGTAGCGAGATTCTACCTCTTCAGGTTGTAGAATGCCGCCGCGCCCGGGTAGTGCGCCACCTCGCCAAGCATCTCCTCGATACGCAGCAGCTGGTTGTACTTGGCCACGCGGTCGGTGCGCGCCGGGGCACCGCTCTTGATCTGGCCGGCGTTCGTGGCCACGGCGAGGTCGGCGAGTGTCGTGTCTTCGGTCTCGCCGGACCTGTGCGAGCAGACGGCCGTCCAGCCGGCACGCTTGGCCATCTCGATGCAGTCGAGCGTCTCGCTCAGCGTGCCGATCTGGTTGAGCTTGATGAGGATCGAGTTGGCGCAGCCGAGCTCGATCCCCTTCGCGAGGCGCTCCGTATTGGTCACGAAGAGGTCGTCGCCCATCACCTGGATACGGTCGCCAAGCGTGTCGTTCATGAGCTTGAAGCCGTCCCAGTCGTCCTCGGCGAGGCCGTCCTCGATACTGATGATCGGGTAGGTGTCGACGAGCTTGGCATAGTAGTCGACCATCTCGGCCGCGCTGAGGCTGCGGCCCTCGCTCGCGAGCACGTAGCGGCCGTCCACGTAGAAGCTGGACGCGGCCGGGTCGAGAGCGATGAACACGTCGCTGCCGGGCTCGTAGCCGGCGGCATCGATGGCCTCCATGATCACCTGGACGGCCGCTTCGTTGGAGGCGAGGTCGGGGGCGAAGCCGCCCTCGTCCCCGACGGCCGTGGCGAGGCCCTTGGCCTTGAGGACCGACTTGAGGCCCTGGTAGACCTCGGCGCAGATG
>JAPLCM010000031.1 GCA_026392275.1 Actinomycetota bacterium | reverse complement strand
TGGGGAAGACCTACGGCACCGTAGCGAAGACGGTGGCGCTCACCGACGTCTCGTTCGACCTGCGGGGTGGGGAGTTCGCTTCGATCATCGGCCAGTCGGGATCGGGCAAGTCCACGCTGCTCAACCTCATCGGCCTGCTGGACACGCCGACCACCGGGCGCGTGGTGCTGAACGGGCACGACACGGCGGCGGCGAACCGCAAACAGCGCGCCGCGATGCGCAACGACTTCATCGGCTTCGTGTTTCAGTTTCACTACCTGCTGCCGGAGTTCAGCGTGCTCGAGAACGTGCTCATGCCGGGGCGCATCGCCCGATCGAGCGCCGCCGATCTGCGGCCACGCGCCGAGGAGGTGCTGGCGCTGCTCGGCCTCGAGGGCCTCGAGAACAAGGGCGCCAACGACCTCTCCGGTGGCCAGAAGCAGCGCGTGGCCATCGCCCGGGCGCTCATGAACCGGCCGGCGCTGGTGCTCGCCGACGAGCCGACCGGCAATCTCGATACCGAGAACACAAAGGCTGTGTACAAGCTCTTCCGCGAGCTGAACAGCGAGCTGGGGACGGCGTTCATGATCGTCACCCACGACCGCAGCGTGGCGCAGCAGACCGACCGCATCTTGGAGGTCCAGGACGGGCTGCTGGTGCAGGATGTGCGCAGCAGCTACTCAGGGAGCGCCCACGCAGCGGAGAGGGTGCCGCCCCTGGAAGAGGCGCCGGCGCCCTCCGCATGACGCCTGCCCACTCTCGTGGTATCCTTTCAACGTCGACCGCGTCGTCGGTGCCGGGGGGTTCTCGGCGTCTTTGCGATGCGGTGACCGGTGGTGGGGGTAGCTCAGCTGGTAGAGCTCCGGGTTGTGGTCCCGGCGGTCGCGGGTTCGAATCCCGTCCTTCACCCCATCCACGTGATGCACCGGCCGGCGCGAGCGCCGGCCGTCGACGTTAACGCCGTGCGGGTGTGGCGGAACTGGTAGACGCGCTAGACTTAGGATCTGGTGAGCATTGCTCGTGGAGGTTCAAGTCCTCTCGCCCGCACCACAGGCCTCGGCCTGACCCTCGCATGGACCACAGAGCTGATGCCGGCGCGACGCACCGGAGGCCGCACATCGCAGAGACGGAGAACCCAGAGTGAAAACCAAGATCGATCCCACCGCCGAGAACGAGGTCCAGCTGACCGTCGAGATCCCCGCCGAGGCGGTCCAGAAGGCGTACGACCGCCTCGTGGCCAAGGTCCGCGGCGAGATGGTGCTCCCCGGCTTCCGCAAGGGCCGCGTGCCCATGGCTCTCGTGATTCAGCAGGTCGGCGCCGACTACCTGCGCGCCGAGACTCTCGAGGAGTCCATCCCCCAATGGGGCGACGAGGCATTGCGTGAGGCCGGCCTGTACGACGACGCCGTCGGCACATCCGACCTCACGGCCGGCCCTCTCGACGAGGCGGCAGACTACACGTTCTCGCTGAAGGTGCAGACCATGCCGGTGCCCACGCTCGGCGAGTACAAGGGCCTCGAGGTGCCGCAGCGCGTCGTCGCGGTCACCGAGGCGCAGATCGATGCGCAGTTGGCAATGCTGCAGGAGCGGCTCGCCAAGCTTGAGCCGGTCGAGGACCGCGCTGTGCAGACCGGCGACTTCGTGCTCATGGACCTCGAAGGCTCGCAGGACGGCAAGCCCATCGAGGGCGCTCAGGGCGCCGACCAGATGTTCGAGATCGGCGGCGGCAACCTCGTCCCGGGTTTCGAAGACGCTCTGGTCGGCGTGGCGCGTGGCGAGGAGACCACCTTCGACGTCACGTTCCCCGACGACTATCAGGCCGAGGAGCTCGCCGGTCAGCCGGCCACCTTCAAGGTCAACGTGAAGGAGATCAAGAAGAAGGTCGTCCCGGAGCTGGACGATGCCTTCGCCGCCGACGTCAGCGAGTTCGACACGCTGGCCGAGCTGCGCGCCGACATGCGCGCCCGCATGGAGGCTGCCGCCGAGGCGGGCGTGCGCCGCGAGTTCCGCGCCGCGGCCGTTGACAAGGCCGCCGCCAACGCGACCGTCGGGGTGCCTTCCACGATGATCGATCGCGAGGCTCACCGCCTCTTCCACGAGCTCGAGGAGAGCGTCGGCGAACGTGGCCTCAGCATGGAGGTCTACCTCAACGTGCTCGAGAAGACCGAGGAGCAGGTCGAGGAGGAACTGCGGCCGCAGGCCGAGCTCATCATCAAGCGCCGTCTGGTGCTCGAGGAGATCGCCAAGGCCGAAGGCCTCTCGGTGAGCGACGACGAGATGCTCGCGGTGATCAGGAGCGATGCCGAGGCACTCGAGCGCGACCCGCTGCAACTCATCGCCGATCTGCGCGAATCGGGCAGGCAAGAGGCGGTGCGCGACGAAATGTTACTGGCCAAGGCCGTCGATTTCGTCGCCGACGCGTCCGTTCCGGTCGCGATGACCGAGGCCGACGAGGCCGCCGCCGAAGACGCGGCCGACGCCGCGGACACGGCCGACGACTACTGACGTTTCAGCCCTGGGAACATCAAAGCGACAGCATCAACTCGGAAAAGGGTGAGCACGTGACGCCACTTGTACCGTTCGTCATCGAACAAACGAGCCGCGGCGAGCGCTCGTTCGACATCTTCAGCCGGCTGCTCAACGAGCGCGTCATCTTTCTCGGCACTCCGGTCAACGACGATGTCGCGAACCTCATCGTCGCGCAGCTGATCCACCTCGAGTCCGACGATCCCGACAAAGACATCAGCCTCTACATCAACAGCCCGGGCGGCTCCGTGTATTCGGGCCTCGCAATCTACGACACCATGCAGTTCATCAAGCCGGACGTCAGCACCATCTGCGTGGGTAGCGCCATGAGCATGGGCGCCTTGCTGCTGGCCGGCGGCGCCAAAGAAAAGCGCTTTGCGCTGCCCAACGCCCGCATCCTCATCCATCAGATCATGGGCGGTTTCGAGGGCCAGGCCAGCGACGTCGAGATCCATGCAAGAGAGGTCCTCAGCCTGCGCCAGCGGCTCGACGAGATCCTCGCCGAGCACACCGGCCAGCCGGTCGACCAGGTACGCAAAGACACGGAGCGCGACAACTTCATGAGCGCGGCCGACGCGAAGGAGTACGGCATCATCGACGCGGTCATCGCCCACCGCTAGCGCGGGCGCGCCGAGTCTGCGAGAAGGAGCGAGAGGTGGCAGGACCGACCGACAGCAACGATCAGCTGCTCTGCAGTTTCTGCGGCAAGTCGCAGCGCCAGGTCAAGAAGCTCATCGCCGGGCCCGGCGTGTACATCTGCGACGAGTGTATCGACCTCTGCAACGAGATCATCGACGAGGAGCTCACGACGCCCGTCGCTCTGGATCTCGAGAGCCTGCCCAAGCCGCGCGACATCTACGCGATCCTCAACGACTACGTGGTCGGCCAGGAGGAGGCCAAGCGCTCGCTGTCGGTGGCCGTGTACAACCACTACAAGCGCGTGCAGGCAGTCACCTCCGGCGAGACCGACGTCGAGCTGCAGAAGAGCAACATCCTGCTGCTGGGCCCCACCGGCTGCGG
>JAPLCM010000197.1 GCA_026392275.1 Actinomycetota bacterium | reverse complement strand
CGACCGCGGACGATGCCGTGACCATCGACCCGGGCCTGCGCTTCAACCTCGTGGGCGTCATCTGCCGGCCGCCGGCGCAGTCCGGCGAGGTGGTCGTGCAGGTCCGCACCAGTCTCGACGGGAGCTCGTGGGGCGAGTGGTACTCCGCCGCGCTCGAGGTGGCGTCCGAGGGCGACGGCTCGAAGCCGCAGGCCTTCACCGAGCCGCTGTGGACGGGCGCCGCCCGCTACGTCCAGGTCGCGGCGCGGCAGGCTGCAGGACTGCAGGCCGCGCCGCTTGCGCTGCGCGGCGTCAAGGTCGTGGCGCTCAACAGTACCGAGGACGCCGACCGCGGCGCCACTCTGCTCGGCGTGGTCCGCCGCACGGCCGCCGCCATCGCCGGGCTCGAGCTGGTCCCGCCTCTGGGCGCCATGACCACGAAGCCCGCCATCGTGACTCGCGCCGAGTGGGGCGCCGACGAGTCGTACCGCGCCGGGTCGCCTTCGTTCGCGAACGTCAAGATGGTCTTCGTCCACCACACGGCCAGCGGGAACGACTACACGCGGGCCGAGGCTCCGGCCATCGTGCGCGCCGTGTATGCCTACCACACCCGGTCCCTGCACTGGAGCGACGTCGGCTACAACTTCCTCATCGACCGCTACGGCACCCTGTACGAGGGCAGCTACGGCGGGGTCACCAACGTCGCGATCGGCGCTCAGACGCTCGGTTTCAACACGGGCAGCATCGGCGTCTCGGTGATCGGGGACTTCACCAAGGCGACGCCGCCCGGCGCGGCGGTGAGCGCGCTCGAGCACCTCCTGGCCTGGAAGCTGGACGTGCATCACGTCGATCCACAGGGCAGAGCGACGCTGGTGTGCGGGTACGGCGAGAAGTACGGCACCGGCCAGAGTGTGGAGTTCCCCGTCATCGCCGGCCATCGTGACGCCAACTACACCGGCTGTCCGGGCGACAAGCTCTACGCTCAGCTGCCGGCGATCCGCAAGGCCGTCACCGCCATCGGTCAGCCGAAGATCTACGGGTTCGACGTCGCCGGCACCCATTTCAGCCCCGACGGCAACGGCGTGCGCGACAAGGCCGAGGTCGCTTTCGCCGTCTCTGAGGCCGCCGACTGGAGCATCGAGATCCGCAAGCCGAACGGTGACGTCGTCCGGCGTGCGAGCGGCCAGGGCGCCGCCGCCGCCGTGACTTGGGGCGGCAAGGACATGAACGGCCGCGATCTGCCCGACGGCACGTACACACTCATCGCCAGCGCGAAGAGCGCGCGCGGAGAGGCGCGGACGGCGACGGTGGACGTGCACATCGACACCACGCCGCCGCGCCTCGAGAGCGCCGCGGTCGCGCCGAGCCCGTTCAGCCCGAACGGCGACGGGCAGGCCGACAGCGCCAAGGTGACCTTCCAGCCGGGCGAGAACGGGACGGCGCGCGTCTCGGTGATCGGCGACGGAGACAAGGTCCTTCGCCGGCTCACCGACTGGCGCGCCGTCGGCGCTTCGGCGCAGTCCGTCACCTGGGACGGGCGCATCAGCGACGGAGCCAAGCTCGTGGCGGCGCCGGAGGGACGCGTCTCCCTGGAGATCGTCATGCGCGATCTAGCCGGCAACAGTGCCACGGTCAGGCGCTCCGCGGTGGTCGACCGCACGCTCGGTTTCCCGGGCGCCAGCCCGCGGATCTGCTCTCCGAACGGCGACGGCACGCGCGACACGGTCGCCGTGTCGTTCAAGCTCACGCGCCGGGCCGAGGTCACCCTGGCGCTGGTCCGCGGGGAGGAAGTGCTGCGCACCATCAAGGCCGGCGAGCTTTCTGCCGGTCCGCAGTCGGTCACCTGGGACGGCAAAGTGACCGGCGCGGCCTTCGCGGACAGCGGCACCTACGACCTGCGCGTGACGGCGCACGGCAGCATGGGCGTGACGTCCGTCTCGAAGCCGGTCACGGTCGATCGCTTCGCGCCGCGGTTCACGGTGCCCGCCACTGCGTCGGCGACCTTCGGGCGCACCGCGAAGGTCGCCTACTCGGTGCGAGACCCGTTCAGCGCGACCGTGAAGGTGACGGTCATGGTGAGTGACGAGGCCGGAGCCGCAGTGGCCACGGTGGACTGCGGATGGTTCAAGCCGGGGAAGGCGACCTGCGTGTGGAAGCCGCCGGCGCGAGGGACCTTCACGCTCACCTTCCACGCCGTCGACCGCGGAGGCAACGCAGAGGGTTCTGCGGGGGTCACGATCCTGAAGGTGCGATAGAACGCGGACCCGGGGACCGGGCCCGCGTTCGGCGACTCAATCTCAAGATGCGTGCGACGCCGGCTCGTACGCCCTCACGCCGCGCACGATGGCTACGACGATGGCGACGATCCCGACCACAAGCGCGACGCGGAGCACGGTCACAAGTGCGATGGCGAGCCAAGCAAGGATCTCCCATCCGCCCATGATGCCCCCTTTCTCCGCTCACGTGGGGCCGCTCAACACGGCTCCCTTAGTAGTTATCACCTTTCCGGGGCAGTGCGCGCATCGGGCGTGCGCACTAGACGGACATGGGTCGCGCACCTGACTCCACGAGCGGAGCCGCCGCCCGAGCCTGCCGTAGCCGCCGACTGAGGCCCGCTGCGTTGCGGGACCGCCGGCCGGGGCATCTCCCGGCCGGCGGTCCCGCGGGGGGCCTGGTTCAGGCGTCGGCGTGTTCTCGCCGCCAGCGGCAGTGGGGCATGGGGCAGGCGGCCATTCGCGCGGCGTCGCAGATCTCGCAGCGCTGCCCGGCCATGCTGATCGGCAGGTCGAAGACGTCGTCGTGCGCCTCGCCGAGACGAAGCACGGCGTGCAGGGCGCGCGACACCGCCTTCATGTCGGCGAAGGTGTCGGCCTTCTCCGGCAGGTCGATGAGCCCCATGCGGACGGCGCGTTTGCGCACGCGCCCGTCGGGGACGCAGGCGAACCGATCGAGCGCGTCGTCGTGCCAAAGGCCGTAGCGGCGCATCTCGCGCACCGCCCAGAAGGCACGCGACTTAAGGGCCCCGCCCGAGGCCGCGTGCAGCACGTCGACGGCGACGTCCGGATCAGACGGCTGGGGCAGGAGGCGGCTCCATGTCTCGCGGGCCTCGGCGAGCCGCGTGAAGTCGATCACTTTGCCCTTGCTGTCGTTGCGGGACACGGGAGGGTCGAGGGCGTAGCGCTTGAGGTCGAACTCGTCGGCGAACAGAGCGTCGACGACGCCGGCGGTCTCGAGACGGCGCCAGTCGGCGTCGACGACCGCTTCCGGCGCCGGCTGCGCCGCCAAGGCGCCGTAACAGAGCAGTTTGAAGAAGAGCCCGGGCTGAGCGGCCGGCTCGGCGGCGAAGCGCTCGCGCTCGTCGGCGTCGAGGACCTCGGCCGGCTCGCGCTGAGCGGCGGCGAAGGCTTGCCCGAGAAACGCGACGTTCTCGCGGCGTTCGCGATTGGTGAGCGTGGTCGAGTCGTTCACGGATGCTCCCACTGGTGTGGTTGACGGAGAGCGGCCGGCCGGCGCGCCGTGACATCATGGTAGCGGCGCACCGGCCGGCTGAACAGGCTCACGATGCGGTCACGGGGATGACATCCGCGGCGGCTCGAGGTACACGATCACCGCCCGCCCAGGGCTCCCGTTGACGGCTAATCAAGACTAACGTAGTCTTGTTATCGCAGCTTGCGACGGCCTGCCGCGAACGGTAGGCTCTGCAGTCGACGATGCGGGCTTCGCCCGCAGGAGGTACACGTCCACCACCCATGACTTCACTCGGTATCGACATCGGCTGCATCAGCCTCAAAGCCGCGCTCGCCGGCGAGGCCGCCGACCATGCTCTCTACACCGATCTGCTCACTCGGCACCCCGATCTCTTCCAGACCCCGCGCGAGGGTCTCACGGTGGCCGAGGGAAGGCCTGTCCTCGTCGCGCGTTATGCGCGCATCAAGGGCAGCCCGGGCGAGGCCACTCAGGCCCTTCTCGACGCGCTCCTCGCCGTGCTACCTGAGGGCAAGATCGCCGGCGTGCGCGTCACCGGCTCGGGCGGCAGGCTCATCGGCCGAGCGCTCGAGGCGAGCTTCGAGAACGAGTTCAAGGCCATCACGCGCGGCGTCACGGCGCTGCACCCCGACACGCAGACCATCTTCGAGATGGGCGGCGAGACGTCCAAGTTCATCCGTCTGGAGACCGGCGACGGGGCGCGTTGCGCCGGCATCGCCGACTACCAGATCAACGGCGACTGCGCCGCCGGCACCGGCTCCTTCATGGACCAGCAGGCGAGCCGCCTCCTGTACGATATCGAGGACGTCGGCGACATCGTTCTCGACGCGGGCAAGGCGGCAAGCATCGCCGGCCGCTGCAGCGTGTTCGCGAAGTCGGACATGATCCACGCCCAGCAGAAGGGCTACGAGCCGCCCGAGGTCCTGCGCGGCCTCTGTGACGCCGTCATGCGCAACTTCAAGGGCACTATCGCCAAGGGCAAGGTCGTGCAGCCGCCAATCGCGTTCATCGGCGGGGTCGCGGCCAACGGCGGCGCCGTGCAGTCGCTGCAAGAGGCCTTCGACCTTCAGCAGGGCGACCTCTTCGTGCCGGAGTTTCATGCATCCCTGGGCGCCGTCGGCGCCGCCCTCATGGAGGCCGATTTCGAGGACGCGCGCGCCGCCGTGGGCGCGCTCGACGCCAGCCGTCTGCCGGCCGCCGATTTCCCGGTCAGCGAGCCGCTCTGCATGGACAACGTCGTCCTGCTCCGCGACATGGCGCAGCCGTTCGACTTCGGCGGCAACGGCGCCGTCGTCGATGCCTACCTGGGCATCGACATCGGCTCGGTATCCACGAACCTCGTGGTGGTCGACGACGAGGGCCGCGTCATCAAGGAGGTCTACACCAAGACAGATGCGCGACCCGTCGAAGTGGTCACCAAGGGCCTCACCGACATCCACGCCGAGATCGGCGCGCGCCTCAATATCCTGGGCGTCGGCACCACCGGCTCCGGCCGCGAGCTCATCGGCGAGCTCTGCGGCGCCGACATCATCACCGACGAGATCACCGCCCACAAGACGGGCGCCGACTTCATCGGCCGTCAGATCGGCCGTCAGGTCGACACCATCTTCGAGATCGGCGGCCAGGACTCCAAGTTCATCAGCCTGCAGGACGGCATCGTCGTCGACTTCGCCATGAACGAGGCCTGCGCCGCCGGCACCGGCTCTTTCCTCGAGGAACAGGCCGAGAAGCTCGGTATCAACATCATCGGCGAGTTCGCGCAGATGGCACTGAGCTCCGCCGCACCCATCAGGCTGGGGGAGCGCTGCACCGTGTTCATGGAGCGCGACGTGATGGCGTATCAGCAGCGCGGGGCGCGCCGCGCGGACCTCGTGGGGGGGCTGGCTTTCTCCATCGCCACCAACTACCTGAACCGTCTCGTGCGCGAGCGCACGGTCGGCGACTGCATCTTCTTCCAGGGCGGCACGGCGTACAACGACGCCGTGGCCGCGGCTTTCAGCCAGATCCTCGGCAAGGAGATCATCGTGCCGCCCTACAACGGTGTGATCGGCGCGCTCGGCATGGCGCTGCTCGCTCGCGAGCGCACGCAGCGGACCGGCGAGCCCAGCACGTTCCGCGGCTGGGATCTGGGCGCCGTCGACTACACCGTCGTCGACTTCGTCTGCAAGGCGTGCTCCAACGAGTGCGACGTGCGCCAGTTCACCATCGAGGGGCAGAAGACGTACTGGGGCGACAAGTGCTCAGACCGCTATCGCAAGCCGGCCAAGGTCGACAAGGAGCCGGTGATCGCCGATCTCGTGGCTTTCCGCGAGGAGCGCCTGCTGGCACCCTACGAGGCCGCCCGAGAGCGCGCCGGCGAGTCGGCGCCCACGGTCGGCCTCCCGCGCAGCATGTACACCTACGACCGGCTGCCCTTCTGGGCGACGTTCTTTGCCGAGATCGGCCTGCGGCCGCTGCTCTCGCCGGAAAGCGACAAGCAGATCCGCGAGGCCGGCGTCGATCTCACGGTGGCCGAGCCTTGCTTCCCCATCCGCGTGGCCCACGGCCACGTGCAGTGGTTGCTGCGCGAAGGCGTCGATTGGGTGTTCCTGCCCAACCAGGTCAACGAAGAGACCGAGTTCACGGCCTACAACTCGCACGCCTGCCCCTGGGGTCAGACGCTGCCCTTCGTCGTGCGCACTGCCCCGGGGCTGGAGAAGCACCGCGACAAGTTCCTCTATCCACGCGTGATGTTCCGTGACGGGCGCGAGGGTCTGGTGCGCGACATGGCCGGCATGGCTGCGCAACTCGGCGTAAGCAAGGCGCGATTGCGCGCCGCGCTGGACCGCGCCTACGTCGTTCAGGACGAGTTCCGTGAGGCGCTTCTCGGCGCCGGCCTGGAGGCGCTGGACACGCTGCAGAAGGCCGGCGAGCTCGGCATCGTCCTCATTGGCCGTCCGTACAACATGTACGACAAGGGCGTCAACATGGACATCCCTCGCAAGCTGCGAAGGTTCTACGGGGTCAACGTGATCCCGCTCGATTTCCTGCCCATCAGGGGCATCGACATCGACCCGGTGGTGCCCAACATGTACTGGAACTACGGGCGCAAGATCCTCCAGACCGCAAGCTTCGTGCGCGACCAGCCGCACCTGCACCTCATCTACATGACCAACTTCAAGTGCGGCCCCGACTCGTACATCAAGCACTACGTGCGCGAGGCCTCGGGCAAGCCGTTCCTCACCTTGCAGTTCGACGAGCACCAGAACGACGCCGGGGCCATGACGCGCTGCGAGGCCTACCTCGACAGCAAGGGCTTCCTGCGCTGGTGGTCGCAGGCCGGTGAAGCGCGAGTTCACGCCTGCGCGCCCGCAGAGGAGGTGGCCGGTGTCGTCGACTAGCCATCGCAGCCGGGCGGACGTCGGGGGCAGCGTAGCCGCACCGCAGACCGACGTCGTCCAGGATGCGCAGATCAAGCGCGCCATCAAGGAATTCGGTCTCGAGGGCCGCCGCCTGTACCTGCCGCAGATGCCCTACGGCGGCAGCTACATGCTGGCGGCGGCGATCCGCTCCATCGGCTTCGACGCCTGGCCTACGAGCGACTCGGACGAGCGCACCCTCGAGCTGGGCAGCCGCATCACCTCCGGCGATGAGTGCTATCCGCAGAAGATCACCATCGGCGACTTCCTGCGCATCATCGAGGACGAGGGCCGCGACAACGTCGCCTTTCTCATGCCCACGGCCAACGGGCCCTGCCGCTTCGGCCAGTACCTGCATCTCGTCAAGGCCAAGTTCGACGAGCTCGGCTACAACGACGTGCCCATCGTGAGCATCACTTCGAGCGACGGATACTCGTCCATCGGCAGCTACTCGAGCGATCTCATCCGCACCGCCTGGCGCGGCGTCGTCGCCCACGACATCCTCATGAAGCTTCTGCTCAAGACACGGCCGTACGAGCGCGAGAAGGGCAGCGCCGACGCTGCCTATCATCTGAGCCTCGAAGAGATCGGCGCCGCCCTCAGCCTCAATGGCGCCTCGCACAAGGAGCGCATGGCGGCCATCGTCCCGGCGATGGTGAGCGCTCGCGACCGGTTTCGCAAGGTGCCGGCGGACTACGATCGCTCGCGGCCGCTCATCGGCGTCGTCGGCGAGATCTTCTGCCGCCAGAACACCTTCTCGAACTTCGATCTCGTCCGCGTTGTCGAGGAGCAAGGCGGGGAGTGCTGGCTGGCCGACATCGGCGAGTGGGTGTGGTACACCGATGACGAGCAGCGCCGCCGCCTCATCGACGAAGGGCGGCGCATCTCCAAAGACAACGCCTACCGCTTCATGAAGGGCAAAGTGATGCGCCGCGACGAGCACGCCCTGTATGGCCCGTTCGCCGACGATTTCGTCGGCTACGAAGAGCCGGCCGACGTGCGCGACGTGCTCGAGATGAGCTTCCCGTATCTGCCGTACACCGGCGCCCTCGGCGAGATGGTGCTGAGCAGCGGCAAGGCGATCTACCTCTACGGCAAGGGCGCCGACGGCGTCATCGATATCAGCCCGTTCACCTGCATGAACGGCATCGTCACTGAGGCTGTCTACCCGAGCCTGCAGAAGGATCTCGACAACATGCCCATCCGCACCTTCTACTTCGACGGCACCCAGGGCGACCTGGAGCGCGATGTGGGCATCTTCATCGAGCTGACGCGCACGTATCAGCGGCGCAAGAAGACTCTGCGCCGCTTCCCGGCGTACTTCTCGACGTAACCGGCCGCGGGCTTGCCGGACGCGGGACGTTGGGGCTCCCCTCCCGTGCGCTGAGCGAGCAAAGGAAAAGGCCTCCCGCTTCGATCCTCGGCACGAACCGTTGCGGCCGGGGGAAGCCGCGCGCGGGTCGAAGGGTGAAGTGCGGTGCTAGAAGTTGCGGCCTCGCGTCACGGTCTTCTGCGCGTACACGCGGATGTGGCCACGGGCGTCCCCGGAGGGAGTCCCGATGACGTCTCCGGTCCCGGCGAAGAAACGGCCGATCGAACGGAAGAGTCGATTCTGCATGGTGCCCACCGTCTCTCTGCTCAGCGTGCGTAGAACCGGGCGCTGCCGGTAAGGTCCTGACTCATGAAGTTCTTGGTGCGCCTGTTCTCGTGTGCATCGCCCGACGGAGTGAACACCACGTTGGCGGTACCCTCAAAGAAGCGCTTGATGGTGGGAAGAACTCTGACCGTCATGGCGACCCTCCTTCGACTAAAAAACAATCATGTTGTGTAACGCTGCACAAACTATATGCCCTTAGACGTGTTGTGTCA
>JAPLCM010000106.1 GCA_026392275.1 Actinomycetota bacterium | reverse complement strand
GCGCTCCTTTTCGAAACTCAACGCTGTGGGAGGCTATCTCACGATCACTCTCGTCGTGGCGTTCGTCTTCTTCGCCATTGTCGGATGGTTGCTTGGCGAACAGTCTGCGACTTCATTCTCGACTGCGAACGTGATGCCTGATTTTGGCACTACCTATTTTGCCACGTTTGCATGGCTGCTCCTCGCCGTCGCAGGCGCCGAGGTCGCTGGAACCTATATCACCGAAGTCGACAAGCCGGCCAGGACCTTCCCGCGCGGCGTGATCATTGCGACGTTGCTGGTGGCTGCGGCGTATATCATCGGCTCGATTGCCGTGAGTCTGGTTGCCTCGCCGGAAGCCCTTGAGAAGGCTGGATTGGCGAGCTCCGAATACGTTGTGTATCAGATCCTGTCGGAGAACTTCGGGCTTAACGGCGCAATAGCGGTCCGTCTGCTTGCCGCTGTTCTGTTCGTTGCCTCGGTAGGTGGGTTTGTCGTATGGATGGAATCGCCAATCCGAGCGATGTTTGCCGACGTGCCGAAGGGCACATTCCCGCGCTTCCTTACCAAGAAAGATGGGAACGGCACGTTGAAGAACGCGCTTTGGTTGCAGGCTGCAGTTCTGCTTGTTCTGATAGCGGTTCCGTTGATCGGGATCGGTGGCGTTGAATCGTTCTTCACGCTCGTGACCAATATGACAGCCCTGTCGCTGGTGATCCCGTATATCATCCTGGTCGTGGCGTATATTGTCTTCAGGCACAGGAAGATGGCAGCGTCGTTCACCATGTTGAAAGCGAATACGAGCGCATACACTGCGGCCGGCGTCACATTGGCGTTGAGTTTTGCCGCATACTTCGGCGCCGGGTTGGATTATGTCATGGGCACGGAGAGCACCGGCGAGGCGATACGCCTGGTGCTCGAGACGTATGCCGGGCCGATTCTCCTGATTGCCGTGGGGTACGGATACGTCTGGCTCCACAAGCGGAGGTATCTTGCGAACGAGGAGAAACGGGCAGCGTAGCATCCGGGGTTCTGCCGAACCAGTCAGGTTGGCTCCTTCGGGAGCCAACCTGACTCGTCTTACTTTCCACAATGGATCATTCCTGCAGCTTCAAAGGAGAGACACCCCTTGAATGCAGTAACGCAAGAGATTCTTGACACGTTCAGCCAAATTGCGGTGATCCCTCGCTGCTCAGGCAATGAGGCGGCCATCTCGCGCTGGCTGCAACAGTGGGCCGGGGATCATGGTTTTGCGCATCAGGCCGACAGCGCGGGGAATGTGGTCATCCGCATTCCGGCGACGGCTGGATATGAACAGGCTCCGATCGTGGTTCTTCAGGGACATACCGACATGGTCGGGCAGAAGACGCCGGAGTCGAAACATGATTTCCAGACCGACCCGATCCGACTCGTCTATGACGGGGACTGGCTGAAAGCCGATCAGACCACGCTCGGCGCTGACAATGGCATCGGAGTCGCCATGGGATTGGTGCTGGCAAAGGACCCGAACCTGGCGCACCCGCCTCTGGAATTGCTGTTTACCGTGGATGAAGAGGTCGGGATGAGCGGGGCAGGCGCCCTGGAGCCGGAGTTCGTGCGGGGCCGGATCTTGCTGAACATCGATTCCGAAGAGGAAGGCATGTTCACCATCGGCTGCGCCGGCGGCAGAAACACGACCATCATGCTGCCGCTCATGTTTGCCTCGCTTCCGGAGCATGTCAGACCCTTCACATTGAGTGCGACAGGCATGAGGGGAGGTCATTCCGGAGATGACATTCGGAAATTCAGAGCGAATGCCAACAAGATCGTGGCGCGCGCCCTGAACAGGATCCAAGCGTCCTTCGATATCAGATTGGTCGCCTTCAAAGGTGGTTCCGTCGCAAATGCCATCCCGCGCGAAGCCGAAGCCACGTTCGCGGTCGACCCGAAACATGCTCCGGCGATACAAGCGCAGATGGCCGACCATGAACGCATCGTCCGAGAAGAGCATCCTGACGATCCCCAGGTGACGATCCGTCTGACCGAAGCGGATTCCGATTACGCGGGCTATGCGACGGCGGCCTTCGACTATTTCGCCAACGAACGGCTTCGTACCGGATTGAGCCAGCAGAACACAGATACCATCATCGACCTCTTGTGCGCGCTTCCGCACGGAGTGGCCCGCATGTCGCCGTCTATCGAAGGGCTTGTGGAAACGTCGAACAATCTCGCCATTGTCGAGATCCGCGATGGCCTGCTCCAGGTGTTGAGCAGTCAGCGTAGTTCCGCGAGGTCGCAGCTCGACGAACTCACGGCCCGGATCGAGGCAGTGGCTCTGCTTGCTGGGGCTTCTGTCAGTAGCAGTGCCGCGTACCCGGGCTGGAATCCGAATATGGCGTCGCCATTGTTGGCCCGCTGTCAGGAAACCTATCGTAGTCTTTTTGGAATAGAGCCTGGGTTCGAATCGTGTCACGCCGGGCTTGAATGCGGGATCATCGGGTCACACTACGAGGGCATGGATATGATCTCACTTGGTCCCACAATCAGAGATTGCCATTCGCCGGATGAGCGCGCGCATATCCCCTCGATTCCTCGGGTGTGGGATTTTCTTGTGAACCTGCTGGCGACGTATCACTAGACGGTACACCTCTCATCACCTCCCCGCCGTCCTGGCCGTTTGGTAGCATCGAGAATTCCTCGGCCGCCCCCCTCGGGGGGCGGCACGGCCATCACGGAGGCCCGCCTTGCCCGATGCTCTGCCTGCTCCCACCGAGGGCGAGGTGCTGATCTTCGCATCGCCGGACTGCGCTGCGAAGGTCGATGTCATCTGCAGTGCCGAGACGTTCTGGCTCACGCAGAAGCGCACGGCCAAGTTGTTCGGCGTCGATGTCCGCACCGTCAGCGAGCATCTGGGCAACATTTACGCAACCGGCGAGCTCCGCCCGGAGACGACTCTCTGGCAATTCCGGACCGTTCGGCAAGCGGGCAGCCGTCAGGTCGCACGCGATCTCGACCACTGCAACGTCGACGCCGTCATCTCCGTCGGCTACCGGGTCAACAGCCGGCAGGCCACGCAGGCGGCCACGGCGGCGAACACCGACCCGATGCTGATGTCGAGCATCACCGGGTGAAGCCGGCAACGCCCCTGCCCGCGGCAGCCGCAGGGCCGCCGCTTTCGCCTCAGGCCAGCCCCATGCTTCGCAGCTGGCCCTCCGAGTAGCCGAAGAAGTGCGCCGTCTCGTGCAGCACCGTCACGCGGATGTGCTCGACCAGCGCGGCGCGCGTCGTGAACACGCGCTCCAGGTTGGCGCGAAACAGGTGGATCGTGTCCGCATAGGGGGCGCCGAAGCTGGCGGAGCGCCTGTTCAGCGGCACGCCGTGGTACAGGCCGAGGATGCGCGGGTCGATGCCGTCGGACACCATCTCCGGCGAAGGACGGTCCTCGATCATGATGGCGACGCCGTTCAACTCGTCGAGCAGCGCCTGAGGGAGCTCGTCCAGGGCGGCCTGGGCGACCGACTCGAACTTCTCCGGGGTCAGGAGCGGGCGCGACCGCTCGGCGGCGGCGTCGAGTCCCAGCACCCGGCCCCACTCGAGCGCCATGCCGTCACGATCGCCACAGGCGCCCAGCGCGCGCCCGAGCAGGTAGCGCGCCTCCGCCTCGAACCCGGGCGCGAGCCCGCCCACGGCCACGACGGCGCGCAGACGAGCGGCGGCCGCGCGCGCGTCGCCTTCGGCGAGCAGGCGCGCGGCTGCGTGATACTCCGTCTCGACTGACATGAAGGCATCATAGACGGCTGCGCGCCGCGCCGCCGACAGTACGTCGCGCGATCATCCTCGTCCTGGTGGCGGCCTGTTGCCTGCTGGTCGTGCCCGGCGGCCAAGTACCGCGCTGAGTACAAGGCCAAGGTTAAGGGCTGAAGCACACGTTCAGCATCTACGCAACGGCCTACGACAACGCCAAGAGCGCCTCCCTGCAGTGGGCCGGCACTTTGGCCGCAACCACCGACCGCGACCTACGGGTCATCTACGAGCAGCAGGCTCTGAGCGCCTACACCGCCAACCTGGGCAAGCGGGAGGAGTGGAATCTCAGCTACGCCCGGATGATCAACGGCTTTAAGGCCGGGGCTACCCGCTCCTCTGCGGCCGTCAACCAGCAGACCCGGTTCAAGACGGCGTGCAACCGTCCCAAGTCCTGCGCCGGCATGCCGATCCTGCCGGCCAACGTACACGTCCTCGACTCGTTTCAAGAGCTCGGTAGCGAGCCGCTGGACTACGTCACCTCGCAGGCCATGCTCGACTTCGGCGACGAGGACGCCGCCGGCCATGAGGGCTTCGACACGCAGATGTCGGCGCTGAAGGCCCTGCTGTAGCGGCGGCGGAGCCGCATGGTCTGCCGCGTCAGGCGCCCGCGATCTCCCCGCCCAGCCGCACGACCTCCCGCACCAGCAGATCGAAGTCCTCGCGGCGGCTGCGGTGATTGGCGACCGCCACGTGCAGGTACTTGCGGCCGCCGATGGTCGAGACCGAGGGCACGGCGATGCCGCGCTCCTGCAGCTCAAGCTCGATGCTCTTGTTGAGCTGGTCGAGCGCCGCGTCGCTGAGGCCCGGCCGCACGTAACGAAAGCAGACGATGTTGAGCGCGACGGGCAGCGCCTGCTCGAGCTCGGGCCTAGCCGCGACCAGGCCGGCGAGATACCTCGCCTGGTCGATGTTCTGCTGAACGACGCGCGCGAACTTGTGCACGCCGTGCTCCTTGAGCGCCATCCACGCCTTGAGCGCGTGGAAGCCGCGCGAGAGCTCGAACCCGTAGTCCGAGAGCCAGGGCACGTCCACACCGGTCAGGCCACGCTCGCCCTCGCCGTGGGCGAGGTACGACGGGGTCAGCGAGAAGGTCCGCCGCTGGGCCTCGGCGTCGCGCACCAGCACGCAGCCGACGGGATACGTCAGGTTCATCCACTTGTGCAGGTCGCAGGCGAGTGAGTCGGCGCGCTCCATCCCGGCGACGAGGTACCGTGAGGCGGGGGCGATGGCGGCCCAGGCGCCGAAGGCGCCGTCGACGTGGAACCAGAGGCCCTCGCGCTCGCAGAAATCCGCGAGGGCCGGCAGGTCGTCGATCGACCCCGTGTTGGTGGTGCCGGCGACCCCGACGACGCAGAGCGCGACCATCGCGGCCAAGGCCGCGACGTCGATGCGCAGGAGGTCGTCGGTGGGCACGCGCCGCAGCGACCTCGTGCCCATGCCCAGCAGTTCGACGGCCTTGGTCAGCGACGAGTGCGCCTCGGCCGAACAGTAGATCGTGAGACGCTGGGGGGCGCCGCCCGCTGCCGCAGACGCGCCGCTCCTGCCCGCGGGCGCGCCCGTCAAGCCTTCGGCCCGCACGTCGAACTCGGCCCCGGCGTTGCGCGCCACGGCCAGGGCGATGAGGTTCGAGGCCGAGCAGCCACTGGTGAGCAGGCCGCCGGCGCTCAGCGGGTACCCGAGCATCTCCTTGCACCAGTCCAGCACCTGCAGCTCGACGTAGTTGTTGCTGACATACGAGTAGATGCCGCTCACGGAGTCGGTGGCCGCGGCCAGCATCTCGGCGATGACCCCCATTGGAGTGCCGCTGCCCAGCACCCAGCCCCAGAAGCGCGGGTGGCTGTTGCCGAGCTGGTAGGGCTGCACGTACTCGACGTACTCCCGGTAGATGTCCTCGATCGGCTGCGGCTCCGCCGGCGGCGGCCCGTCGAAGTGCGCCTTCACGCGCGCCGGCGCGTGCTCCCACGCTGGGCGCTCGCGCAGCGACTCCATGTAGTCCATAGCGTCGTCGAGGGCGCGGTGGCCGAGGGCACGCAGCGCCGCCCAGTCTCGCGGGTCGAGTGTCTCTTCGTTGGTCATGCGGTCCTCGTGAGGTGTCTGCCGGGGCCGGGCGATTCTACCTCGTGGGCGCGGCCCCAGCCGACCGCCCTGGCCACGTGCCGCGGGCAAACGAGGCCGGCGACGAGGACGAGGCCCCCCGGCGCGCCTCACCGGCTGAGCGCCGGCGCATGATCTCGAGTGCAGAGCCGGATCTTGACCAACGATCGCCGGAGTCGCCGACGCGGCGCGCTCCACGCTCCGGCGCGGCGTGGTACCCTGACGCGTGGAAAGGGCGTACAGACGCAAAGGGGACGATCATGGCAGAGGGCGCAGCCGACCGCCGTCGGCGCCCGGCACTCACGTGGGTGCTCTTCGGGCTTCTCGTGCTGCAGGCGCTGGGCGGCATCGCCGGCGGCGCCGCGTTAGCCGCCAGGCCAAACGGCGATCTGCTGAAGATGCCGCTCTCGTACATCGAAGACTCCCCGTTTCACGACTACCGCATCCCCGGCCTTCTGCTGCTCCTGGTGCTCGGCGTCTTCCCGCTCGCCGTGGCCATCGGTCTGCTGCAGCGTCGGCAGTGGGCCTGGTTCGGCGCCTTTGCCGTGGGCTGCGGCCTGATCATCTTCGAGCTCGTCGAGTACGGGGTGATCGGCTACAACGTCCAGCAGCCCGTTTGGGGTACCATCGGCGCGCTCATCGCGCTGGTGAGCCTGGCGCCGTCGGTGCAGGGTGACTGCGGTCTGCGCTGGGGGAAGCGCGTCTAGCCGAGCAGCGCCAGGAGCTGCGCGTCGCGGCGTGAGCGGCCGGGAGTGCCGGCTTTCGCGCCCTCGCTTTCGAGCGCATCCCATGCGTCGTCATCGGTGTCGGCCGAGCGCACGGCGTCGAGAGTCGCGCCGCCGGTGGCGGAGAAGCCAGGGGCCTCCTCGTCCTTCTGGGACGAGAGCATGGTTGCGAGCGACGCACCGCGACCGGCGCGCTCCCAGGGGACCTGCACGAAGCGTCGGCCGGCGTCGACGCGCGCGCGGATCTCGGCGGCGCCGGCCGGCGTGCGGATGCAATCGTTGGCTCCGGCCTCGAGACCTGCTTCGATGTCAGGATGGCTGCCGGCGGCCAGCAGCACGATGTACGGAGGGCCGCCCAGGTGAAAGTCGCGCACCAGGCGGCACAGCTCGGGGCCGTCGAGCCCGGGCAGGTCCCAATCGACCACGGCCAGGCGAGGTGCGTCGTCCTGAAGGAGCAGCTCCAGCGCCTCCGTGCCCTCGCCGGACTCGATGACCTCGAGGTCTCCGACCTCCCCATTGGCCGTCGCCTTGGCGAGCGCCGCTCGAGCCCGGGCGTCCTTATGGGCGATGAGGAGTTGCATGGGCGGTCTCCCGAGCGCGTCGCGATCTGTCGCGGTGCGATGTGTCTGGCTCGGGTAGAGGTGTCGGCCCCGCTGAGCCGGAGCCGCATGGAACAAATGACCATGGCGACGGGAGACGGAGCGTTCGGCGAGAGGGGCGGCCGACCCCCCTCGCCCGTCACTTCCAGGCGATGCTGATTGAGTAGACCGTGCCCGAAGTCCCTTTCAGGAACATGAGCACCGTCCCTTCGCTGAGCTTCCCGGCCACCTCCACGCGGTCGCCCTTCGTATCGGCCTTCCACCCCGGCCACGTGATGCCCTCCCACGCGTCCGGGATGCTGGCTCCCACCTGCAGCTCGATGTCCTGGGGGTCCTCGGTCTTGACGGTGACGGTGAAGGATGGCGACGCGGCCCCCGCCGGGGCGTCGCACTTGAAGATATCGGAATCGTCCGGACCGATCACACCTTCGACCGGCACTTCGGGTGCGAGTTCGTGGGCGGCGTTGACATCGTCGTTGGGCTCGTTCGCGTCGGTCGCCGTGGAGCCGCAGCCCCCAAGCGCCGCCGCCAGGAAGGCGAGCACGAGAAGGCCGACGGCGAAGCGCCGCTGCCGGCCCGGACGAAGTCCGTGCTTCACAGCTTCCCCCTTCACCCCACCGGTGCACGACATATGCGGAACCTACCGAAAAGCGGGAGGGAACTAACCTGGGCGTGACTCCCCGCTGACGCGATGGTGCCACCGGACACGTCGCTGTTCGCCGGCGGCGTGACGACGACCACGACGGGCAACAGCGACGTCCTCGCGGCGAAGTACCTGCAGTAGATGCCAAGGGGCACCGTTCCACTGGCGGCCTCGCCCGCGGCCGCGGCGGCGTCTCAGTGCCCCGCGGGCGCCACCTCGACCGCCACGCACGACATCGTCGCCCCGCGGCTGGGCAGGGTGGGCCGGTCCGACGTCAGCACGTTCGCGGCGCCGGCGACGTCGCGGCCGGCCTCGTCGAGCTCGGGCTCGACGCCGGCCGTGAGTGCCACCACGCCGGGCAGAACGTCCTCCGTCACGCGACACGGGCAGAGCACCCGCCCCTGGGCGCTGCTCACCTCGACGGGTGAGCCGTCATCGAGGCCGCGCGCCGCAGCGTCACGCGGGTGTATCCACAGAGCACGCTCGTCGCGTTCGCGGAACCAGGGCAGCGCCCCGAGCTGGGAGTGGATCCGCAGGCGCGCCTTGGGCGTCACCAGCTGCAGCGGCCGCTGCGCGGTGGGCGGCAGCACGCGCGCCTCCGGGACGGCGGCAAGCCCGGCATCCACGCACGCCGCGCCGCTGACCTCCACCTTGCCGGACGGCGTGCTCAGCGGATGCGCCGCCGGATCGGCGGCGAAGGCGGCGAGCCCGACGCGCTGCTGATCCGCGCCGCTGTGGATGCCGGTACGTCGGAACTCCTCGTCATCGGGGATCTCCGAATCCGCCACGAACTCCCTCAGCCAGGCGTCCTCGTCTTTGCCTTCGGTGAACGCGTCGCCGCAGCCCATGAGCTCCGCCACGTCGGCGAGGATGTCGTAGTCGCTCCGCGCCTCGCCCGGCGGCTCGGCCACCTTGTGCGAGAAGAGCACGTAGTTGGCCAGCGTGAACACGATGTCGTTGCGCTCCAGCCAGTGCGTAGCCGGCAGTACCACGTCGCACTGGCGCGCCGTGGCGGTCAGAAACAAGTCGTGACACACGGAGAACTCGAGGGACTGCATGGCTCGCACGCTCTTGGCCACGTCGGCGCCCTGACAGACGTAATTGCCGCCGACGTTGAGAGCAGCGTGGATCTCGGGGTAGCCGCCGGCGCTGCCACGCAGCACGGCGTCGGCCCAGTCGTTGGCGGGGATCTCGGATGAAGCCGGATTTTGCGGCACCTGCAGACAGCCGACGTCCGGATCGGGCAGGCCGCCCCAGTTCTGGGCGCCGGAGGAACCGCCGAGACGGCCGAGGTTGCCGGTGGCCACCTGGAGGGCGATGGCCAGGCGCACCGCATCCTCGCCGCCACATGTACGCTGGATGGAGAGGCCCGGGAGGAGCGCCGCAGGCTTGCGGCGCCCGAGCTCCCGGGCCAGGGCGACGATATCGGCGGCCGGGGTGCCGCACACCTGCTCGGCCCACGCCGGCGTGGTGGATGGGCCTGCGGCCCGGCCCATCACGCGCCGGCGCAGCGCCTCAAAGCCGGTGGCGTGCGCCGCGATGAAGGGCTCGTCGGTCAGACCCTCGTCGATCAGCACGTGCAACACGGCCAGCATGAGAGCGCTGTCGGTGCCCGGACGCACCGGCAGCCACTGCGTGCCCAGCTGCTTCGCCGTCTCGGTGCGCCGCGGGTCGATGACGATGACCGGCACGCCGCGCTTCTTCGCCTGGCGGAGCCGGGCGCGCCACTCGCAGCCCATGATGCAGTCCATCATGTTCGCGCCCCACAGCACGATCAGCTCGGAGTGCCGCAGCGTAGCCGGATCGACGCCGGGCTTGTCGCGACCGAGCATCACCGGCTGCACGTACCGCGCGGCCGCCGAGCTGTAGCTGTTCGACTCGCCGACGTGGCCACCGACGAGGTTGAGGAAGCGGGCGTTCAGCGCGCCCGTGTCGTGCAGGGCGCCGCGGCACGAGGCGGAGCCGCCGAGGGCGAGGATCGCGCCGTCGCCGTGCTTGTCGCGGACCGCCTGGAGGCCGTCAGCCACCCGGCGGACAGCCTCTGCCCACGTGACCTCGCGAAACCGCCCGGAGCCGCGCGGGCCACTGCGCGCGAGCGGCCGCGTGAGGCGATCCTCAGCGTACAGCTGACGTGCGGCCTGAAAGCCGCGCGGACAGCCGCGCAGAAACGGACCGCCGGCCGGGTTGTTGCCGATGCGCACCACGCGGCCGCCCTCGAGCGTCGCCAGCAGCGGGCAGCCGCCGCCGCAGTCGCGGTTGCAGGCGACGGGCAGGCGAGCGTTCATCGGGGCCTCCGGAGCGTGAGAGATACGTGGCGCGGATGGTAGCACCGGTCGCCGCGATTCGTCGCCATGCGTGTTCGCCGTCAAATCTGCCGCAGCGTAGGATGACGACATGATCAGCTTGGAGGACATCAAGAAGCTGAGCGTCGGGGAGCGAGTCCAGCCGGCCGAGGACATCTGGGACACGATCCCGACCTGTGTCGATGATGTGCCTTTGACCGAGGCTCAGAAGAACGAGCTCGATCGGCGGCTGGAGCTTCTGGAGGCCGATCCTCAGGGTCGACCCTGGAGAGAAGCCTTGGACAGGATCCAAGCTTCGCAGTGATGCTCGTTCTCACGCCGGAGGCAGAGGCTGACATCGAGGCAGCCTGCCGCTGGTATCGTCAACGCGGATTGCGATTGGGCGAAGCAGTCGTGCGATCGAGCCGGGCCGCGCTCTCATCGATCGAACAGTTCCCGGAAGCGTACCCCGAGGTCCACCGCTCGACGCGGAGAGCGCTCCTGCGTCGGTTCCCGCGTGGGCTCCTCCACTCTGAATCGGATGGCATGAAGTACGTCCTGGGGTGTTTCCACACCAGTCAGGATCCATCTGTCTGGGAGCGCCGGCCCGCCGTCTGACCGCGCCTCTGCTCGACCGACAGCGGCGGTCGCCGAGGACTCCCGATCGGAGGCCTCCTCGGGCGCCCCCTCGATTCTGGAACGCACGCGGTACGCCCGGGCTTGAGACCATCCGGGTCACGGCGCCAAGGAAGGGTGCCGCGACGCGATCGCGCTGAGGAGTGCGGATGTAGGCGCTGCGGGCACGGGCGCCGGGCGGCGAACCTCGGTTTCCGCGCACTCACGTGTGTGCGGCGACATCAGGGCCGTGATGGAGCGCACGCTCCTCGTTCAGCCTCCGAGACTGCGTGTTCCATACCGCCGGCATCTCGGGCGCACGGAGACCCCGGGGTCGATGTCCGCATCCGCGCCCACGCCCGCGACGAACGCGTGTTCGTTTTCCGTCCGCGGCCACTGCTACCCTCCAGCCACCGTACCGAGGAGGACACCGCCATGCTCCACGAGCTCAACCCCGAGCAACTGGCCGCCGTACAGCACGGCGACGGGCCCTTGCTCGTCGTCGCCGGCGCCGGTACCGGCAAGACGGCCACGCTCGTGCATCGCGTGGCGCTCCTCATCGAGCGCGGCGCCGACCCGCGGCGCATCCTGCTGCTCACCTTCACGCGCCGCGCGGCCGCCGAGATGCTGCGGCGCGTCGAGGCGGTGCTGGCGGCGCGCGGCCAGGGCTCAGGCGGGGCTGTAGGCACTACCGCCACTCATGCCTCCGGGCGCGTCTGGGGCGGCACCTTTCATGCCACCGCCGCCCGTCTGCTGCGCATCCACGCCCGCGACATCGGCATGCAGCCCGATTTCACGATCCTCGACCGCGGCGACGCGGAAGACCTCCTGCACGTCGCCCGCACGGCGCTCGGCCTCGGCCGCGGCGGCACCCGCTTCCCGCAGAAGTCCACCTGCCTCGACGTGTACTCACGCTGCGTCAACGCGCAGCTGCCGTTGAACGAGGTGCTGTACACAGCCTTCCCCTGGTGCCTGCCGGCCGAAGAGGGGCTGGCCCAGCTCTTCGCCCGCTACACCGACCTCAAGGAGGAGCAGCAGGTGCTCGACTACGACGACCTGCTGCTGTTCTGGCGCGGGCTCCTCGCCGATCCTGCCGGCGGCGCCCGCGTGCGCGAGCGCTTCGACCACGTGCTGGTCGACGAGTTCCAGGACACCAACGCTCTCCAGGCCGACATCGTCTCCCTGCTGCGGCCCGGCGGCACGGGGGTCACCTGCGTCGGCGACGACGCGCAGGCAATCTACGCGTTCCGCGCCGCCACGGTGCGCAACATCCTCGATTTCGAGCTGCGCTTTCCCGGCGCCGAGGTGCGCACGCTCACGCGCAACTACCGCTCCACGGCCGCTCTCGTGACGGCCACCAACGCCGTCATCGCGGAGGCCGCCGAGCGCCGCGACAAGGAACTCTGGACCGAGCGCAAGGACGGCGGCAGGCCGGTGCTGGCCACCTGCCGCGACGACGACGAGCAGACGCAGTGGCTCTGCGAGCGTATCCTCGAGCACCGCGAGCAGGGCACGGAGCTCAAGAAGCAGGCCGTGCTGTTCCGCGCCCAGCATCATTCGATGTCATTGGAGATGGAGCTCTCACGCCGCAACATCCCATTCCACAAATACGGCGGGCTGCGCTTCGTCGAGATGGCGCACGTCAAGGACCTGGTGTCCTTCTTACGCCTCGCCGACGGCGGCGGCCCTTCTCGAGGCGCTCGTCGCCGCCGACGGCCACTTCCCGGCGGCGTGGGCGGGCGCCCGCGTACCCGAGCCCGCGCGCGCCGCCTGGCCGGCCGTGGTCGAGCTCTTCACGACGCTCGTCGCCGCCGGCCCCGGCGACGTGCCGGCGCAGGTCCACGCGGTGCGCAGCGTCTATGGGCCGCTGCTCGAACGCCGCTACGACAACGCGCAGGCGCGCCTGCGCGACCTCGAGCAGATCGAGGCCCTCGCGGCCCGCTCCCGTACGCGCTCCGAGTTCCTCGCCGAGCTGGTGCTCGACCCTCCCGCCTACACGCAGGAGCTCGCCGGCCCGCCGCTGCTCGACGAGGACTACCTCATCCTCTCCACGATGCACTCGGCCAAAGGCCTCGAGTTCGACGTCGTCTACGTCATCCATGCCGCCGACGGCAACATCCCTTCAGACATGGCCACCGGCAGCGCCGCCGAGATCGAGGAAGAACGCAGGTTGTTCTACGTCGCCTGCACGCGCGCCCGCGAGCAGCTCTACGTCAGCCACCCCCTGCGCTACTACACGCAGCCATGGGCGAAGGCCGACACGCACGGGTACGCGCAGCGCTCACGCTTTCTCACGCCTGCCGTCCTCGAGCACTTCGAGCAGGTGCAGGCCGGCCCCGAGCCCGACTGGGGCGACGAGGGCGCCCTCGAACGCCTCACCACCGCGTCCATACGCGCCGGCGCACGCGCGCTCTGGGAGACCCCCGCCGAAGCGTAGGCCACAGCAGCCTACGTTGCCTGCGGGACGCAGATGGGTACCGTCGTCCAAGGCACCCGACGGGAGGTCTACATGCTCGGCTATCTGGACGGCGCGGGATTCATCACCGCGAAGAGCAGCTTGGGAGCGGACCTCTCCCTGATCATTTCGATCGCGGCGTTCGTGATGCTCACGGTCGGCGTGGTGTTCGCCAAGTCCAAGCGGTACGAGGCTCACCGGTGGGTGCAGACGGCCGGCATGGTCCTCAACGCGGTGCCCGTCGTCTTCTGGATGATCCGCTCCTTCCGGCTCTACATCCTGCCCGATCTGCCCGGCAACCTCAGCAAGTCGGTCGACGCGATCACCACGGTGCACGCGGTCGCGGGGCTGATCGGCATGGTCATCGGCCTGTTCGTCATGATCCGCGCCAACCAGCTCCAGGCGAAGGGCCAGAGCCTGAGTCGCTACAAGACCCCCATGCGCATCGCCTACGTCGTGTACCTCCTCGCGACGGCACTGGGCGTGTGGGTCTACATCGCCATCTACGGATAGGCGAAGTCGGCCAGAAGCTGACGCCGGCCACGCAGACTCGTGTGGCTGTCGCGACGGGGGCAGATAACACGAGCCCAGAGCCGTTTCCTTGCCTGCCCACGATGCACAAGTCCAGAAGGTTGCGGCGCGCCGTGGAATGAGGCGGCACCACGGCTCGCGGGCGCCGCTCCGGTGAGCGACGCCCGCGAGCAGACGCCGGCAAAGAGACGCCCGAGCAGGTCTCAGAACGTCAGC
>JAPLCM010000063.1 GCA_026392275.1 Actinomycetota bacterium | reverse complement strand
TCTGGAACCCCGAGTACGAATGCATGGACCGCGCGGCGCTGCACCTCCTGCAGCTTCGCCGACTCCAGATGACGACGTCATGGGCATACGAGCGCAGCGCGTACTACCGTGCCCTGATGGACGAGAGCGGGCTGCGGCCACGCGACATCCGCAGCCTCGACGACGTTCGCCATCTGCCGCTCACGGACGAAAGCGCCCTGAGAGACACCTTCCCCTTCGGCATGTTCGCCCTGCCGCTCGACGAGGTCGTCCGCGTACACTCGTCATCGGGCACGACAGGCAAACCGGTCGTCGTCGGCTACTCTCGCGGCGACATCAACACGTGGACCGAGCTCACCGCTCGTGTGGCGGCCGCAGCCGGAGTGCAGCGCGGTGACCTCGTGCAGATGGCTTTCCCGTATGGCATGTCCACCGGGGGATGGGGCATGCACTACGGCATCGAGCGCATCGGGGCGACGATCATCCCCGCCGGCTCCGGCCGAACCGAGCGCCATCTCGTCATGATGCAGGACTTCGGGACGACGACGCTCGTGTCCACGCCCTCCTACGCGCTCTTTCTCGCCGAGCAAGGCGAGGAGCTCGGGATCGACTTCGCATCGCTCAAGCTCAGCCTCGGGCTCTTCGGGGGCGAGCCGTGCTCCGACAGGATGAAGGCCGAGATCGAGGCGAAGCTCGGCCTTCGGGCCACCGACAACTACGGTCTCTCGGAGGTGATGGGGCCAGGGGTCGCCGGCGAATGCGAGTGCGCCTGCGGCCTGCACGTCAATGAGGACCATCTCCTCGTCGAGGTCGTCGACCCGGCGAGCGGGGAGCCTCTCGAGTACGGCGAAGAGGGCGAGCTCGTCATCACGACGCTCACCAAGGAGGCGTTCCCGGTCCTTCGCTATCGCACCCACGACCTCACGACGCTCGACCCGTCGCGCTGCGAGTGCGGACGCACGCTTGTGCGCATGAGCAAGGTGCGGCAGCGCACCGACGACATGCTCATCATCCGCGGTGTCAACGTGTTCCCGAGCCAGATCGAGGATGTGCTCTTCCAGATCGAAGGCGTGCGCCCGCACTACCTCATCGTCATCGACCGCCGGCAGAACCTCGACGATCTCGAGGTGCGCCTGGAGGTCGACGACACCGTGTTCTCCGATCTCATGGGCGACATGGTGGCGTTTCAGGGATCCGTTGCCGACAAGCTCCATTCGATCCTCGGCCTGCGAACGCGCGTCACTCACGTTGAGCCCGGGGCGATCGACCGGACCGCCGGCAAAGCGAAACGCGTCCTGGACCTGCGCGACGGCGAGTAGAGAAGCCACCGGCAGGGGGCGTAGACGGCCCCTACGTGGCATCAGTCGATGTGCAGCCGGCGCAGGAGCCAGCCCAAGGCATCCATAAGCACCATGGCCACGACACCGACGAGGACGATCATCGCCCACTCTGCGAAGGCGATGGACGCCGTGCCGAAGGCGACATTCATGAAGGGCGCGTAGGTGAACAGTAACTGCAGGCAGATGACCACCGCCACACCCAGCACGATCATGCGGTTGCCGAAGGGGTTGTACGTGAAGAGGGAGTGACGCAGAGACCGACAGGCGAACAGGTAGAAGATCTGGACGCTCATGAAGACGTTGACGGCCACCGTCCGCGCCTCTTCGACGGAGCCGCCGATCGCCTGCGCCCACTCGAAGAGCGCGAAGGCGCCGATGAGCAGGATCACGCCGGCAACGCCGATGCGCACCAGCACCGCCGTGGAGATGATGGGCGACCTCGGGGCGCGCGGCTGCCGCTGCATGATGCCCGGCTCCTTGAGCTCGAAGGCCAGCCCCAGGCCCAGCAGCACGGCGGTGATCATGTTGATCCACAGGATCTGAAGGGGCAGGATCGGAAGCGTGATGCCGAGCAGGATGGCGGCGATGAGCACCAGCCCCTGACCGACGTTGGTGGGCAGTGCGTAGGCGATGAACTTCACGAGATTGTCGAAGACCCCACGGCCCTCCTCCACCGCCGCCTCGATGGAGGCGAAATTGTCGTCGATGAGCACCATATCGGCGGCGTCCTTGGCGACATCCGTACCAGTGATACCCATGGCGACGCCGATATCGGCCTGCTTGAGGGCCGGCGCGTCGTTGACGCCGTCGCCGGTCATGGCGACCACGAGGCCGCGGGTCTGCAGCGCCTCGACGAGGCGCAACTTCTGCTCGGGTGTCACGCGCGCGAAGACGTTGACGCGCTGCGCCAGATCGATGAACTCGCGGTCGTGCAGCGCCGCCATCTCGGCGCCGGTGACGGCTTCGTCGACGGCGCCGGCGATGCCGATCTGGCGGGCGATCGCCGTGGCCGTCACGGCGTGGTCGCCGGTGATCATCTTGACGGTCACGCCGGCAGTCTGGCAGGCCTTGATGGCGTCGATGGCCTCTGCGCGCGGCGGGTCCATCATCGCTTGCAGGCCGAGGAACGTGAGGCCGCCGGCCACGTCCTTGTGGTGCAGGTGGTCCTGGCCGGCCGGCACATCGACGCGCGCGAATGCCAGCACGCGCAGGCCGGCGCCGGCCAGTTCGTCCACCTGGGCGTGAGCGGCGGCGGTGTCCAGCGCCACCGGCGCGCCGTCGGCGTCCAGCGCCGCCGTACAGCGCGCCAGGACCTTCTCCACGGCGCCTTTCATGTAGGCCAGGCGACGCCCGTCGCCGGCGTCGTGCAGTGTGGCCATGTACTGGTGCTGGCTTTCGAACGGGATCGCGTCGAGACGCGGCAGAGCGGCCTCCTCGGCCTCGTGGTCCAGCCCGACCTTGCCGGCGCTGGTCAGCAGCGCTGCCTCCGTGGGGTCGCCGGCCAGGTCCCAGCGACCGTCCGTCTCGACCAGCGCCGTGTCGTTGCAGAGCAGGCCGGCGCGCAGCGTCTCGAGGGCGGCAGGGCCGGGTGCCGGCGAGACGTCGCCGGCCGGCGCGTACCCGCCGCCGCTCACCGCGACGCTTTGGCCGCCGGCCTCCACGCGCTGCACCGTCATCTGGTTCTCGGTCAGCGTGCCGGTCTTATCGGTGCAGATCACCATCGTCGAACCGAGCGTTTCCACGGCGGGCAGCTTGCGGATGATGGCTCGCCGCTTGGCCATGCGGCTCACGCCGATGGCCAGAGTGATGGTGACTGCGGCCGGCAGACCCTCGGGCAGCACCTTGGAGAACTGGTCGATCTTGCGGGTCAGCGGCGTCTTGAGGTCGCGAGCCTCCTGGATGAGCTGGCTGATCTTGCCGACCTCGGTGGCGTCGCCGGTGGCGACCACGAGGCCGGCGCCGGTGCCGTAGGTGACCAGCGCAGAGGCATAGGCCATGTTGCCGCGCTCGGCGAGCGGGCAGTCCTTGGCTACGCGCTCGCCGCCCTTTTCCACCGGCAGCGACTCGCCGGTCAGCGCGGATTCATCGACACGCAACTCGCGCGTGCGCAGAAGTCGCAGATCGGCCGGCACCTTGTCTCCAGCCTGCAACTGCACGAGCTCGCCGGGCACGATCTCGGTGGCAGGCAGGCGCAGCTGCTCGCCGGCCCGGATCAGCGTGGCCTCTGTGGTCATCGCCTGCGAGAGAGCGTCGATGGCGGCGACCGCCTTGGCTTCCTGGATGTACCCGACGACGGCGTTGAGCATGACCACGCCGAAGATGACGCCGGCGTCCACCCAATCCTGCAGCAAGCAGGTCACCACGCCGGCGGCGACGAGGATGATCACGAGGGGATCGAGGAACTGCTGCAGAAAGCGCCGCAGGGCGCTCGGTCCCTTGGGCGGCGTCAGCGCGTTGGGGCCGAACTGCTCGAGCCTGCGCCTGACGACGAAGAGGTCGAGCCCCTCCTGCGCGTCACTCTCGAGGAGGTCGACGACCTCCTGTTCGGGAAGCGCGTGCCAGTGCTGATCGTCGAGGAGCTGGATGGCGGTCGTCTACGATCGCGGCGCGCGGCGCGAGAGCGCGCCACCGATGACGATGATACCGATGACGATGAGGACCAGAGGCCAGCCCAGATCGCCCAGCGAATCCCAGCCGGAGGTGTTCTGCAGGAGTCCGACGACCACCAGCACACCGCCCGGCGCCAGCGGCCACCAGCTGGAGTTGTGCCGTCTTCGCAGCGCATCGAGCGCGTAGATCGCGAGAAAGCCGACGCCAAGGCCGAGAGCCACCGGGTTCCCGTAGAACTCGAGGTTATCGAGCATCAGCCCCACGCCCAGGCCGGTGAGCACCCCGGCCGGCACCAGCAGACCGTAGTTGCCGCTGAAAGCCCACCAGGTGAGAAAGCCGAAGCCGATCCACAGCGCGGGGCCGCCGGCGGCGACCACGTCGCTGAAGCGCCCGCCGAGCAGCACGGCGCCGACCACGACAAGCACGGCGCCGAAGGTCACGGCCGCCATGTCGCGGCGCTGCCGGAGAGCCTCCGCGTCGACCGGCACCGTGAAGGTGACGTTCGCGGATCCCGGGCGGGCTCCGCTGCCCGAAGGGCCGGCCCAGGCGCCGCTCGCGGCGCCGTCCGCGGCCGCCTGCTCGCCGCCTTCCTCCACGATCTCGCCCTCCAGGGCTTCGTCGACGCCGTGGTCGCTGTCGCTCTCGGGCATGTGTCTCTCCGTCACTCGGGGGAGGGCGGCACGCCGCCCTCCCCGTCTCTGTCACTCGTAGTGTATCGCCTCGAGAATGTCGATCCGCGCCGCCCGCCGCGCCGGGAGGATGGCGGCGATGACGCCCACGATCACGGCGAGGATGACGAAGACGACGAGCTGGCCGCCGGGAACGGCGAAGGTGATCCCCTGGCCGGCGAACTTCGTCGTCACCACCCACGCGAACAGGATGCCCACGACGATGCCCAGGGCGGCGCCGATGATCGATGTGATCACGCTCTCGTAGCGCACCGTGGCCCGCACCTGGCGACGCGACATGCCGATGGCCCGCGAGAGGCCGATCTCACGGGTGCGCTCGTACACCGCGAGCACCAGCGTGTTCACGATGCCGAACAGCGAGATGATCACGCTCAGGGCCAGCAGGCCGTACACCAGAGTGAGGATCTGGTTCACCAGCCCGACGGTGGTCTTCTTGTACTCGGCCGTGGTCTGGACGCGGGCGGTCGGCGTGTCGGCAAGAGCCGCCTGGACCGCCTTCTGCGTCTGCGTGACGTCGCTCCCCGGGGTCGCCTTGGCGACCACCATGAACGTCTGCGGCTTCGGAAACACGGCGTCGTAGCCCGCGGTGCTCACCGTGATGCCGTTCAGCATCATCGCGTCGCGATAGATGCCCATCACCTTGAGCGTTGCCTTTTCGCCCTCCACGGTCGTGATGGGAAGGGCGTCACCCATGCCCACGCCAAGGCTCGAGGCGGTCTGTTCCTCCAGGATGGCGCCGCTCGTCCCGAGCTTGGTGAGCACGGCGTCGCTACCCTCGATCCAGTCGAAGCTCCACAAGCGCTCGATGGCGAACGGGTCGACGCCCCACACCACGGTCAGTCCGCCGCCCTTGGTCTGCACCTGCTGGGCATCCAGAGAGACGGCCGTCTGGATCGAGGGGACCGCCGCGACACGGCGCGCCGTGTCCGACGGGATCGTCATGAAGTTGGTGGCACTGACGATGTAGTCGGCGCGCACCGTCTTGTCGAAGCTGTCGATGAACGAGCTCTTGAGGCCTTGGGCAAGGACGGCGACGAACACCACCACGGCCAGACCGATCATCAGGGCGGCCGCCGTGAGCGCCGTGCGGCCGGGGTTGCGGCGGCTGTTGTCGCGGGCCAGGCGGCCACTGACCGGCGCCAGCTTCTGCAGCGGCCAGCCGAGCACGCCGACAAGCGGCCGTACGAAGTACTTGCTGAGCATGGCGACGGCGACGAAGACCAGCACGGCACCGGAGGCGATCGTCGCCAGGCGGATCACAGTGCTGCCGGGGCCGTACATTCCGGCGATGATGAGCAGCGCGCCCAGCACGGCGACCACACCGCCCAGGATGGGCGCGAAGCGCGCCAGACGGGCCGGCGGCAACTGGGCGCCCTCCTGCAGCGCCGCCATGGGCGGCACGCGCGTGGCGCGCTGCGCCGGGACGAGCGCCGAGAGCAGCGTCACGACCACGCCCACCGCCAGGGCGATGATGATGGTGCGCGGCTGCAACACGAGGCCGCCGCGTGGGATGTCGAAGCCGGCGAGCTTGAACACCTGGTTCACGCCGGCCGCCACGCCGAGGCCGGCGAAGAGGCCGACCAGCGAGGCGAGCACGCCCATGACCAGCGCCTCGCCGGCCAGGCTGAAGAGCACCTGCCGGCGTGTCGCGCCCAGGGCGCGCAGCATGGCGAGCTCGCGCCGCCGCTGGGCCACCGTCATGGAGAACGCGTTGAAGATGATGAAGGCGCCGACGAGCACGGCGATGCCGCCGAAGCTGAGCAGCACCGGCTTGAGGAAGGCGCCGATGGAGTCGCTGACCGACTTCGTCTGGTCGGCTGCGGCCTGGGCGCCCGTCCTGACCTCCGTGCCGGGCGGCAGCGCGGCACGGATGCGCTGCACGAGAGTGTCGGCAGACACGCCGGGCTGCGCTTTGACGTCGATCTCGCTGACGCGGCCCTCCATTCCAAACCAGTCCTGCGCATCCGCCAGCGTCGTATGGATGAGCAACGATCCCCCGAGTGAAGACTGCGCCGAGAAACGAAAGACGCCCGACACACGCGCCTCGTGCGCACCGTTCTCTGTGATGACGGTGATCGGTGAACCGATAGAGAGCTTCTGGTCGGTGGCCAGCTTCTCGATAACGGCCACGTCGCCGCTGTTCGCCGGTGGCGCCCCTTGGATGTACTGCGGCGGCGCGATGTCGTTGGCCGAATACGAGAAGAACAGCGTCGGAGAACCTCTGGTCTCCACCACCTCGCCGTTGACGGCCACGGCTCCCATCCCGGAGACGTAGCCGAACACGGCCGAGACGCCGTCGACGGCCTTCACCTGCTCGACCATCGACTGAGGCAGCCCTTGCGTCGCGGAGGTGAGCTGCCCTGTGAACCTGGCCTTCTTGGTCACCGTGACGTCGGTGCCCTTGTACGCATCGCTGAAGATCTCCTTGAAGCCGCGGTCGATCTGGTCGGTGAGCACGTATGTGCCGCTGATCATCGCCACCCCGAGGACGATGGCCAGGGTCGTGAGGACGGTGCGCAGCTTGTGCGCCGTGAGGCTGCGCCACGCGATACGGATCATCGCACGCCCTCCAGCGACTTGATGACGTCGTAGATCTCGTCGCGGCCCAGGCGCCCGCAGTCGTGGGCGATGACGCCGTCCTTGAGGAAGACGATGCGGTCGGCGTAGGTGGCCGCGTGCGCGTCGTGGGTGACCATGACGATGGTCTGACTGAGCTTGTCCGACGAGTGACGCAGGAGCTGAAGCACCTCCTCGCCGGTACGCGAGTCGAGATTGCCCGTGGGCTCGTCGGCAAAGAGCACCGCGGGCCGCGACGCGAGTGCGCGGGCTACCGCCACGCGCTGCTGCTGACCACCCGAGAGCTCGGCGGGCTTGTGCCTCAGCCGGTCGCCGAGACCCACGGTGGCGACGAGCTCGTCGATCCAGGCCTCTTCGCCCTTACGCCCGGCGATGGTCAGCGGCAGGACGATGTTCTCGGCGGCGGTCAGCGTGGGCAGGAGGTTGAAGGTCTGGAAGATGAAGCCGATCTTGTCGCGCCGCAGCTGGGTGAGGGCGCGGTCCTTGAGGCTCGTGATCTCGGCGCCGTCGACCAGCACGTTGCCCGCGCTCGGCCGGTCGAGGCCGGCGAGGATGTGCATGAGCGTCGACTTTCCGGAGCCGGAGGGGCCCATGATCGCCGTGTAGGCGCCGCGCTGCAGGTCGATATCGATGCCCGCCAGGGCGTACACACAGGCGTCTCCCTGACCGTAGAGCCGGGTGAGGCCGCGGGCCTGCACGACGGCGTCCGCAAGACCGATGGTCGTGCCGGCTTCACAGGTCGTCGGTATGGCGGCGGAGCCAGGCTGCAGTGTGGTCTCGGTCATGTCGCTCACGTTTCCCCCTTGAAGTGGGCGGCCGTCGGTGACGACCCGTGGCGGGCCGCGCCTGCCGGCGCGGCCCGCCACATCTGGTACTTCCTGTATGCCACGCAGAGCACAAGTGGCAACCTGCGCGTCGCTTCTCCCGCCGAGGGGAGCGTCAAGCGCCTTTCATGGTCCGGCCGGCGGTTCATGCTCGGCCGGCGGTTCTTCGACTGGCGGAGCCTCGTCGGCGGGGGCGGATCCAGTCGCGGATTCGACCGGCACCACTGGCGGCACCACTGGCGGCACCACTGGCGGCACCACTGGCGGCACCACTGGCGGCACCGCTGGCGACACCACTGGCGGCACCGGCTCGTTCGAGACCACCGACGCCATCGCCTCGCCGCTCGCAGGTCCCGCGGGAGCCGGCGCGCCGGCCGGCCCACGCGCCTGACGCCACTCGACGATGGCGAGGGCGGCAGCTCCGGTCCCGAACACGATCATCGCCATTGTCACGAGCGAGCCCAGCACCGGGATGCGCGAGACGATCGTCGTGCCGATCACGCCGATCGTGACGGCCAGCATCAGGTTGTCGTTCTGCTTGCTCCCCGCGAGGACGCGTTGAGCGACAAGCGCGCCGACGGCCGTGGTCACGAAGAAGTACGCAAGCAGGACGAGCAGGACGTAGGGGATCACCACCAGCAACCCGACGATACTGATCACCAGGACGACGAGCAGCGCCGGTCCCGCGATGAAGAAGATCAGCGCCCCCCAGCCGAGCGAAGCGGCGGGCTTGAACGTCAGATGGCGCTGCACGGCACGCAGTTGCCGCGGCATGAGCGCGGCGGCGACCAGCGCCAGCACCAAGCAGAACGCCGTCTGCACGATCCAGCCCATCAGCGTGAAGCCCCACCACGGGCGGACGACGGTGTGCTGCGTCGCCCAGCTCAGGACCGGAGCCCAGTTCACCTTGTCGAAGCGCTGGACTTCGCCGGTGATCTGGGCTCCGGGGTCGCGCGTGAGCGCACCGCCCAGAATGACGATGGATGCGTCCTGCGGCGACAACGTGCTGCCGACGACCGCGGTCGGCGCCAGGGTCACATCGCCGCCGAAGGCGGCGATCTCGTTCTCTACGGTGCCGCGCACGAGCACGTCGCCGCCGAACGCCACGACGGTCCCGGTCACGGTGCCGTCGATGATGACGTCTCCTCCGAATGCGCCGACATCTTCCACACGGGTACCCGCGGGCACAGTGATGTCCTCACCGAACTGGACGATGGATCCGCGTGTCTCGCCACCCGTCACGACCGGGGTGATCGTGGGGTATGGCGTCGCGCTGGCCGCGTTCGCCAAGCCGGGCAAGACCAGGCCGAGCACGATCAGCGCCAGAGCAAGAACCACCGGGACGGCCGACGGCCGCAAGATCCGCATCACTCGTTGAGTCCTCATGACATCGCCTCCATGACCACGCGGGTCAGTTCGATCCGGGTTGCTGTTGTCCGGGCGCGTCGGGAATCGCCGACGCCTCGGATGCGGCCGCCGGAGTGGGCGCCTGGGGCGCGGCCGCCGGAGTGGGCGCCTGGGGCGCGGCCGCCGGAGTGGGCGCCGGGGGCGCGATCGGAGCGTCTGGCGGCGGCGGCGCCACGCTCACCAGCGGCGCGATCGCCCCCGGCGGCGCCGCGGGCGGCGGCGTGACCGCCGCCGGCGCCGGCGTTTGGGGCGCCGCGGTGAACAGCAGCTCCGCCCACAGACGACACACCCAACCCCAGCCGTTCAAGACGTGCAGCCCGATGAAGAAGACGAGGAACCCCGCCGGGATGCCGAGCAGCCCAAGCCAGAGCGGCGGGTGCCAGCCGCCGCCGGAGGTCGTGATGACGTCGACGCGCCAGATGGCCGCGATCGGCACGGCAAAACACCAGAACAGCGTCCCGGCCACCGTCATGATCAGCGTCGTCGAGACGGTCCCGAAGGCCAGCTTGGCGAGCAGGTACAGCAGGTCCTTCCAGGTGGCGGCGCTGCCGAAGTGGGCCTTCAGCTTGCCCCATACACCGTTCGCCGACTCCCAGGCGCGCGGGGGCAGAGGCACGTCTGCGCCCAGAAGGTACTTCGCCTGCACCCGTTCGAAGGCGCCGAACAGCCACCAAGCGCCGGCCACGATGAGCAGGATGGGAATGCCCACCCAGACGACAACGAGGCCGAGGCCCACGGAAAGGCCGGTCACGAGGAAGATGAAGTAGAAGAGGCCGAGCGGGAACGCCAACCACTGGAACAGCACGTTGAGCCACGTACGCGATCGCACGGCGACGCCGAAGAAACGGCCGAGCATCGAGTCGTTCATGGGCGCACCTCCGAGGGTCCTCTGCGGCTTACACGAGAAGCGTACCTGGACGCGGAGGCGGCGTCGTCACCCCACGGCGTGAACAGGTGGTCGCCCTCAGAGGGATCATTGCGGCGGCGCGCCTACCCCCACAGGGGTACGCCGACCGCCGCGAGACTACTCGGCGGCGCTCTCCCCAGGGCGCACCAGACCCACCTCGTAGGCGAGGATCACGGCCTGCGTGCGGTCGTGCAGGCCGAGCTTGGAGAAGATGCGCTTCACGTGGGTCTTCACCGTGCCCTCGCTGAGAAAGAGATGCGCGGCGATCTCCCCGTTGGTCATGCCACGCGCGACCAGCCCCAGCACCTCGTGCTCGCGCGCGGTGAGGTCGTCCAGGACGGCCGGGTCGCGAGGTACGCCGGCGCGCTCCTCCCGGTCGCGGAAGGTGGCGATGAGACGCGTGGTCACCGAGGGCGCGATCATGCCATCGCCGGCGGCCACGATGCGGATGCCGGCTACGAGGTCGGCGGCCGGCGTGCGCTTGAGCAGAAAGCCGCTAGCCCCGGCCTTGAAGCCTTCGTACACGTACTCATCAAGATCGAAGGTCGTGAGGATGAGCACGCGCGAGGTCTCGTCGCGCCCCAGCGCGACGATGGCGCGCGTCGCCTCGATCCCGTTCATGATCGGCATCTGCACGTCCATGAGCACGACATCGGGGTCCAGGCGGCGCGTCAGTTCCAGCGCCTCGCCGCCGTCGCCGGCCTCGCCCACGACCTCGATATCGGGCTCAGTCTCGAGGATGAGACGCAGACCCGACCGCACCATCTGCTCGTCGTCGGCCAGCACCACGGTGATGCTCATGTGCCCTCCTTCTGCAGCGGGAGGCGCGCGCGGACGGCGAAGCCGCCTTCAGCGCGCGCGCCCGCCTCGAGTTCTCCCCTGAATGTGGCGACCCGCTCGCCCATGCCCACAAGGCCGCGACCGCCGCCGGCGAGGCCGGCGGGGACGCCGCAGCCGTCGTCGACGACTTCGATGGCGAGCGCGTCCTCCTCGTAGCGTACCTTCACGACAGCGTGCGTCTTGCCGGCGTGCTTGAGCGTGTTGGTGAGCGATTCCTGGACGATCCGGTAGGCGGTGAGATCGAGACTGGCCGGCAGGGCGCGAGCCTTGCCCTCCACGCTCAGGGCGACGGGCAGCCCGGCATCACGGACCTGCTCGCACAGACTCTCCAACTGGCCAAGGGTGGGAGCGGCGTTCAGCCCGACGCCGTCATCGGGCGCGCGCAGGATGCCGAGCATACGCTCGATGTCGGCGAGCGCCTGGCGACCAGCCGCTTCGATGCTGCCGAGCGCCTCGTGGGCCAGCTCCGGCTTGGTCGCGATGACGCGCTGGGCGGCGCCCGCATGCAGCACGACTACGTTGAGCGCGTGCCCGACGCTGTCGTGCAGTTCGCGGGCGAGGCGCGAGCGCTCCGCGGCGACCGCCTCGCGGGCGCGCGCCTCGCGGTCGGCCGCAAAGAGAGCGGCCCGGCGCTCGGCGCGCTCGATGCTGCCGCGATAGACGCGGATCACCACCGCGATCACCCAGACGAGCGAGAGCGAGGCCCAAGCGCCCAAGGCTCTCTGCCACGAGAGACTCGGCACGGTCAGCACCAGGACGACCACGCCGGGAACAGCCAGGAACCCGGCCGCCACGGCACGCCGCCAGTGGTCGAAGGCCACGGTCGCGAAAGACGCGACGACGACTGCCCACAAGGCCGCCTGGGTGAACTCGTAGCCGATGATCGACTGCGCGCACAGGAGGCCCAGCGAGACGCAGAGGCTGACCAGGGGCGACCACCACAGCAGCGCCAGCGACAGCGCACTTGCGACCGTGAGCGTGATGAGCAGCGGCCCGTCTTCCCGATAGCCGGCGGACACTGCGTCACGCGTGAGTAACTCGACCAGGCCGGCCGCCGTGAACACGAGCGCGAGTGCGACGCTCACGGGGAGCGGATCCAGGACGCGCGGCCATCGTGACGCCGGCGGCGTTGACGCGCCGGGCGCCGCCGCGGAGAGGATGTCGGCCGGCTGGTCCACGCCCGCAGTATAGTGCACGGTCGCGGGCGTGCGGAGGGAGAGGAATGGTGGTGGAGGCGGCGGGAATCGAACCCGCGTCCACGGACGCCTCGGCGGAGTCTCTACAGGCTTAGCCGGCGCATTGATCTCGCTCGCGGCCCCCGCGTCGGCCGGGTGCCGTCTGCCAGCTCCGATCAGTCTCGGGTGCGCTCGCTCGGAGCAGCGCGACCGCACCCCAGCCCACTTGATGACACCGCGGGCCCCGGCCGTGGGCGAGCCGGGCGCGATGCGTCACCTAACTAATCAGGCGGCGAGTGCGAGAGAGTTATTCTCGGCAAGTAGTGTGTTCCGGCAGTTTAACGAGGCCACCGGACCTCGGCCTGCTGCTCCCACCTCGGTACAGCCCATGTCGAGACCTGTTCGCCCCCATGGGCAGCCTCGGCGGCTGCGCTTCTTGAGTATACCAGCCCCCGGAAACGGCGAAACCGCGGCACAGCCGCGGTTTCGCCCGCAAACGCTGGTGCCTGGCACGACGACTAGTCTTCTACCGTCTGCACCTCGCGCCGGTCACGGCGGCGAAAATACATGTTGCGGCAGAGCGGGCCTTCGCCGGAGGCGTAGCAGCTCTGCACGGCCACCGAGCACTGCGGCAGCGGCGTGCGGGCCACCTTGACCACGCCGAACCCGCCCTTGCCGCGCTCGATGTCCTCGAACATCTTGAGGTCGATCTCGTGCGGGAACACCTTCTCGATGCACCCGAAAAACGTGTCGCCGTCTTCCTTGAACGCATAGAGGAAACGGCAGTTCATGGTGAGACATGCAGCCGGATAGACGACCTTCTCGCACTGTGCCGAGCATTCCGTACATTCGAGCTGTTCTTCAGACAAAACGATCAGCCTCCTACAGCAGAACGGCCGGCGAACTGTGCCGACCCCTCGAGCATGGTAGCACAAGCTCCCGGGGCGTGAACAGGCTGCTTAACCTGCGCTTAATACTTACGGCGCCGCGCTCCGCAGGCCTGCTTGTGCCCCGGCGCACCTACTCCCATTGACATGACACTACGTCGACAGTGAAAATAGGACGCACCAGGCCGCCCGCGCTGATGCGGAGTCTCGCGTCGCGCGCGGGCAGGCACAACGGTCCCCCAGGAGGTGGCGGACACGCATGGACGCCTTGATGCTGTCTCGACTACAGTTTGCCTTCACCGTCGGCTATCACTTCATCTTCGTTCCCATCAGTATCGGCCTCTCGATCATGGTGGTCGCCGCGGAGCGCAGGTACTACAAGAGCGACATCCCGGCCGACAGGGCAGCCTCCAAGTTCTGGATCAGGCTGTTCACCACGACGTTCGCCATCGGCGTCGCCACCGGTATCACGATGGAGTTCGCCTTCGGCACCAACTGGGCCGACTACTCGCGCTTCGTCGGCAACATCTTCGGCGCTCCGTTGGCGGCAGAGGGGCTCTTCGCCTTCTTCATGGAGTCCGTGTTCCTCGGTGTCCTGCTGTTCGGGCGCGGGCGCGTCTCCAAGCGCCTGTACTACATCTCGACCTGGATGGTGATGATCGGCGCTCTGCTGTCGGCCCTCTGGATCCTGATCGCCAACTCCTGGCAGCAGACCCCCGCGGGCTACCGGATCGAGGACGGCAAGGCCATGCTGACCAGCTTCTGGGCGGCCGCGTTGAACCCGTCCATCGCCCAGCGCTACACGCACACGATCGCCGGCTGCATCATCGCCGGAGCCTTCGTCGTGGCGGCGATCGGCGCCTGGTACCTGCTCAAGGGGAAGCACGTGCACATGGCCAGGCACTCGCTGCTCACCGGTCTCGTGGTCGGCCTGGTCTTCTCGGCGGCCATGCCCCTCATCGGCCACTGGAGTGCCGTTGAGGTCGCCCAGTACCAGCCCGTCAAGATGGCCGCCTTCGAGAACGTGTACGAGACCGGGGACCGGGTGCCGCTGTACCTCTTCGGCTGGGTGAACGGCGACGGCGGCACGACCGGAGTCAGTATCCCGAGCGGTCTCAGCCTGATGCTGGGGTTCAGCCCGGACCACGTCGTGACCGGCCTCAGCTCGGTGCCGGCGGCCGACCGGCCGCCGGCGCAGATCACCTTCCAGTCTTACCACCTCATGATCGCGCTCTCATTCCTCTTCATCCTGGTCATGCTGATCGCCGTCATCACCTACGCGCTGAAACGCATCGAGAAGGCACGCTGGGTACTGTGGCTCCTGGTCATCTGCTCGCCGCTGCCAATCATCGCCATCTTCCTCGGCTGGGTCGCCGCCGAGGTAGGGCGGCAGCCATGGGTGGTGCAGGGCTTGCTGCGCACCTCCGACGGAGTGTCACCGCTCGTCTCGAGCGGCGAGGTCGCGACCACCTTCGGTATCTTCGGCCTGATCTACCTGGTCCTGTTCATCGGGTGGGCACGCATCTTCTTCGGCACGATCCGCACAGGGCCGC
>JAPLCM010000023.1 GCA_026392275.1 Actinomycetota bacterium | reverse complement strand
GAAGCCGACCCGCGGCCGCACCCCCACCGGGCCGGACGTCGGCGAGAACTGGCGCGGGTACGTCCAGGAGCATGTGCTCACGCGGTCCGTACGCGACAGTGCGGCGATGCTCGACGCCGCCGCGGGTCCAGAGGTCGGCGCGCCCTATTGGGCCCCGCCGCAGGAACGGCCGTATCTGCAAGAAGTGACGACCGAGCCCGGCAGGCTGCGGATCGCCTTCTCGTCGCGCCCGCTCCTGGGTCACGACGTGGACGCAGAGTGCGAAGCGGGGATGCGAAAGACCGTCCGGCTGCTCGGAGGGCTCGGCCACGAGCTCGTCGAGGCCTCGCCCCCGGTGGACCGGGAAGCGTTCTCGGTCGCGTATCTCACGGTGATCGCCGCAGAGACGCGCGACACCATCGTGCAGGCCGCGAAGCTGGCGGGCCGCAGGCTGTCGCTGGCCGACTTCGAGATCGGCACGAGGGCGCTGGCCATGCTAGGTCAGGCCTTCAGCGCCGGCGAGTACGCCGGGGCGCTGAGCTATCTGCAGGCGGCATCAAGGGTCATCGCCCGCTTCTGCGAGGGCTACGACGTCTTGCTGACGCCGACGCTGGCCCGGCCCCCCGTGCTCACAGGCTCGCTCCAGCCCACGGTAGGGGAGCGGCGCCAGGTGGAGATCATGAGCCGTCTCAGCGCCGGCTGGCTGATGAAGGCGCTCGGCGTGATCAAGCCGCTCGCCGACAAGACGTTCGAGTTCATGCCCTACACCCCGGTCTTCAACGTCACGGGGCAGCCGGCGATGTCGGTGCCGCTCCATTGGACGACCGGCGGGCTGCCAGTCGGCATGCACTTCGTCGGGGAGTTCGGGGACGAGGCCACGCTGTACCGTCTCGCCGGCCAGCTCGAACGCGCGCAGCCGTGGTTCGAGCGCACGCCTTCGGCGATCGCGTGATGTGGGCTGCGCCGTGACTGCGCGCAACTACTGGATCGGCGTCGTCTCGCGTGCGCACGCGCGGCTCGGCGTGGAGGGCGGCTTCATCCAGCTCAACCACGGCAAGAAGGCGCCGCTGCAGCGGTTTCACGCCGGCGACGGCCTGCTGATCTACTCGCCGAAGACGGCGTATCCGGACGGCGAGGCGCTGCAGGCCTTCACGGCGGTCGGCATCGTGAAGTCGGGCGAGATCTACCAGGTCGAGATGAGCCCAGACTTCAAGCCCTACCGCGTGGATGTCGAGTTCCTGCCCTGCGAGGAGGCGTCGATTCGGCCGCTCATCGAGCCGCTCTCGTTCATCAAGAGCAAGACGCACTGGGGCGCGGCCTTCCGCTTCGGTCAGGTGAAAGTCCCGGCCGCGGACTTCGTCGTCATCGCCGCGGCCATGGGCTGCAGAGTGTTCGCGGAAGATGAGCGCTGACGCTGTCGTCGGCGGCCGTGTCGCGGCCGCGTATCGCCCAGGCAGTACGCTGCAGGGTAGAGGGCAGCCGTTAGAGCGACGGTCGTCCGGCAGAGGGCGAGGGACGTGGATGGGCGAGGAACCAGTGTTTGCGATACGAGACAGCCTGTCCGCGTCGCACGTCGATGAACTGCTGAGCCTGTACTCGAGCGAGTGGTGGACGAAGGCGCGGACGCGCGCCGACGTCGAGCGGATGCTCGCGGCCACCGATCTCGTGTTCGCGGTGGTCGAGTGTTCGTCAGACGTTCTGGTGGCGTTCGCGCGCGTCCTCACCGACCGCATCTATCTCGCGCTCGTGCTCGATGTCATTGTCGCGTCGGCGTTTCGCGGGCAAGGCCTCGGTCGGCTGCTTCTTGGGCGCATCTGCTCTGACCCCGCTCTCGCGGATGTCGCGAGCATCGAACTTGTCTGCCAGCCAGAGCTCATGCCCTTCTACCGTGAATACGGCTTCTTCGAGAACGTTGGCCGCTCGCGCCTCATGCGGCGCTCGACAGATCCAAGGCTTCGCGACCGCGCCGGTCCTCAGGCTTCCGCGGCGGATATCGATGCGTCGCACAAGTGAACGGCTACCTCGGGCGGTATTGTAGGGCGGCACCGGGCACAACGGAGCCGCGACCAGAAGGGGGCATAACATGGCAGATTCAGCATCTCTCGTGAGCGACGCGTACCAGGCGTTCATGCGCGAGGCGCCCGGGCACGCACAGGCGTGGGGAGCGATGGTCGGCGGTCTCGCGGCAGCGAGTGCCCTCGACAAGAAGACGTCCGCGCTCGCCTATCTCGCGGTGCTCGCCGTCCAGGGTCTGGAGAGCGGTATCCCGTTCCATGTGCAGATGGCCAAGCAGGCGGGCGCGTCGCGCGAGGAGGTCATCAGCGCGATCCTGGTCGGGCTGCCGGCCGCCGGCCTCGGTGTGACGCGGGTCCTCCCGGCCGCGATCGCTGCGTACGATGCGGAGTAGTCGCCGGGCGCTTCCTTGAGCGGCGAAGGGGCGGCGCCGGAACCTATCCGCTCGGAGCGGCTCGATATCGTTTTGCCTGCGCTGCCGCTCATGGGCGCGATCATCGCGGGCGACAGACGCGGAGCGCAAGCGCTTGCCGGGTTCGCCCTCGCGGAGGACAGCCTGCCGTCCCTGCGCGTCAACGAGAAGCTCGGCTTCGTCCCCACCGGCCAGATCATCGACGGCGAGCTGATCTTCGAGCTTCATTGCGCACCGATCCTGGGGCACCGCGTCGGGTGATCGCCGCGCCTCAGGGCCGGGTGCTCGAGCGCGGCCCGGTTCTGCGTGTGCCGCCACGGGAATGTACTGCGGTATGGCAAGCCTTCGGCAGAAACGACTGGGGCACCGGCGTCAGTCGGTCAGGTCTGGCGTCCATCGGACCCGGCCAGGCCGGAGGCTGGCCCCTGTTGGGAACAACACGGAGGCATTCCGATGCGATTCATGATGCTGCTCAAAGCGGACGCGACCACCGAGGCAGGCGTCCTCCCGACTGAAGAGCAGCTTGCGGAGATGGGCAAGTACAACGAAGAGCTGGTCACCGCCAGTGTGCTCCTCGCCGGCGAGGGGCTCCAGCCGAGCTCGCAAGGCGCGCGCGTCAGGTTCTCCGGCAGCGCGCGTACCGTTTCCGATGGCCCGTTCCCTGCGACGAACGAGCTGATCGCCGGCTACTGGCTCTTTGAAACGGCGTCCAGAGAAGAAGCCATCGAGTGGGTGAAGCGCTGCCCGAACCCATTGAATAGCGAGGCCGAGATCGAGATCCGCCGGGTGTACGAAGCGGAGGACTTCGGGGTCGAGTTCACGCCCGAGCTCAGAGAGGCGAAGAGCGTCTTCACATGCGGATCGCCCAGGCGCCGGACGGGGGAGCTGAGCATGTCACGCGTCACCCGTTTCGAGATCCACGCCTCGCACCCGGAGACGTCATGAACGGCAGGTCGCCGGCGCTTCTGGTGCCGGCGGGTGAAGATCGGCTCGGTGAGCATCTCGGGCTCGGCGTCAGCACGATCGAGTTCAAGGTGATCGCGCTGGACTGCGGCCTCCTGGTGCTTGAGAACACGTTTCACGCCAAGGGCGGGCCGCCCCGGCACCTGCATCTCGAGCAGGACGAATGGTTCTACGTCCTCGAGGGCGAGTTCGTCATCGAGGTCGGTGAAGAGCGGCACACCCTGCGGCCCGGAGGCTCCATCCTCGGACCGCGCCGCGTGCCGCACGTCTGGGCACACGTCGGCGACGGGCGCGGGCGCATCTTGGTCGCCTTCACGCCGGCCGGCAGGATGGAGGCCTTCTTCCGCGAGGTGACGAAGGCCGACGCGATGCCGCCGCAGGATCCGGCCCTGTGGCGCGAAAACGGAATGGAACTGGTCGGGCCGCCGCTGCTCGTCGAGTAGCGCCGGCGGCATCAAGGAGGAACGGTGTTCACCAGACGTGACGAGGACGACTACGAGGTAGTCGCGCCAGGCATCCTCATGAGGACGCTGTGCTTCGGCAGCAACACGCTCATGACCGAGTTCCGCCTGCTCCACGGCCACACGCTGCCGATGCACGAGCATCCTCAGGAGCAGACGGGCTACCTGGTCAGCGGACACATCGCCCTGACGATCGGCGGCGAGACCCACGACGTCATGCCCGGCGACAGCTGGTGCATCCCCGGCGGCATGGAGCACGGTTCCGAGGTGCTGCAGGATTCGGTGGCCGTGGAGGTCTTCTCTCCGCTGCGCGAGGACTACCTGCCGCTCGCGCACGCCGCACCTACTCCGCGATGATCTTGCCGGCCTGGACCGTCGACGTCTGGCTGCCGTCGTCCCACTTGATGGTGTACGTCGTGCCGTCCGCCTTGGTGACCTCACCCGCGTAGAATCGTCCGCCCGACCAGACGGCGAGCACACGGTCGCCGACCGCGAACGGTGTGTCGGCGATCGGGCGGAGGTCCTGTATAGACAGGGTCGCCGACGATCCGTCATCAGTGTAGGTCACGGTGATGTTGTCGCCATCGACGGCCGTCACCGTGGCCAGACAGAGGCTGCCGTCGGTCCATTTGGCGGCGACGATCTCGCCGACTTCGAACGAGGAAGCCGGTCGGGCGCTTGCTGTGGCTGCCGGCGTCTCGCCGGGCTGGCTCGACGAATCGCAGGCTACGAGCCCGATACCCGCCGCAAGCAGCGTCGCGATCACGAGAAGACCACAGACGGCCACGTGTCTCATGCTGTGCTCCTTTTCCCGGGCGGACCATACGGTCCGCCGACCTCTTTCCAGAGCCGAGTTCTACGGGATGGTATCGGCGCGGGCCCGGCGGGTCTGCAGGACGCGCCGTTCGTACGAGGATTCGGCGCGCGCAAGCAGTACAATGCTCCCGACCTGCGCATACGCCGAGGTGCTCGCAGACCATACGGCCGGTACGGGAACAAGGATTCGCGCGTGGCCATCAGTTTCAGCGTGAGCGTCCAAGGCGACCTTCTCATGGTCAAGGCGGCGGGCTTCGACGACAACCTCAAAGACGTCTGGGGGTACGGCAAGGCCATCGTCGAGCCCTGCCACGCCGCCGGATGCGTCCGTGTCTTGTGCGACGAGACAGACCTCGAGTACAGGCTCGGGACGATGGACACGTTCGAGTCGGCCGCCTTCATCGCCGAGTGCGTTCCCCACGTCGCGAAGGTAGCGATCGTCTGCGGCGCGCAGCCCACGTGATCCGGGGGTGCCCGCATGCGGCCGGCCGGCGCTGAAGACCGGGAGACGCTGCTCGACCTGATGGCCGACTTCTATGCCGAGGCCGGCTACGTGCTGGACCGGCCGCACGCCGCTCAGGCGTTCACGGATCTGCTCGCCGACCCCCGCCTCGGGCGGGTCTGGCTCATCGAGCAGGGCTCAGAAGTCGTCGGCCATGTCGTCATCACCTTCGTGTTCGCCATGGAGTACGGAGGCCGCATGGCGGTCGTCGACGATCTCTACGTCCGGTCGGACTTCCGCGGCGCCGGCCTCGGCACCGCCGCCCTCGCGGAGGCGCGCCGGGTCTGCGTCGAGCTGGGGATGCGTGCTATGCGGGTCGAGGTCGGCGCCGACAACGCCGTCGCCCAGGCGGTGTATCGCCGCGTCGGCTTCGAGGCGGTCGACCACAAGCTGATGAAGCTGCCGCTCGCCGACCCTACTCACCTGGCCTAGCCGGGCTCCCGAGCGGCACGCGCCGCATCAGCGGCGATGGCGTCACACATGTACTGGGCCATCCCCGCGCGAATCTTCTCGTAGTCGGCCGCGAAGCGCGGGTCGGCCACGTACATCTGCCCGAGCTGGGCGTGCATCTTGTGCGAGCATGGGTAGAACCAGCGATCGATCAGCACACGGTGACGCTCCACGGCATCGATGGCGCGCGGGTCGCTCGGCGCGACTCCTTCGTCCATCAGCTCCGCCATGTCGCCGTTGATCGCGTCGGTCTCCGTCTTGAAGCGCGTCCAGTCCGCTTTCGTGTACCTCCTGGTGCGGCGCGTCGACTCCTTGTAGGCGTCGGTCTTGCCCCAGCGCTCCAGGACTTCATCTTCATGCTCCGCCGGGTCGAAGTCGCCGAACACCTCGAACATCTCCCCTTGTCCCATCGGTATCCCTTCTTCCTGTGCCGCCAGCGTCTTGTCGATGAGGTCGAGCATTGCCTCGAGCCGATACACCTCTTTCGCGAGCAGATCGCGCTGCGCGGCGAGGGCCGTTCGTCGGTCGAATGCCGTATCGGCCATCAGGTCGCGGATCTCCTCGAGCCCAATGCCGATCTCCCTGTAGAAGAGCACGTGCTGCAGCCGCTCGAGGTCTCCTGCCGTGTAGAGCCGATAGCCGGCCGCCGATCGCGCGGACGGCACGAGCAGGCCGATCTCGTCGTAGTGGTGAAGGGTGCGCACGCTCACGTTCGCGAGCTTCACGACCTCACCCACCCTGTGTGCCATCACGTTCGTCTCCATCTGGGAAGGATAGAGCCTGACGTAACGTGAGGGTCAACCCCATTCCGTGTTTGTTACGCTGGGCCGCTCCGGGCACACTACCGGGCAGACGCGAACTCGAGTGAGGAGTCGAGAATGATCGAAGGCGCACGCTACGCCCACACGAACATCGTCGCCCGGGACTGGAGGGCGCTCGCGGGTTTCTACGAGGCGGTCTTCGGCTGCGTGCCCGTCCCGCCCGAACGGGACTACGCGGGCCCAGTACTCGAGGCCGGCACGGGGGTCGCGGGCGCGGCACTGGCCGGCGTTCATCTTCGGCTGCCCGGCTATGGTCCGGGTGGGCCGACCCTGGAAATCTACGCCTACTCGCCATGCGCGGACGGTCCGCCTGCGGCGGTGAACCGCCCGGGGCTGGCTCACCTGGCATTCGAGGTGGCGTCTGTCGAGGACGCGCGCCACGAGGTGCTGGCTGCAGGCGGCGGATCCGTCGGCGAGGTCGTGATGCTCACCACGTCGGTGGGCACGCAGGTGACGTGGTGCTACGTCACCGACCCGGAGGGGAACATCATCGAGTTACAAACGTGGCAGTGATGCAGAGGGCGGCAAGATGCAGTTGATACTCGTCAGCGCGTGTCTGCTGGGTCACCCGGTGCGTTACGACGGAGGCGGTGTCGCGATCGAGTCTCCCGTCCTTCGTCGGTGGGCCGCAGAGGGCCGCGTCGTCGCCGTGTGCCCGGAGGTCGACGGTGGCCTGCCCACTCCGCGGCCACCTGCCGAGATCTCGTACGCGGCAGGCGAGTCGCTCATGCTGGAAGGGCAGACGACGGTCACAGATGCGACGGGGCTGGACGTCACGGAGTCGTTCGTCAGGGGGGCGGAGCACACGCTCGACGTCGCCAGAGCGAGGGACGTGCGCATCACCGTCCTCAAAGACGGCAGTCCCTCCTGCGGCACGGCCTCCATCTACGACGGGTCGTTCAGCGGCCGTCGCGTCCCGGCGCCCGGCATCACCGCGGCACGCCTGCTGGACGCAGGTATCCGGGTCTTCAGCGAAGCTCAGATCGACGAAGCCGCGCTCTGCTTGGCGCAGCTCGAGAGCGAGGGCACCGTTTGACCCCTTGGGGTAGCGGGGAGCCGGGCGCCAGCGCTTGACGCACCCGGCGGCGGTTGATAGGTTTTCTCAAGTGAAGTGAGAACCGTTCTCAACTGACCCTCGAGGAGCCCTGTCCGTGACCGATCCAGAGCCGACGCACGACATCGAATCGGTCTTCCGCGCGAAAGGCATCCCCTTCACGCGCCAGCGCCGGCTGATCTGGGACTACTTCGCCGGCGCGGATCGCGCCGCGACCATCGGCGAGGCCGCCGACGCCCTGCGTGGCGATGGCGTCGGTCAGGCCACGGTCTATCGCACGGTCACCCTGCTCAGCGACCTCGGTCTGCTGGCGCGCGTGCAGGACAGGCGCGGCGAGATCTGCTTCACCGCGCCGCCCATCGGCCACAGCCACCCGCTGATCTGTGGCGTCTGCCGCCGCGTGGTGCGCTTCGACGGCGACGGCGACGTCAAGGAGCTGGAGGCTCGACTCTCGGCGGCCACCGGCTTCTCGATCTACGGCCACCACCTCGAGGTGTACGGGATCTGCCCCGACTGTCGCCAAGACGGAGGCGCCGAGACATGAGTGTGAACCCCGCCGCCGAAGGCGGCGACAAAGCCGCGGCGTCCGGTCATGTGGACTGCACCCCCACCCTGGCCGGGCGCCGCTTCTTCTGTTCGTGGAGCGGCGGCAAGGACGCGTACCTGGCGTTCGCGCGGGCCGTCGCCGCAGGCGGCCGGCCCGAGGCGCTGGTGTGCATGCTGCACGAGGACGGTGAGCGCAGCCGCGGTCACGGCCTGCCTCTGGCGCTTCTGGAGGCGCAGGCCGCGGCGCTCGGCGTCCCGCTCGTCACCGGCGCCACCACATGGGACGACTACGAGGCCGCGTTCGTCGGCATCCTCCATCAGCTGCGGCGGCAGGGCGTCGAGGCCGGCGTCTTTGGCGACATCGACCTCGAAGGCCACCGCATGTGGGTCGAGGGGGTCTGCGACGTCGCTGACCTCTTTTGCCACCTGCCGCTCTGGCAGGAGCCGCGGCGCCGGCTGATCGGCGAGCTGCTGGCGGGCGGCGTCCGGGCGACCGTGGTCGCCGTCGACGCCGCCAAGCTCGACGCCGCGTTCCTCGGTCGCGAGATCACGCCGGAGCTTGTCGCCGAGCTCGAAGCCGCCGGCGCCGACGCCTGCGGCGAAGAGGGCGAATACCACACCATGGTCACCGCCGCGCCGCTGTTCTCGGCGCCCGTCCCGCTGGCTTGGAACGGCCGTGAAGAGCGCGACGGCCACTGGGTCGTGAAGTTCACCGCTGAAGAAGTGAAGTAACGTCATGAAGGGAGCACCAACCGCAATGAGCACCACCCGTCCGCGTCGCGGCCTGGCCGCGGCCACCATCCTCACCGTTTTGATCCTGGCCGTCGGCGGCGCGCTCGCGCTGGCCGGCTGCGGCTCCGACGCCAGCGCCGGCGGCGAGGCTTCGCCGGCCGCCTCCGCCTCAGCCGGTCCGATCACCGTCACCGACGGCACCGGCACCACGGTCACCATGGACCAGCCGGCCACCCGCATCGTGAGCCTCGCCCCGGCCAACACCGAGATCGCCTACGCCATCGGCGCCGGCGGCAAGATGGTCGCCGGCACGAGCTACGACGACTACCCCGAAGAAGCAAAGAGCCTGCCCAAGATCGGCGACTTCGCCAACCCCAACGTGGAGAAGATCGCCTCGTTCGAGCCGGACCTCGTGCTGGCCGCCGGCGGTATCCAGGACAAGCTGCGCAGCAAGCTCGAGAAGCTCGGCATGAAGGTCTACGTCGTCGACCCCAAGACGTACGACGGCGTGATGACCGACATCACCAACCTGGGGCAGCTCACGGGTTCCACCGAGCAGGCCCAGCAGGTCGCCGACACCATGCAGAAGGCCAAGGACGACGTGCAGGCCCAGGTCGCGTCCGCCTCCCGTCCGGCGACCTTCCTCGAGATCTACAGCAAGCCGCTCATGACCGCCGGCGGCGGGACCTTCATCGACGACATGATCACGCTGGCCGGCGGCACCAACCTCGGCGCCACCGCGGGCCCCGGCTTTCCTACCTTCAGCACCGAGGTGCTGTTCAAGAACGACCCGGCTGTGTACATCGCCGATTCCGGCTCGATGAGCAAGCCCGGCGACATCACCAAGCGCGCCGGCTTCGACGTGCTGACGGCGGTCAAGGACGGGCACGTGTACGTGATCGACGACAACCTCATAGCCAGGCCCGGGCCGCGTCTGGCTCAGGGGCTTCAGGAGCTGGTCAAGATGATCCATCCCGAGGCTGCAGCCGCGCAGTGACGCGACTGGCGCGCACAAGCGTCTGGCCGGGTATCGCTTTGTCCGCAAGTGTGTTTGTCGCGTGCCTGCTCGTCTCGCTGGCCTTCGGACCGGCCTCGTTGTCGCTCGGCGAAGTCTGGCACTTCGTCACCACGGGGCCGGTCCAGGGCGATCTTCCCAACGCCATCTTCTGGCAGATCCGCCTGCCGCGCGTACTCGTGGCCTGCCTCGTGGGGGCGGAGCTGGCGGTGGCCGGAGTGATCCTGCAGGACCTGTTCCTGAACCCGCTCACCGATCCGTACGTCACGGGCGTGTCCTCGGGGGCCGCGCTCGGCGCCACCATCGGCATCGTGCTGCACCTGTCCAACCTGCCCTGGATGACCGTCCTCGCGCTCATCGGCGGCTTCCTCACGCTGGGCATCGTGTGGATGGCGGCGCGCCGGCGCGGGAGGATCGACATCTTCGTGTTGCTGCTCGCCGGCGTCACGATCTCCTACCTGGCCAGCGCCGTCGTCACCGTCCTCATGATCCGCGCCAACCAGGACATGTACGCCATCGTCTACTGGCTCATGGGCAGCTTCTCGGGGCGCGGCTGGCCGGACGTCGAGATCGCGCTCGTCGCGGTGCCGTTCATGATCGCGCCGCTGTTCTTCGCCAAAGAGATGGACATCCTGCTGCAGGGTGAGAAGCGCGCTCTCGAGCTCGGCGTCGAGGTCGAGCGCACCAAGCGCGTTCTGCTTGTCACGGCCGGCGTGCTGACCGCCATCGCCGTCTCGGTGAGCGGGATCATCGGCTTCGTGGGCCTCGTCGTGCCGCACATCGTGCGGCTGCTGGTCGGCCCCGGCCACCGCAGCCTCCTGCCGGTGTCGCTACTGCTCGGCGCTTCCATGATGGGCATCGCCGACCTGCTCTCGCGCACCGTGATCGCCCCCAACGAGATCCCGGTCGGCGTGGTGACCACGTTCGTGGGCGCGCCGTTGTTCGTGTATTTGCTGCGGCGCGGGAGAAAGGGCTGATGACGCTCGTCACCGTCCGCGAGGTCGACTTTGCCTACGACGAGCGTCCCGTGCTGCGTCGGATCTCGTTCGACCTGCAGGCCGGCGAGTTCGTCGGCATCGTCGGCCCCAACGGCAGCGGCAAGTCCACCATGATCGATCTGATCGACGGACTTCTGCACCCTACCGCAGGTGAGGTCCTCATCGACGGCGTGCCGACGCGCAAGATCCGCCGTCGCCAGATGGCCCGTGAAGTCGCGCTGGTGCCGCAGCACTTCACCCTCGACTTCGACCTCTCCGTGCGCGAAGTCGTCGAGATGGGCGCCTACTGCCGCGGCAAGGACGCGGACGCGTGCGCCGACGCCGAGCTGACGCTGGCGCGTCTCGGCGTCCCCGAGCTGGCGAGCCGCCGGTTCACGGAGCTCTCCGGCGGCGAGAAGCAGCTGGTCGTGCTGGCGCAGGCGCTCATGCAGCGCGCCAAGCTCCTGCTGCTCGACGAGCCGGCCTCCGCCCTCGACGTATCGCACCAGCTGCGCCTCTTCGACCTGCTGAAGGAGCTCAACGGAGAGGGCCTTTCGGTGCTCTGCATCCTCCACGACCTCAACCTCGCGATCCATTACTTCGACAAGCTGCTGGTTCTGAGCGAGGGCGAGGTAGCCGCCTACGGGCCGCCGGACGAAGTGCTGCGCCCTGAGATCGTCGAGGCCGTGTACGGGGTGCGCGCCTACCTGCACAAGCATGCCGGGCGCACGTACCTCACCTTCTCGCCGCGGCTGCGCGGCGAGCGGCTCGGGCGCGTGCACCTGGTGTGCGGCGGCGGTACGGGCGCGGGGCTCATGCGCGAGCTGGTGGACGCCGGGTACGACGTGTCCGCCGGCGTGCTCAACGCCCTCGATACCGACGAGGAGACGGGCTCGGAACTGGGGCTCTCGATGGCCGTGGAGGCTCCGTTCTCGCCGGTCGGCGACGAGGCGCACGCCCAGAATCTCGAGCTGATGCGCAGCGCCGACTTGGTGATGCTCGCGGCGGTGCCCGTGAGCCACGGCAACGCGCGCAACATCGAGGCGGTGCTCGAGGCGGCCGCGGCCGGCACGCCGGTGTGGGTGGTCCGCGGCGTGCTCGACGGAGATTTCACCGGCGTGACCGCCGAGCTCGAGCCCGCTGGCGTCGAACTCTTCGCCGATGACGCCGCCATGCTCGCGGCGCTCGGTGAGCGCATGCCGGGCACGCGCGTAGCGCGCGACGCCGGCGCGGAGCCCTCCGGGCCGCCGCCTCCGAAGACGTAGGGACAACGCCGCCGGTGC